>CBFHXH010000031.1:0-29108 GCA_965659735.1 uncultured Pikeienuella sp.
GCATCTTGTCGACTGGGCTGAAGAAGTGGATGCCGATGAAGTTTTCGGGGCGCTTCGACGCCTCCGCCAGCTGCGTGATCGGCAG
Organism: uncultured Pikeienuella sp.; assembly: GCA_965659735.1. Taxonomy (GTDB): domain Bacteria; phylum Pseudomonadota; class Alphaproteobacteria; order Rhodobacterales; family Rhodobacteraceae; genus Pikeienuella. The sequence goes on from CBFHXH010000031.1 coordinate 86, forward strand.
GGTGGAGGTGTTTGTGGCGAAGATCGCATCTTCGCCCAACATCGCCTCGGCCTTCTGCGTGACGTCCGCCTTGACGCCGACGTCTTCGAAGACGGCCTCGACGATCAGGTCGCAGCCTTTGAGGGCTTCGTAATCCGGGGTCGCAGTGAGGCGGGCCAGAACCTCAGCCTTTTTCTCTTCGGTCAGGCGTTTGCGTTTGATCTGACCATCCAGCAGGTCCGCGATCGTAGCGAGGCCCTTGTCGGCGGCCTCCTGATCGCGGTCCATCAGCACAACTTCAATGCCGGCGCGCGCCGCCGAGACATAGGCGATGCCGGCGCCCATCAGGCCTGCACCGAGAACGCCAACCTTCTTGACCGACATGTCAGGCACATCTTTCGGGCGGACGGCGCCTTTTTCGAGGGCTTCCTTGTTTAGGAACAGCGAGCGGATCATCGCTGATGAAGACGGGTTCATCAGGATGTTGGTGAACCAGCGCGCCTCAATCCGGATCGCGGTGTCAAAGTCGACGCAGGCGCCCTCATAGACCGCCGACAGCATCGCTTTCGCCGCCGGGAAAGCGCCGTGCGTGCGGCCGTGGACCATCGCCACGCCGCCCGCGAACATCTGGAAGCCCGCTGGGTGATACGGCGCGCCGCCGGGCATCTTGTAGCCCTTCGCGTCCCAGGGCTGGACGCAGTCGGCGTCTTTCGCGTTCGAAACCCATTCCTTCGCCTTGGCGAGCAGCTCGTCAGTGGGAACGACTTCGTCAACGACGCCAGCGGCCTTCACCTTGGCCGGGGCCTGCATTTTGCCTTCGAGCAGCAACGGGGAGGCCGCCATCAGACCCAGCATACGGATCAGGCGGGTGGTGCCGCCTGCGCCGGGGAAGATGCCGACAAGGATTTCCGGCAGGCCGATCTTGGCCTTCGGGTTATCCGCGACGATGCGGTGGTGGCAGCAAAGGCCCAGTTCAAGCCCAATGCCAGCAGCGGTGCCGGGGTTGGCCCAGACAGTCGGCTTGCCGCCCTTCTTGGTTTTGAAGTCCATGCCGGCCAGTTCGATCTTCCGCATCAGGCCGTGCATATCCATGACCATGTTGAACATCGCTTCGGCAGGGTTGCCGCCGGACGCCTCTGCCTGCGCGCGGGCCTGGCCGAGGATGTTCAGGTCCATGCCGCCAGCGAAATCCTTCTTGGCGGAGGTGACGATGATGCCCTTAACCGCCTCATCCGCATGCGCCTTGTCGATCGCTGCGTTCAGTTCTTCCAGGCCTTGGCCGTTCATCACGTTCATCGATGCGTCGGGCAGATCCCAGGTGATAGTCGCGACGCCGTCAGCGTCCACATCATAGTGGAAAATGGTCATGTCATGTCTCCGATACCGCCGGGGCGGCGTTGTCAGATGGCTTTGGCTACGTGATGGGGGTAAGTTTCGTTTTCCACCATCTGAACGATCGGCCTGTCGCCGGATTTGCGTGCATATTGGGTCGAAACCACTTCTTCCTTGCGGCCGTCCGAATATTCAAAGGTAAAGCGCGTGGTGATCAGCGTGTTTTCGCCGTCGTCGAACTCATCAATGAGCTCTCCAATGACCTTCACCAATGCATCCTTCATGACGAAATAGCGATAGCCGGAAATCAGTTCGATGAACTTGCGCTCCGATTCAATCACAAAGACTTCGTCACCCATGTAGACGGGCAGCGGCAGGTCATAGCACTTCGCCAGCATCGCAACGCGACCCGATTGAAAACCGGCTGCATGCAGTTTGACTGCTCTTTCAGCTCGCGACCTCATGGGATGCGTTTCCTTCCGAGGCATGATATTCGCGACGATCGACATCAATCAAGGCTCCGGTTGGTTGCAAATATGGCGAAAAAGTGGCGCATGCCGGTTTCTTAGACCTTCTCGATGATAGTCGCGGCGCCCATGCCGCCAGCCACACAAAGGGTCGCCAGCGCGGTTTCCTTGCCGGACCGTTCCAGTTCGTCCAGCGCGGCGCCGATGATCATCGCGCCGGTGGCACCCAGAGGGTGGCCCATGGCGATGGAGCCGCCGTTGGGGTTCACAACCGAATGATCAACGTCGAAATGCTGCATGAACAACAATGGCACGGCGGCGAAGGCTTCGTTGACTTCAAAGACGTCGATGTCGCCGATTTCCATCCCGTTGTCTTTCAGGATCTTCTCGGTCACCGGCACCGGGCCGGTCAGCATGATCGCAGGCTCTGACCCGATCTTAGCGGTCGCCTTGATGCGGGCGCGGGGTTTCAGGCCCAGCTTTTCGCCAATCTCTTTCGATCCGATCAGAACCGCAGTCGATCCATCTACGATGCCCGAAGAGTTACCGGCGTGGTGGACGTGGTTCACCGTCTCGATTTCCGGGTAACGCAGCTTCATGACGTTGTCGAAGCCCGGCATGGTTTCGCCCATGTCCTTGAACGACGCCTTCAGCGCGCCGAGGCTCTGCATATCAGCGCCGGGGCGGATGAATTCGTCATGGTCGAGGATGGTGATGCCGTTCTGGTCTTTCACGGCGAATACGGAATTGGCGAATACGCCGTCTTCCCACGCCTTGGCCGCACGTTTCTGGCTTTCGACCGCATAGGCGTCGACGTCGTCGCGAGAAAAGCCGTATTTCGTCGCGATCAGGTCAGCGGACACGCCCTGTGGCGCGAAATAGCTACCCATGGCGAGGTACGGATCGATCGCCAAAGCACCGCCGTCCGACGCCATCGGGACGCGGGACATCATCTCTACGCCGCCCGCGACGTACAGATCGCCGCCGCCGCCTTTGACCTGGTTGGCGGCGAGGTTCACAGCCTCCATTCCCGAAGCGCAGAAACGGTTGATGTGGAGGCCAGGGGTGCTTTCGTCCCAGCCTGCGTAAAGGACCGCGGACCGGGCAAGGCATGCGCCCTGTTCAGCCACACCGGTGACGCAGCCCATGATCACGTCTTCAACTTCAGCCGTGTCGAGGTTGTTGCGATCCTTGATCTCATTCAGGGCGTTGGCGGCCATGCGCACTGAGGTCACCTCGTGCAGAGAGCCGTCTTTCTTGCCCTTGCCGCGTGGGGATCGCACGGCGTCATAGATGTAAGCTTCGGTCATGGGAGTGTGGTCCTTTTCAGGATTTACTGAATTTTCTGATTTGCAGATTTTCGGCCTGGCATCAGGTCATATGGGGCCTTGTAGCCCTCCAACCCTTCGATACGGGTGAGCCAGGCGTCGATGTTCGGCCAGTCGGCCCGGTCAAAGCCAAAGGGCTCCGGGTAGAAAAGGTAACCGCAGCAGGACAAATCGGCGTTGGTCGGGCCGTTTCTGACCAGCCAGTCCCTGCCTTCCAGCGCACCGTTGAGAACGCCATAGGCGCCGGCCAGACGGCCCTGGTTGAACTCGATCACCTGAGTGGGGCGTTTGTCTTCGGGCAGAAAGTTGGCGAGGAATCGTGTCATGCCCGCCATGGAGCTAAGCTTGTGGTTATCGAAGAGAACCCAGCGCAGAACCTCACGCCGTTCTTCGGGCGTCGCGCCACCGAACTTACCGGATTTCTCCGAGATGTAGTCCTGAATGACGCCTGACTGGGTCAGCTTTACATCGCCGTCGATCATCACAGGCGCTTCGCCCATTTCGTTGACGTTGGCGCAGTATTCCGGTGTGCGGGTTTCGCCGCCGAAGAAATCAACCTCCACCAGTTCATATTCGAGACCCGACAGGTGCAGCGGCAGCGCCGCCTTGTAGGAGTTGCCGCTTTCGCCGAAGCAGTGGAGTTTGATGGTCATTTGGGGCGTCCCTTCCTGTTGAAACCGTCCCGGGCGAGCCTCGCGACCTCTTCTTCGGGGGCTGAAGGCCCCAACTCAATGCCGAGGCCGTTTCGCTGGCTTAAAGTTTCCGCGAGATCAGATCTTTCATGATCTCGTTTGTGCCGCCGTAGATCCGCTGCACGCGGGCGTCAGTCCACATCTCGGCCACGTCGTACTCCATCATGAAGCCGTAGCCGCCATGCAGCTGGACGCATTCATCAAGGACTTTGCCCTGCATGTCGGTGGTCCAGTATTTGACCATTGCAGCGGTTTCCACCGACAGCTCACCTTTCAGGTGCGCTTCGATGCAGCTGTCGAGGAACGTGCGGGCGACGACCGTGTTGGTCTTGCATTCGGCCAGTTTGAACTTGGTGTTCTGGAAATCCATGATGGATTTACCAAACGCCTTGCGTTCCTTTACGTATTCGATGGTCTTGCGCACCGCGCCTTCCATCGCGCCGACAGCGCCGCAGGCGATCAGCAGACGCTCTTGCGGAAGCTGGCCCATCATCTGATAAAAGCCCTGGTGTTCTTCGCCGCCGAGGATGTTTTCCGGCGGGACCGACACGTTGTCGAAGAACAGCTCTGACGTATCTGCCGCTTTCAGGCCGACCTTGTCGAGGTTGCGGCCGCGGGTGAAGCCTTCAGCCTCAGCCGTCTCAACCGCCAGCAAAGAGACGCCTTTGGAGCCTTCCGCAGGGTTGGTTTTGCACGCGACAAGGATGATGTCCGCGTGCTGGCCACAGGTGATGAAGGTTTTCTGACCGTTCAGGCGATAGACGTTGCCGTCTTTTTTCGCATTGGTCTTGATGTTCTGGACGTCCGAGCCGGTGGACGGTTCCGTCATCGCCAGCGCGCCGACCATTTCGCCAGACGCCATTTTGGGCAGCCAGCGCTTTTTCTGTTCTTCCGTGCCGCAGTTCAGGATGTAGTGCGCGACGATGCCGGAATGGATCGACTGGCCCCAAGACGCCATGTTGTGATGGTTCTGGATCAGGCTAAGGATCGCCTCATGCCCGAAATCGCCGCCAGCGCCGCCGTATTCTTCGGGGATAGACGCGCACAGAAGGCCCATTTCGCCCGCTTCGTTCCAGGCCGACCGGTCCATGATGCCGGCTTTGCGCCAACCTTCGGCGCGCGGCTTCCATTCGGTTTCGAGGTATTTGGAGGCCACATCGTTAAACATGACGTGGTCTTCGGTCATCCAGTCGGATTTTAGGTTTTCGAACTGCATTCTCTGACTCCCTGAGTATTTTTGGAACGTCATGCCCAGGATGGGCCCGGGCATGCATTTTCGAGTTGAGAACTGAATTGCCGGATCAAATCCGGCAATGACAGTTTAACGTCGCGCCAATCAGAACGCTTCGGCGGGGATGTCCATCACAGGGTCTGCGCCAGACTGGATGCGCGTCAGGCGCATCACCGTTTCGGGCAGGCTGCGGGACATGTAATAGCGGCCAGTCCGGATCTTGTTCTCGTAGAAGTCCGGGTTGGTCGTGCCGCTGTCCAGCGACGCTTTCGCCGCGATCGCCATGCGCGACCAGGCCCAGCCCAGAAGAACATGACCGAAAAGGTGCATGAAGTCGGACGAACCTGCCAGCGCGTTGTTCGGGTTCTTCATGCCTTCCTGCATGAAATACATCGCGGCGGCCTGCATGTCCTTCGACGCCTGCTTCAGCGGGTTGAGGAAGTCACGGTCGACGGCTTCGTCGCCTTCATTTTCCTTGATGAAGGTTTTGATCTGATCAAAGAAACCCATCAGCACTGCGCCGCCCTTGTGCGCCAGCTTACGGCCGACAAGGTCAAGCGCCTGAACGCCGTTCGCGCCTTCGTAGATCATGGCGATGCGGGCGTCGCGGACGAACTGTTCCATCCCCCATTCCTTGATGTAACCATGGCCACCAAAGACCTGCTGCGCCTGCACGGTCATGTCGAAGCCCTTGTCGGTGAAGAAGCCCTTCAGCACCGGCGTCAGAAGGCCCAGCATGTCGTCAGCCGCTTCGCGCTTTTTCGGATCTTCGCTGCGGCCGATGGTGTCGTGCAGCTCAGCAGCGATCAGAAGCGCGGCGCGGGCGCCTTCGACAAAGGCTTTCTGGTCCAGCAGCAGGCGGCGCACATCGGGGTGCACTATCAGCGGATCAGCGGCCTTTTCCGGCGCTTCGACACCGGTGACGGCGCGGCCCTGCAGACGGTCTTTCGCGTATTCGGCGGCGACCTGATACGCGGCAGACGCCTGGTAGAGGCCCTGGCCTGCAACATCCATCCGCGCCTGGTTCATCATGGTGAACATCGCGCGCAGACCTTTGTGCGGCTCGCCCAGCAGGTAACCGGTGGCTTCGTCATAGTTCATGACGCAGGTCGGGTTGCCGTGGATGCCCATCTTTTCTTCGAGATTGCCACAGGCGACGCCGTTGCGTTGACCCAGCGTGCCATCCTCGTTCACCATGAACTTCGGACAGATGAACAGCGAAATGCCTTTGACGCCTTCGGGGCCGCCGGGGATTCGAGCGAGGACGAGGTGGACGATGTTGTCAGCCATGTCGTGCTCACCAGCCGAGATAAAGATCTTCTGGCCCGAGATTTTGTACGACCCGTCATCCTGCGGTTCCGCCTTGGTGCGCAGCAGACCCAGATCGGTGCCGCAATGCGGCTCCGTCAGGTTCATGGTGCCGGTCCATTCGCACGTCGCCATCTTTTCGAGGTACGTGTCTTTCTGGTCCGGCGTGCCATAGGCGTGGATCGTGCGCGCCGCGCCGTGGGTCAGGCCCGAGAACATCATGAAGGCCATGTTGGCGGACGAATGGTATTCGCCAGCCGCCGCGTGGATCACGCCCGGCATGCCCTGACCGCCGTATTCCGGGTCAGAGGCAAGCGCCGTCCAGCCGCCTTCACGCAGGTGATCGAAGGCTTCCTTGAACCCTTCTGGCGTGCGGACAACGCCGTTTTCCAAAACGCACCCGCAATCGCCGACAGTGTTCAGGGGCGCAAGAACCTCTGTTCCTAGTTTGCCGGCCTCTTCAAGAATGGCTGAGGTCAGGTCCTGCGTCAGCTCATTATAGCCTTCGAGGTCATTGTTGTCCTGAACCTTCATGACTTCGTGCAGGATGAAAAGCGTATCTTCGACGGGGGCGTTGTATACGGGCATGGTCTACTCGTCCGTTAAAAGTTGAAAAGGGGGGATTTACTGCGCCGCTTCCGAGGCGCCGCGATGTTCCAGATCACGCTCAACGTAGTTGATCAGATCCTGCAGTTCGGTCATCGCGTCCTGCAGTTCGTCGCGCTGTTCGCACAGCGTTTCCATCTGCACCTGCGCATGTTCCAGCCAGGTGGTCAGCTGAGTGACCTGGCTGTCGCCCAGATCATACAGTTCCAACCACTGACGGATGCTTTCCAGCGAAAAGCCAAAGCGTTTTCCGCGCAGGATCAGCTTCAGGCGCGCCCGGTCACGGGCGGTAAAGATGCGTTTCTGACCCTCACGGATCGGGCTAAGCAGTTCGCGCTGCTCGTAAAAGCGCAGGGTGCGCGGTGTCACGTCGAATTCTGTACACAGCTCACCAATGGAGAATGTCTTCTCTGACATGGGATCATCGTCCTATTGCTTCGAATCTATGTGTTTTATATGGTTACGTTGACGTTAACGTCAAGCTAAATTCCGCGTGCTTTCTAAGTGATTGCACGAAAGAGAATTTTGGCGTTCTTAAACCGAAGTGACCATAGGTTAGCATCATGACGCGAATCCACGAAGACGGATATGAGATGAAGGCGATACCTCATAGCCAAGAACTTGGCATGCGCAGCCACAAGGCGGACCCAGCCCATGCGATCATTTCGGTTGCCTATCAGGACAGTCTGATCGGCGACCCGGAAACCGGCGTGATCCATGGCGGCGTTGTCACCACCGTTTTGGATAACGCCTGCGGGCTGGCGGCGATGACCCATCCCGACCTGAAGGGCATGGTCGCCACGCTGGACCTGCGTGTCGATTACATGCGCGCGGCGAAACCGGGCCTTACGCTGTGGACGGAATGCGAATGCTATCGGCTGACCCGATCCGTCGCGTTCTGCAGGGGCGTCGCTTATGATGAAACATCGGACGACCCCATCGCCACTGCTACCGGCGCCTTCATGATCACCGCCGCCAAAACCAAGTTTGCGCACTAAGATGAGCGCAGCAAAGGAACAGACCCGCAAGGAACGGCGCGATGCGATCCTCGGCTCGTTGACTGCCAGCATTCCCTATATCCGCTTTCTCGACGTCAAATTTACGCGGATGGGCGACGAACTGACAGGGCGGTTGAATTTCTCAGACAAGCTGATCGGCAACCCGACGATCCCAGCCCTTCATGGCGGCGTGGTCAGCGCTTTTCTGGAAATCACGGCGCAGACCCAGCTGACCTGGGACCTGGTCTGGCCGCAGCTGGAAGCGGGCGGCGAGGCGGAAGAGGCGCTGCTGCGTGGCAAATTTCCCCGCACGCCCAAGACAGTCAACCTGACGATAGATTACCTGCGTTCTGGCCGCCCGCGCGACGCCTACGCCCGCGCCATCGTGCAGAAAGCCGGGAGGCGCGTGGCAAATGTGCGGGTTGAGGCCTGGCAGGACAATCGCGGCCGCCCCATCGCCGCCGCGCATGGCAACTTTCTAATGCCCGGCGAAGGCAAGTGATCGGCGCGTGACCAGCGCAGCGGAGCATAAAGGTCCTGTCACCGACAAGCGCGTCCTAAAGATCGCGCTGCCTATTGTTCTGTCAAACGCCACCGTTCCAATCCTTGGCGCAGTCGATACGGGCGTGATCGGCCAGATGGGCGAGGCTGCGCCCATCGGCGCCGTCGGTCTGGGCGCCATCATCATCGCCTTCATCTACTGGATCTTTGGCTTCCTGCGGATGGGCACCGCAGGTCTGACAGCCCAGGCGCTTGGCGCCGGGGAAGACCGCGAGGTTACCGCGCTGTTAGTGCGCGGGCTGATGATCGCCGGCGTTGCGGGCGTTGTTTATATCATCCTGCAGACGCCGATCTTCGGACTGGCCTTTCAGGCGTCCCCCGCGTCGGAAGAGGTCGAAAGCCTTACGCGCGCCTATATGGAAATCCGTATCTGGGGCGCGCCCGCCACGATTGGCGCCTACGCCATCACCGGTTGGCTGGTCGCGGCAGAACGGACGAAGGAAATTCTGGTCCTTCAGCTGTGGATCAACAGCGTGAACATGGCGTTGGACATCTGGTTCGTCCTTGGCCTTGGCTGGGGCGTCGAAGGCGTCGCCATCGCCACGATCATCGCCGAATGGTCCGGGCTGGCGCTGGGTCTGTGGATGTGCCGCGGCGCGTTCCGGGGATCCGCCTGGCTGGACAAATCCCTGATCTTTGAGGCGGAGCGCCTGCGCAAGATGGCGTCAGTGAACACCGACATCATGATCCGGTCGGTTCTGCTGGAAATCGGGTTCGCCTATTTCATATTCCGTTCTTCCGGCTTTGACGACGTGACCCTGGCGGCGAACCAGATCCTGATCCAGTTCCTGTTCATCACCGCCTATGCAATGGACGGCTTCGCCTTTGCGGCGGAAGCGCTGGTGGGCAACGCCCTTGGCGCGCGCAACCGCGCTGCGCTGCGGCAAGGGGCGGCGATTTCGTTCAAATGGGGAATGATCTGCGTAGTCATTCTGGCCGCCGCCTTCTGGTTTGGCGGCGTCGCGATCATCAACATCATGACAACGTCGGAAGAAGTGCGCGTCGCCGCCTATGGCTTCCTGATCTGGATCGCCCTGACGCCGCCGCTGGGCTGCCCGTCATGGATGCTGGACGGTATCTTCATCGGCGCGACCCGCGCGCGGGACATGCGCAACGCGATGCTGATCTCTCTGCCGATCTTCCTGATCGCAGCGCAGGTCCTGATACCCCTGTTCGAAAATCATGGGTTGTGGGCCGCGATGCTGATCTTTTTCATGGCCCGGGGGGTGACGCTGGGTCTGCGCTATCCTTCGCTTGAGGCGGAGGCGGATCGTCCGCAATAAGGCTGCGCAGGCAGTGAGGCTGTTTTTCGCGTATTTGGAACTCAAAGAGGGTGCGGTTATGAGCGAAGATCGAATGATGAGCGCTGTGGCGTTGCGCGACCAGATTGCAGCGGGCCACCTGTCAACAACCGACCTGGTGCGCGCCTGCATCAATCGGATTGAGGCGCGCGAAGATGATGTGCGGGCCTGGACCTGGTTTTCGCCCACCTATGCGCTGGCTCAGGCGCAAGCGCTGGACGACGCCTTCGCGGCTGGCGGCGTGACCGGCCCGCTTCATGGTCTGCCGGTTGGTTTGAAAGACGTGATCGACACGGCTGACGCGCCGACGGAAAACGGTTGTCCGCTGGATGCGGGGCGCCAGCCAGAGGCTGACGCAACGCTGGTGTCGCGCCTGCGCGCAGCGGGCGCCGTGATCATGGGCAAGACTGTGTCCACCGAACTGGCCTTCATGCATGCGGGCAAGACGCGAAATCCGCACAATCCAGCGCATACGCCGGGCGGCTCATCCTCCGGCTCAGCCGCGGCGGTGGGGGATGGGATGATCCCGTTGGCTGTCGGTACGCAAACCGGCGGGTCGGTCATTCGCCCCGCTTCGTTTTGTGGGATCACCGGGTTCAAGCCAACGTTCGACGCCATTCCGCGCGATGGGGTCTGCATGCAGTCCCACACCCTGGACACGGTCGGCGTTTTTGGCGCAACGCCAGCGGACGCCGGGCTGATCGCATCAGTTTTGGCAGCGGATGATGATCTTGCGGCGGCTGGCGGTACGATGCCGCCCCGGCTGGCGCTGTTGCACCCGCCGGGATGGGATGATGCGACATCTGACTTGCACGATGCGATGGATCGGGTCGCAAAGGCGATGGGCGACCGTGTCTCCTCCGCCAGTCTCCCACCTGCGTTTGATGACGCCGCAGATCAGCGCGCCATCGTGAATTTCGCCGAGATGACCCATTATTATCGCCGGTATTGGGACAAGAACCCCAAAGGTCTGGGTCCAGAGACGCAAGAGGCGATGCGCGAAGGCGCCGGATACAGCGCAACCGACTATCTGGCGGCGTTGGATTGTCAGGCGGCGATGAAAGCGGGGCTGCAGGATGTCTTTGGCGTCGCCGACATCCTGATCTGCCCTTCAGCGACCGGCCCAGCGCCCGAAGGGTTGGCGTTTACCGGGGACAGTATCTTCAACGGACTTTGGACCTTCTGCGGTACGCCGGCGATCACCATTCCGATTGAGACAGCCTCGAACGGGCTGCCGATCGGCGTGCAGCTGGTGGCGGCCGTTGGTCAGGACGCGGCGCTGGTGCGTGGCGCGCAGGCGGTTTACGAATGGGCGCGGGGATAGGCGGCAGGCGGCTGAGCCTATCCTTCGTCCAGAAACGCTTCGATCATCTCGGCCGTTTCTGCTGGCCGGGTCGCGATGAAAAGGTGGCCATTGTCCAACAGTTCCAACCGCGCATTCGGGATGAGCGAGGCGAGCAGTTTGGCGTTCTCGACCGGGATCAAAGGATCGTCATTGCCTGACAGAATCAGCGTTGGCTGGCGCAGGGTCCACAGCCAGTGGACCGACGTCCAGCCGGTCATCGCCAGCAGCTGATAAACGTATCCCTTCTGGCTTTGCGGTCTGACGCCCGCCGCGTGGCATTCGATGTGGCCGGTTTCGTTTCGAAAGTCGCCGCCGTAAATCTCCGCCGCGATGGATCGCATGTAGGATTTGTCAGTGTAGCGTTTGAAGCTGGCCATCTTGGACAGGACAGACACGCTGCCAGGCTTCATCACAAACCCGGCTGATGTCGCGGCCAGCACTAGTTTGCGGCAAAGTTTCGGGTACTGGCGCACAAACTGCTGCGCGATGCCGCCGCCCCATGACACGCCAGATACATCGACCTGCTCATGGCCCAAAATCTCACAAAGTCGCTTGGCCCAGTGCGCAAGCGTCGCAGGGCAATAGGGCAGCGCCGGGATCGGCGATCCACCCACGCCGGGTACGTCGAAGATGATGCCGCTGCGGCCTTTGAGTTCGCCAAAGAAGGGAAAGCCGGGTTCGAGATTGGCGCCGATGCCGTTGAACATTAGTAGAAGCGGCTGATCAGCAGGGCCGTGCTTGATCGCAACCTTCAGCACCTGTTCACCAACGTCGATCATGCGGATGTCGATATCATCCATATCCAGTCTCTCCGCCGCGCCAATCCAAATCATCCCTTATCATTGGCTTTCCGAATGAAGCGTAGATCAAGAGTGGATGCGACCAAAACGCAGCCTCACGATTTCGTTGACGTAAGGAGATTCCAACATTATCAAAAATATCCAACATTTTGGATTTAAACCCATGATCTTTGTTTCCGCCAAGACAGAATACGCCACCGTTGTCGGCCTGATCGCTGGCGCACTTCGCCGCGATATCTCGTTCGGGACGCTGCCGCCTGACGGCAAGCTGAAGATCGCTGACTTGCGCACACGCTATGGCGGGTCAAACCATTCGATCCGCGAAGCGCTACGTCTGCTGACCGCCGAAGGTCTGGTTGCCGCCGAAGCCCAGCGCGGGTTTCGCGTCACCTCCGCCACGCAAGCGGATCTGGAAGATATCACCCGCATTCGGGTTGAGGTTGAGCGCATCGGCCTGACCTGGGCTTTGGCGAATGGCGATACGGCGTGGGAAGGTCGGGTGATGGCCGCCCATCACGCCCTGCGCAAAGCAGAAGACGCCATCGCTGCGCATGCTGATGACCTTGCGGCGTTGGCCTGGGACGAGGCGGTGCGCGCGTTTTTCGCCGCCCTGATGTCCGCATCTGGATCGCCCCGCCTGATAGAGGCGCATGAAACATACTACGACCAGTCCCGCCGCATTCGCCTGTCGGCCTTGCGCGAAGGAACGCTGAACTTCGCCGCCCGCCGCACCCGCCAAGCCGCACTGGTCGAGGCGGTTCTGGCGCGGAACGAAGCCGCAGCACTGACCGCGCTGACACAAGAAATTCAAGGAGAGCTGGCCGGAACCTGAGCCAGCCGCAACAACTTCTAGGGGAGGATCACATGACCAATCTCACCAGACGCCATACCTTGCAACTCGCCGGCGCAGGGGCGCTGACGCTGGCCGCGCCAGCCATTGCGGCCAAGCGCAAGACCACCGTGGGCGCGCTGCGCTTCACCAGCCATTCGGCCAGCTTTGTCGCGCTGGAAAAGGGTTATTTCGCCGACGCCGGGCTGGACGTGGAGTTCAAGTTCTTCCAGGCGGCGCAGCCCATGGCCGTCGCCATCGCATCGCGCGACATCGACTATGCGGTGACGGCAATTTCGGGTGGCCTCGTCTCGCTCGCGCAAAAGGGCGCAATCAAGGTGATTGGCGGCGCACTGTCAGAGGAAAAAGGGATCGACGGCCAGAATATTCTCGCTTCCAACGATGCGCACGCGGCTGGCCTGACATCGCCTGCAGCGCTGGATGGCAAATCATGGGCGGTGACGCAGGCCGGGTCTTCGTTCCATTACATGGGTTCGAAAATCTCCGCCGCCGAGGGCGCGACGCTGAAGTACAAGCCCCTGCAAAAAGTTGGCGCAATCATTGGCGCGATGAAATCCAGCCAGGTCGACGCCTGGTCCATCGTCCCGCACATCGCCAAGGGCCTTGGCGGCGCAGGCGCGGTGCAGATCATCGGTGATGTCGCGGACTACATTCCGAACTATCAGGTCACTACAGTGTTCACATCCGCCGACAACGCCGCGAATGAGCGGGCCACGACCGAGGGCTTCATCAAGGCGTTTTCCGCCGGAGCCGCCGATTTCAACGCTTCGCTGGTCGACAAGACAGCAGGCGATGGCACGGACATGGTCAAGCTGGTCCACAAATACGTCTATGCGGACCGCCCCTTCGAAAAGGCGGAGAAATCCATCCGCGCGGGGTCGATGCGTATCAACCCGGGCGCGGCGCTGAACGTCACCTCGGTTGAGGATCAACTGAACTGGTTCAAGTCCGAGGGGCTGATCGACGGTGATGTGAGCCTCGATATGCTGCTCGACACATCCTACGTCGAAACGGCCTGATCGGCTGATCGGGGGCGCAAGCCGCGACCCCGAACGCTGACCCGTCATGGACATTCATCTTTCAGGCATATCGCACCGCTATGACGCGATGGAAGTGATACGCAACATCTCGTTAGAGGCGCCGTCAGGCCGCATCCTGTGCATTGTCGGTCCGTCCGGTTGCGGGAAATCCACCCTGCTGCGCATCATCGGTGGGCTGGAACGGCCCAGCGCCGGCCAGGTCACGCTGACGGGTGAGCCGCCGGACGGGTGCCTGAACCCGCTGACTTACGTCTTTCAAGATTTTGCGCTGCTGCCCTGGCGCACGGTCGAAGGCAACATCTCGCTCGTGTTGGAGGATCACGGCATCCGCGGCGACCGGGCACGCGCCATCATCGCAGACGTGCTGGCGCGAACACGGCTGATCGACTTTGCCCGCGCGCTGCCAAAGCAACTGTCAGGCGGCATGAAGCAGCGCGTCGCCATCGCCCGCGCGCTGGCGGTGAACCCTGCTGTGATGCTTATGGATGAACCCCTGTCGGCGCTGGACAGCCAGACCCGCGAATTGCTGATGGACGACCTGATCGCGCTGTGGGCCCGCACGCCCTTTACCGCCGTCTATGTTACGCACAACCTGGCCGAGGCTGTGCGCCTGGGTCACGCTATTGTCGTTCTGTCGCGCCGACCGGGTGAGGTCAGAGAGATTGTCACCATCGACAAACCCCTCGCCGACCGCACCTTTGGCGACCCAGATCTGGAGGCGCCTCAGCGCCACCTCTGGTCGCTGATGCGCGACGAAGCCCGCGCTGCAGATGCGGAGCTGATCGATGGCTGAGCCGCGCCCGGTATCTTTTCGCGGCGGTGGTTTTGCACCGCGATCCATCCGCTGGATCAGCGTCGCCGTCTTTATAGCAATGATCACGATTGCAGAGATTGGCACGCGATCGGGCTGGATCAGCGCGCTGACCCTGCCGCGCCCGTCAGATGTGCTGGAAACCTTTGTCCAGCTCTACCAGACAGGACTGTTGTGGAAGCACATGGGACCATCCCTGACCCGCCTGTTCGTTGGCGCGCTGATCGGGGCCAGCGTCGGCATATCGGTCGGTGTTCTAATCGGCCTGTTTTCCTATGTGCGATCCGGCCTTGTCCCGCTGGTCGCCGCCATATTCCCTATCCCCAAAATCGCGCTGCTGCCGCTGTTCGTGATCTGGTTCGGCATCGACGAGGGGTCGAAATACGCCCTGATCGCATTCGGCACCTTCACCCCCACGGTGGTCGCTACCTACGGCGCCGTCGACAATGTCGACCGGACGCTGGTGCGTATGGGCCAAAGCTTTGGCCTGTCCTGGCGGTCCATCGTGCTGAAAATCGTCCTGCCCGGCGCCATGCCCGGCATCCTGTCCGGCCTGCGCATATCACTGGCCATCGCGATTATCCTTCTGGTCGCGGCTGAGATGCTGGGCGCGGAATACGGGATTGGAGCTTACATTCTTGAGGCTGGATCGCTCTATGACCTTGAACAGCGTTTCGCTGGCGTGACGATCCTGTCGCTGCTGGGAATCTTCGTCAGTGCGCTGGTCGGGGTGACAGAGAGGTATCTGTTGAACTGGCGGAATTGAAGCTCACGACGCCGGATGCGACAGAACCAGCTATGCGTCGCGCGCCGCCTCAATCTCGCGAAGAATCGTAACATTTTCGTCCGCGAAGCGGCTCTGTGTAAGCGCACTGTCCCATTCGCCCTCCACCAGCCCTTCATAGGCGGCGACGGTAGAGGAGACTTCGATAACCTCTTCGAAATCCGACAAAGATGTATAGATGCGCGTGGCCGGATGCAGCACGATGCTGCGGGGGCGGGTGATGTGGCGCCGGGCCAGTATGGTCAAAGGTGCGCTTGCGGCGATGAAGGTTTCGGTGATGAGGATGCCATGGCCATACTGGGCCTTCGCGACAATCTCAGCGGCGTCTGGATGCGCGGCGCGGATCATCAGGTGGGTGGCGTCGCCCGCCACGCAGCGCGCGAGCATGTCTTTTGCGCCAGCCTCGAAAATGATCATCCTCGCGTCGTCTGTTTGCACACCCAGATGCGTGCGGAGAACGATGGCGTGGTTGGTGCCGTCTGACCCAAGGGTGACATAAGTTCGTTCATATGACATGGCACGCTATCACTGAACTACCCGTGCCACGGGAGGCTTAGTCATCAACAAAAATCCCAGTCGGCTTTCCATCAATCGTCTCGGTATTTTTCCGTCGCCAGTAATCCTTCACGCCATCCGGTCCCATGTCAGCGTAGAAGGGCGCAAGCTCCTCCGCCACGCGTTCTTTTTCGAAGCGCATTATGGGCACACCCGAACCACAGGAGGTTTGCACAAGGTCGATGTTCAGTTCGAAGATTTGGCGACTTCCCGCAATCTCAGGGAACTGCGCAGCCGCCTCAGCCCAGCCCTCGTCGCGAGGGTGCAAGGTTTCCGCCTGGCCATAAACCCGCAGGATCAGCGCATCGCCGTCAAAGGCACAAAACATCATCGTCATCCTGTTCAGCGCCTTCAGGTGCCCCGCTGTTTCGTTGCCGCTGCCTGACAGGTTCAGCCACAGAATGCGGTTGTCGCCAAGAATGCGCAGCGTATCCGCGCCTTTGGGCGAAAGGTTCACCCGACCATCCGGCGCGGCGGTGGCGACGAAGAACACAGGTTGGCGTGTAATGAAGGCGTGCAGGGTTGCGTTCAGTTTCTTTCCGACGGGCATAGGCGATCCTCCCTCATTCTATGTTGTTCGCAGTATGTTCTTTTGGGCGCATTCACGCGATCAAGCGCCGATATGGTGCTCACAACGATCTGTCAGCGTTTACGTTTCAGATAGACATACAGCGCCCCGCCGCCGCCATGTTTGGCGTGGGCCTGGCTGACATTCACAATCATCTGCGACAGGGGCGGCGTCGCCAGCCAGCGGGGCGCCTCGCGCCGGAGGACCCCAGGTGCGACCTCGCCAAAGCCGGGCTCGACCTCCATGCCTTTGCCCGTGATCACCAAAACGCACCGTCGCCCCATCGCCTGACTATCGGCGATGAAGATCTTCAGCGCGGCGTGGGCGCGGGCGGCTGATAAACCATGCAGATCAAGGCGCGCATCGGGCGTGCGCCGGCCTTTGCGCAGGCGTTCCTCGGTCTTGCGATCCAGACCTGATGGCGCTGGGATAGGCGGCGTTGGTGTCGTAACCCCAGGATTGGTTGAACCAATAGGTTTCACGATCCGCGTTGCGCGCCGGATAACGGGCTTTGGCTGGATAGGCTGGGGCGCGGCGGCCGATTCGTCGACCACTGTCGGTGCCGGCGGGCGCTGCGTCGTTTCAACGTCCCGGGTGACGCGGCACCAGAGGTCGCGTTCTTCCTCAGACAATATGCGGCGGCGGCGGGCCATTACATGCGGTCCACCGTCTGAGGGATCAGAGGAGTGACCTGCACTTCCGCGCAGATTTCGCCCGCGCGGCGACCCGCATCAAGCCCAGCGCCCAGAAAGAGGTCAATACGATGTGCACCCTTGATCGCGCCGCCGGTGTCTTGCGCCACGACAAGAACACCACGCGCTTCGGTGACATCCTCAGCGCGCAGCCACAGAAGCGAGCCAAGCGGATGATGGCCCGCATCCACCGCGATAGATTTCTTTGCAGTAAGCGGAACCTGCGCGGTGCCGATGGGACCGTCTTCAGGGGTCAGACCCGGACGTTCAGCGAAAAAGACGTACGATGCATTTTCACGCATCAAGGCGGTCCCGGCGGTTGGGTCGGCGCGAAGCCAGGTCTTCAGGCCTTCAGCCTTCACTTCCTCCGACCGCATCACGCCGCAGTCGACAAGAATACGTCCGATGGATAGATAAAGATGGCCGTTTTTGCCGGCATAGGCGACGCGCAGCACCTTGCCATTTGGCAAGCGAATCCGACCCGAACCCTGGATATGAAGGAAGAATGCATCGACAGGGTCGTCCAGCCATACCAGCTCCAGCCCCTTGCCCTTCAAAGCGCCATCATCAATTGCGGCGCGGTCCAGATAGCGGCGTTGGCCAGGAATAACGAGGGGCAGGCTGTACAGTGGGTGTTGGTACGGGCCGGTTTGGGTCAGGCTGCCACGAAGTTCAGGTTCAAAATACGCGGTCATCAGCCCCTGACCTGGATCGCCGATTGTGAAGGCAGAACTAAAGAAAGCCGCCGCCGACTGCCCGGACATCGGGCGGGGCGCGTCCGGTGCGGCAGTTTTGAGATAAGCGGAAAGCGCTGACTGATGATCATCGTCATTCCAGCCCGCCAGTTCAGCTGGGGATCGCCGCGCGCTGGGCGCGGCCGCCGTCATTCCCCCGTGGCGATCAGCAGCCAATTCGGATCGGATGAGCCCATCTTGCGACCGAAGGTCCACTGATCGTATTCGCGCCGGATCTCATTCGGATCACCTTCGACAATGCGATGTTCCTTGTCGCGCACCACAGTTACCAGTTCGCCGACAAATTTCATGTCGACCTCGGCAACCTGGTCTTCTTCGTCAAAGCGGGCGCCAACAATCTTTGCCTCACGCAGGCCAACGAACCGCGCATCAACAGTCAGGCCGGCGTTGGCGCGATCATCGATGACTTCGCCAAAACCCTGATAGACATCGGGTGACAGGAATTTCTGCAAAGTCGCCTTGTCGCCGTTTTCAAAAGCCATGAGGATCATCTCATACGCTTTCTGCGCGCCATCGGCGAAACCCTTCGGATCAAAGCTGGGTTCAATTTCACGCATTTTGGCGAACGTGGCCGCCATGGGATCGTCGCTTTCAATCTCAGGCGTTTCGATCACCTCGGCAGGGGCTGGTGCCTCAGCCGGTTCGGATCGAAACACCGGCTCAGGCGGTTTTTCATGGCCGGTCTTGGTGCCAAGTACGTTCTTCAGACGCAGGACGAGAAACACCGTCACCGCAGCCAATATCAGTAAGGTCACCATTCCGCCGTCAGCCATCAGATCCTACCCTTGAAGTCAACAGGCGTGGCGCCCGCCGTTGTCAGCCTCTATGTAGAGAGCGTCTGCCCGCCTGTCCACGTCATTGCGGGGATTTGACTCGTTGGCGGCCGACAAGAAGGAATAAACGCCATGTGGATTTTTCTGATCCTGATCGCAGTGCCAATCATCGAGATTGGCCTGTTCATTGAACTCGGCGGCTGGGTTGGCCTGTGGCCAACACTGGGCCTTGTCGTGCTGACCGCCGTTCTGGGCGGCGTTCTGCTGCGAATGCAGGGCTTTGCCGCAATGGCGCGGTTGCAATCTTCGATGGCCGAAGGGGGCGACCCCGTTGGACCGCTGGCGCATGGGTTCATGATACTGGTTGCGGGCCTGCTGATGCTGACGCCGGGCTTTTTCACTGATGCGGTCGGCTTTTCACTACTGATCCCACCTGTCCGCGCTGGCCTGATCAAATGGATTGGTCCTAAACTGGCCGCCCGCGCCGTCCATGTCGGCCCTTACGGCGTCCAGCGACCGCAGCCGCGCTATGATTCGGGCGAGGACCCGATTGAAGCGGATTACATAGATTTGGACGACATAGACGATTCATCGCGTCCCAAGGGGACGAGCGGATGGTCGCGCCCGCCGAACTCATCCGAATAAGAGCCAGAATAAGGGATTGGCGGGGCTGTGGCCTCATGGTAGCCACCTCGCATATCTGCACTGTGGTGAGGAACCAAGATGGCCGAAGAAGCGAAAGCTCAGCCGAAGATTTCCATTCAGGCGCAATATGTGCGCGACCTGTCATTTGAGAATGTCGCTGTGCAAAGCGGCGACGGCAAGATGGACGCCAAGCCCGACATCCAGGTCGGCGTCAATCTGGACGCTAAGAAGCGGTCGGACGACCATTTTGAAGTCATCCTCAAAGTGAACGCGACCGCCAAGTCGAATGACGCGGCAATGTTCATTGTTGAGCTGGAATACGCGGGTGTCTTCCGCGTGGAAAATGTGCCAGAGGCGCAGCTGCACCCCGTGTTGCTGATCGAATGCCCGCGCATTCTGTTCCCGTTTGCGCGCCGCATCGTCGCCGACATGACCCGCGATGGCGGGTATCCGCCGCTGCTGCTGGATATGGTTGATTTCGCCGCTATCTACACCGCCGAGGTCAAGCGGCGGCAGGAAGCCGCCGCTGCCGAAGCTGCGACAGCGACCACAAACTAAACGCTTCTAATGGCGGCGCCTAACTGCGCCGCCACACCGCTGCGTCGCCTAATGTGTCTACAAAGGCGCTGTGTTTCGCCAGAGCACCTTTATTCAAGCGGGATGGTAATGGTTTCGGCCGGGTCGTCGGCGCCCAGGCCGCAGATGTTGCGCCCAATGCCGGGCCACGCGATTGATTGCCGCTACCGACAAGATCGGGTTGGCGTCCGCCAATCAGCTCCAGATACACATCAGCCAGGATTTCGCTGTCGAGCAACGCGCCGTGTAGTTGGCGCGATGAATTGTCGATGCCGAACCGGCGGCAAAGCGCATCAAGACTAGCCTGCGCGCCAGGGAATTTACGCCGCGCGATGGCCAGCGTATCGAGCGCCTGATCGTTCGGGATCAGAGGGCGGGATGACCATTCCAGCTCAGCATTCAGAAACCGCATATCGAAACTGGCGTTATGAATGACCAGCTTGGCGTCGCCGATAAACGCCAGAAAATCGTCTGCAATGTCAGCGAACACAGGCTCTTTCGACAAACGTTCTTCGGACAGTCCGTGAACCTCAAACGCCTCGGTCGGCATGTCGCGTTGGGGGTTGATGTACTGATGATAAACCTTGCCTGTCGGCACGTGGTTCAACAGTTCAACACAGCCAATTTCGACCACCCGGTGCCCGTCCTCGGGCGACAGGCCGGTGGTTTCCGTATCCATTACAATTTCACGCATCGGTCGTCGCCTTTTCCCGGGCCCAACGCATGACCTTCGCAACATCGTCGCGCGTTTGTTCAAAGGACCCGTCTGTATTGATCACGAAATCTGCGCCAGCACGCTTTTCTGTGTCCAGAGTTTGCTTGGCGAGGATCGCCTCAAACGCCTGTTCCGTCATGTTCGGCCGGGCCAGCACGCGCGCCCGCTGCTTTTCTGCGGAAGCGGATACGACCACAACAGCGTCAAATGCCTTGGTCGCACCGGTTTCAAACAGCAAAGGAATGTCAAGGACAGCAACCTTGCGTCCCTCTTCCCGCGCCTGATCGAGCGCTTCTTTCCGATCCAGCGCCACAAGGGGGTGGATCGCCATTTCCACTTTTTTCAGAAGTGTCTGATCAGCGAGGATTTCCGCGCGCAGGACCGATCGGTCAACGGCCCCATCCTTGATCGCGTTCGGCGATATCGCGCCAATGGCGGCGACGCCCTGACCACCAACCGCATAAAGGCGATGAACGGCTGCGTCAGCGTCCCACACTGCTGCGCCTTCTTCAGCGAACATCGCAGCAACGGTCGATTTGCCCATTCCAATGGATCCAGTGAGGCCAAGTGTGATCATGAGTTCAACAAAAGCTCCCGCAATTCGGGGGTGGCGATTGGCGCCGCGCCAAACCAGGCCTCAAACCCCGGGCGACCTTGATGGATCAACATTCCCAGGCCATCGACCGTCTGCAACCCAGCAGCAGCGGCAGCCTCCAAAAACGGTGTGATCAGCGGGGTGTAGACGATGTCAGTCACAACCGCAGTTTTATCGGCTTGCGTCAGATCCAGTGTCAGCGGCGGTTGGCCGGCCATGCCCAGACTGGTGGTGTTCACCAAAAGACCAGCGCCGGGCAGGGCGCTATCCTTTTCATCCCAGTCCATCACTTTGATCCTGGGCCCAAATTCCGCCGCCAAGGTTTCGGCCCGGGACCTGGTGCGGTTCAGCAGGCGGATTTCAGGGGCTCCAGCATCCAGCAGCGCGTGAAGAATGGCGCGCGATGCGCCACCCGCGCCAAAGACTGCAGCGAGCGCGTGTGGGTTCCAGGCATCACCTGCGCGATCACGCAGGTTTTCGATGAAGCCAAAACCATCCGTGTTGTCCGCAATGACGCCATCAGGACCAAAGATCAGCGTATTGGATGCGCCAATCGCCCTGGCCCGCGGGGTTACGATATCTGCAAGTTTCAGCGCTGCTTCTTTATGCGGGATCGTCACGTTGGCGCCCTGGAACCCTTTCGCAACCATGTCCTTCACGGTTGCATTGAAGTCTTCCGATGGCGTGGCGACCTTGGTGTAGTCGCCATCGATGCCGCAGGTCTGCAGCCAGTACCCGTGCAGTTTTGGTGATTTCGAATGCTCAATCGGCCATCCGATGACCGCGGCGCGAAGAATGCTCATTCTATCAGATGTCCGTGTAGTCGCAGAAAACCCAACGTCTCAATCAACGGAAGGCCAAGAATGGTGAAATAGTCGCCATCGATGCGGGAGAAGAGCTGGGCGCCGACGCCTTCCAACATGTAACCGCCAACAGTTGAGGTGACGGTATCGCCCATTTGATCGAGATAGTCGTCGAGAAACGCATCTGAGAACAGTCGCATGTGCAGGCGGGCGCGGCCGATATGGCGCCAGATCGGTTCGCCATCCCTTGCGATCACGGCGGCGGACAGAAGCTCGTGTCTAGCGCCGCGCAGGCGGATGAGCTGATCGCGGGCGCTCTCGCAGGATGTTGGTTTGTCGAACGCGTCACCCGACTGATCGAGGATCTGGTCCGCACCCAACACCAGTGCGCCAGGGGTCGTTCGCGAAACTGATAGCGCCTTCATTTCAGCCAGAATATCAGCCTGATCGCGGGGTGGGGCGCCTTCGGCGCGAAGTGCGGCCTTTAGCTCTTCCTCGTCGACCAAAGCAGGTTTGGTTTGAAAGGTTACGCCTGCGTTGCGAAGCAAGTCTGCCCGCGCTTTGCTGGCGGAAGCGAGGATCAGAGGGGCAGTCACAGCGCACCCCGTTCACGCAAGATCGCCATGATCGCTGCAGCGGTTTCTTCAATTGAACGGCGGGTGACGTCGATGATGGGGGCCCCAATACGCTCGAATAGCAGGCGCGCATCGGCAACTTCGGCCCGGATCTGATCAAGCGCAGCGTAGTCCGCGGTTTTGTCGTGGCCGATTGTCTCCAACCGCTGTGTTCTGATCTGGCTCAGGCGCGTAGGACTGGCCGTAAGCGCGATCACTGGCACGCCTGCGTTCACCGCGTCGAAAAAGCCCTGAGGCGGGTCCGCGCCGGGCACAAGCGGAAGGTTTGCCGCCTTTATCCCCCGGCAGGCGAGATAGATGCAGGTTGGTGTTTTCGATGTACGGCTGACACCAGTGAGAATAACATCCGCACGCGAAAGACGATCGCCAAGCGCGCCATCATCGTGATTGATCGCATAATCGATTGCATCGACCCGTCGGAAATAAAGCGCATCGACAGCGTACTGACCGCCGGGGCGGTTCTGAGCTGCAGCGCCGAGGAAGCGGCCCAAGGCGTCGACAGCGGGTTGGAGCACGGAGATCGCCTCAACCCCAATGTCATTTGCCGCCTGGGTGATGGACTGCGCCATGTCGCGGTCGACCATTGTGATGAAGACGAGGCCAGGTTTTGCTTTGATTTCCTCAATCACCGCTTCGGCGTCATTACGCGATCGGACGAACACATGCAGCCGTTTTTCAACCGCTTGGTCCTTGAACAGCGCAATCGTCGCCGCCGCAATGTTTGCGACAGTCTCACCTGTGGAATCTGAAATAAGATGAATTGTATGCGCCATGAACCGCCCTTCTGCGCTGAGGATAAGTCGGCAGGCTGGGGAAAACCAGACGAGCGTTGGGAAAGTTGGGGACGAGGCCAGACTTATCCCCCACGGGATGATCGCGAAGTGCAGGTATTGGAATGGTGAAGACAAAATGGTTATCCCCATCAATCACAGGGTTTCCCCTGCGAGGCTGCTGCATGACCTCACTTGAAAATGAACGGAAAAACCTTGCTTCGCGCTGATATCCCCGTAGAAATTCACAGTTCGAGATGATGTCGAGTTTTGAGGACAACCCTGTGAGCAAATTTCAGTTTACGGTAATCCCCATGACTCACCGGCCATCAATAAAATCAACTTAAGCTTAGAAAGATACTACGATGGCTGGACCTACGAAAAAGATGCTCTCCGTACTTGCTGGCGAAACCGTCAGCCCGCCGCCAATTTGGCTAATGCGCCAGGCAGGCCGCTATTTGCCAGAGTATAAAGCGACCAGAGCGCAAGCCGGTGGGTTTCTCGACCTTTGCTATCGACCGGATCTTGCTGAAGAAGTGACGCTGCAACCGATCCGCCGATACGGATTTGACGCCGCTATCCTATTTGCTGACATCCTGCTTTTACCACAGGCTTTGGGACAGAAACTGTGGTTCGAAACGGGTGAGGGTCCTCGATTGGAACCAGTGGTGAACGCTGACAAGCTGAACGCTGCCGACGATGTGCATCACACATTGAACCCAATCTACGAAACTGTTGACCGTCTGTCTAAATCACTCCCCGGTGAAACCACACTGATCGGATTTGCTGGAGCGCCTTGGACCGTAGCAACCTACATGATCGCTGGGCGCGGAACTCCGGACCAGGCGCCGGCTCATGAATTACTGGAGAATGATCGAGCGGCGTTTTTCAGTATCATTGATCGCATCGTTGACGGGACCATCCGGTACCTGAGCAAGCAGATCGACGCTGGAGCAGAGGTCGTTAAGCTGTTCGATAGCTGGGCTGGATCGTTGACAGGCGATAAATTTGACGATGTTTGCATTGCGCCAAACCAGAAGATCGTTGAAGCGCTGAGGTCCAAATACCCGGATGTTCCCGTCATCGGGTTTCCCCGTGGCGCTGGTGAACGATCTGTTGATTATGCGAAGGTGACAGGCGTTCAGTGCGTCGCGATCGATCAATCAGTTGATCCTGAATGGGCGCGTGACCATCTGCAGACAATTTGCGCGGTGCAGGGCAACCTCGATCCTTCTCTTTTGATCTCGGGTGGTGACGATCTGGATAAGGCTGTACGCCACATTATCGATGTTTTGGGAGACGGGCCTTTTGTTTTTAACCTGGGTCATGGCATCACGCCTGAGGCAGATCCAGAGAATGTTACCAGACTTATAAATCAGGTTCGTTCGTGACGTTTTTTACTGACATACTATCTGATTATTATACTTGGACGCTGTCTATACATATCATGGCGGTGATATCTTGGATGGCTGGTATATTCTATTTACCCAGATTGTTTGTTTACCATGCAGAAAAAGCGAGTGGGAGACCTGAGCTGGATTCAGCCTATCAAGAGATGGAACTGAAACTGTATCGCGTCATCATGCGCCCGGCGATGATGGCGACATGGATTTTCGGCATATTGCTCGCCCTCACGCCGGGAATTGTCGACTGGTCGGAAGCGTGGCCCTGGGTTAAGTTTCTGGCGGTCATTCTGATGACTGGGTTTCATGGGATGCTAGGCTCGTGGATGAAGGCATTCCAGCGCGGAGAGAACGACAAGACCGGGCGGTTCTTTCGGTTTGCAAATGAAGCGCCGACGATCCTAATGGTTCTTATTGTCATTATGGTTGTCGTCAGACCCTTTTAATCTAAAATTGACAATCGCTGTCTAATCGACCTATAGACCATGCACCTGCTGATCTGTAGGTGATCCTCCTTTTCTTTTTGCTGATAGTCAGTTTCTGGCTGTTTGGCGTCCCTGTTAAAATGGCGAGTTGATGGAAATCGAACAGCTGAAGCTTTCGGAACTGAAAGCTAAGAGCCCGACCGAATTGTTGGCGTTTGCTGAAGAGCTTGAAGTGGAAAACGCAAGTTCAATGCGCAAACAGGATATGCTGTTTGCGATCCTGAAAGAGCTTGCTGAGCAGGATGTCGAGATCACTGGCGAAGGGGTTTTGGAGGTTCTCCAGGACGGCTTTGGGTTTCTGCGATCACCGCAAGTGAACTATCTGCCAGGTCCTGACGACATTTATGTGTCACCGCAGCAGATGCGCCGCTTTGCACTGAGAACCGGAGATACGGTTGAAGGCCTTATCCGGGCGCCGGCGGAAGGTGAGCGGTACTTTGCAATCGTGAAGGTGCACACAATCAACTTTGAGGAACCTGAAAAGGCGCGCCACAAAGTGCATTTCGATAACCTGACGCCACTTTACCCTGATGAGCGGCTGAAAATGGAAATCGAAGATCCGACAATCAAGGATCGATCGGCGCGGATTATCGACCTGGTGTCGCCAATTGGTAAAGGCCAGCGTTGCCTTATCGTTGCACCGCCGCGGACAGGTAAGACGGTTTTGCTTCAGAACATCGCTTACTCGATCGAAGAGAACCATCCTGAGTGTTTCCTCATCGTGCTTTTGATCGATGAGCGTCCTGAAGAAGTTACCGACATGCAGCGTTCGGTGAAGGGTGAGGTTGTATCGTCAACCTTCGACGAACCGGCGACACGCCATGTTGCTGTGTCCGAGATGGTGACCGAAAAGGCGAAACGACTGGTTGAGCATGGTCGTGATGTTGTGATCCTGCTGGATTCGATCACCCGACTTGGCCGCGCATTCAACACCGTAGTTCCATCATCTGGTAAAGTGCTGACCGGTGGTGTAGATGCAAACGCGCTGCAGCGACCTAAGCGTTTCTTTGGTGCAGCGCGGAACATTGAAGAAGGTGGTTCGCTTACCATTATTTCGACAGCTCTGATCGACACCGGTAGCCGAATGGACGAAGTAATCTTTGAAGAATTCAAGGGCACTGGTAACTCTGAAATCGTGCTTGATCGTAAAGTGGCCGACAAGCGTGTCTTCCCAGCGCTGGATATTCTGAAGTCTGGTACGCGGAAAGAAGAACTGCTGGTCGATAAAGCTGATCTGACGAAGATGTTTGTCTTGCGCCGAATTCTGAACCCAATGGGTACGAATGACGCGATCGAGTTCCTGATTGGGAAGTTGAAGCAGACGAAATCCAATTCAGAGTTCTTTGATTCCATGAACGCCTGATCCTGGTCGGAACCAGGTGGCAGGAACGCACTGATGCTAAGTTGGGTTGAAGTAGAACCTGATACGATCTTTGCGTTATCAAGCGCGCCTGGGCGGGCTGGTGTTGCTGTTGTTCGTATTTCAGGTCCTCAAGCCGTTGTAATACTTGATAAAATTACGAAGTCAGCTCTACCGGACCCGCGGGTTTTGGTGGTGCGAGAACTGATTGCCGATGCAGAGCTGATCGATAAAGCCATGGTCGTTTGGTTCCAGGAGGGCCGGAGTTTTACGTCAGAACTGGTTGTAGAACTTCACCTTCATGGAGGGCGGGCAACAGTCGCCAGTATCCTGAACCTGCTATCGGATTTCGAAAACACCCGTGCGGCAGCGCCAGGGGAGTTTACACGACGTGCGCTAGAGAATGGTCGAATGGATCTGGTGTCGGTTGAAGCGCTGGCTGACTTGATCGATGCCGAAACGGACGAGCAGCGGAAGCAAGCGCTAAATCTTATGAATGGCGCAGGGGGTCGAGAGGCGCGAAAATGGCGTCAGGATCTTGTTCGTGCACTAGCCTTGTTGGAAGCGTCGATTGATTTCGCTGATGAAGACGACGCCCCAGAAGATGTATCAGATGAAGTGGCGGAGATCGTTTCGGATTTACGCGCGCAGATGATGGAAGCGATCGAGGGTTCGAAAGCGGCTGCCCGGGTCAGAGACGGATTTAGGATCGCTTTGGTTGGCGCGCCGAACGCAGGAAAGTCGACGTTGATGAATGCATTGGCGAGACGAGACGCTTCAATCATCTCTCCGATTGCTGGAACAACGCGGGATATCATCGAGGTTGCGGCAGATTTTGGTGGGTATCCGGTCATATTGTTGGATACGGCGGGATTGCGTGAGACAACAGATCTAGTTGAGAGCATCGGAGTAGAGCGGGCGCTTAAAGCAGCTAAAGAGGCTGATATTCGGTTGTTTCTGGGCACGGAGGATGCGCCTTGGATTGAGGCGACGGATCTATTTGTTGAGGGCGATATCAGAGTTTGGACGAAATCGGACTTATACAAAGCTCCGAGCGGCCTGCCGCTATCTGCTATCAGCGGCGATGGACTAATCGATTTGATTTCTGCGGTGATGGAGAAAATCGGTAGTGCTGAGCGGGGAAACGCCGTTTTTGCAAGGCAACGTCAGGTGGCATGTTTAGCTCGTTGTGTAGATCAGCTGGAGTTTTGCGTTGGAGTAATGGAACCTGAGTTGCGTGTTGAGCATTTGCGGAGTGGCGTTGATGCAATGAACGAGCTATTTGGTGATGCGAGCGCTAATGAGATTCTCGGTGAGATTTTTTCGACCTTCTGTATCGGTAAGTGAGGGTGTTTCACGTGAAACATTCAGCAGTTAAATCGAACGTCGTTGTCATTGGTGGTGGCCATGCGGGCTGTGAAGCTGCGCTTGCCTCTGCGCGCTTTGGCGTGGATACGGTGCTTGTTACCCACCGACGCGATCGAATTGGGGAAATGTCTTGCAATCCTGCGATCGGGGGCTTGGGGAAGGGCCATCTTGTCAGAGAAATTGACGCCCTCGACGGCGCAATGGGCAAGGTCGCTGACAAAGCAGGTATTCAGTTCCGGTTGCTCAACAGACGGAAAGGGCCTGCTGTACAGGGGCCACGGGCGCAATGTGATCGAGCCTTGTACAAAACAGCAATGCAGGCAGAGATCGCAAAACAGCCAAACCTAACCGTCGTTGAAGATGAGGTAGTCGACCTTATCGTGAAAGGCGCAGCAATCTCTGGTGTCGAGTTGAAATCAGGTGGCCGGCTCGAGTCGAATGCGGTGGTGGTAACAACGGGTACGTTCTTAAGGGGTGTCATCCACCTTGGAACCGAAAGTCGACCCGGCGGCCGCATTGGCGATGATGCATCAGTGAGGCTCGCTGAAAGGTTTGACGATCTCGGCGTCTCGTTCGGCCGATTGAAAACAGGAACACCACCAAGAATACCAAAATCGAGTATCGATTGGGATAGCCTTCCGCAGCAACCTGGCGACGATGAACCGACCTTTTTTTCATTCTTTACGAAGGATGTGCGGGCTGAACAAGTCGCTTGCGCGATTGCTCATACCAACGAAGAAACACACGAGATTATTAGATCAAACATCGATAAGTCGGCTATGTACTCTGGCCGCATCGAAGGTGTTGGGCCGAGGTACTGTCCGTCAATCGAAGACAAGGTTGTCAGGTTCGCTGATAAACCGTCACATCAAATCTTCCTGGAACCAGAGGG
>CBFHXH010000032.1:0-28893 GCA_965659735.1 uncultured Pikeienuella sp.
CCTCACCCCAGTTCGTCAGGTCGTTTGCTGTATAGCCGACAACGGTGGGCTGGCCCGTGGTGCCAGACGAGGCGTGGATGCGCTGGACCCGTTCGCGGGGGACAGCGAACATCCCGAACGGGTAGTTGTTGCGAAGGTCCTGTTTCACAGTGAACGGGAACTTCGCGAGGTCGCTGAGCGTTTTCAGATCATCCGGGTGGACGCCCGCTTCGTCGAACGCCTTTTTGTAGTGAGGAACGTTGCTATATGCGTGCGCCAGGGACCATTTCATTCGGTCCAGCTGAACTGAAGTGATTTCGTCGCGGGAGGCGATTTCAATCGGGTTGAGATCGGATTTGGCGGGCGTCAGGTCTTTCATCATCGGCTCCCTTGGGTGTGAAACAGGGACGGTTTCACGCGTGAAACCTTATCTAACCCATTGATAATTCTGTATTTCACACTTCTGTTAACGTTTTCGCCGTTGGGGCGTTTCACATACCCTCCCCAAGCGGGAGGGGCTGCGTATTTGGAACTCAAAGAGGCGAGCAGGTCAGACCTTTTCCAACACCATCGCGATGCCCTGACCGACGCCGATGCACATGGTGCAAAGCGCGCGGTTTCCGTTGCCTTCCTGCATTTCGGTCGCCGCAGTCAGCGCAAGGCGGGCGCCCGACATGCCGAGAGGGTGGCCGAGCGCGATGGCGCCGCCGTTCGGGTTTACGAAATCGGCGTCATCAGCCACACCAAGCTGGCGCGTGACCGCGAGGCCCTGGGCGGCGAAAGCCTCGTTCAGTTCGATAATGTCGATATCGGTGATCTTCAGGCCCAGCCGATCCAGCAGGTTCTGAGAGGCGGGCGCCGGGCCAATTCCCATGATCCGCGGCTCAACCCCAGCAACGCCCATGCCGACGATGCGGGCCTTGGGTGTCAGGCCATATTTTTCCACCGCTTCACCCGATGCGATGATCACCGCTGCCGCGCCGTCATTCACGCCCGATGCGTTCCCGGCGGTGACGGATCCGCCTTCGCGGAAGGGGGCGCGCAGACCGGCCAGCTTTTCCGGCGAGGTGGCGCGCGGGTGTTCGTCGCGGGCCACGACGACGTCTTCGCTCTTGCGCTGGGGAATGGTGTAAGCGGTGATTTCCTTGGCTAGCCGTCCGCTTTCAATCGCGGCAATCGCCTTTTCCTGGCTGCGGAGCGCAAAGGCGTCCTGGTCTTCACGGCTGACCTGAAAATCCTCGGCAACGTTTTCGGCGGTTTCGGGCATGCTGTCGATGCCGTATTGCGCCTTCATCTTTTTGTTTACGAACCGCCAGCCAATGGTCGTGTCATAAATTTCTGCATTTCTTGAAAAGGCTGTATCAGCCTTCGGTATGACCATCGGTGCGCGGCTCATGCTTTCCACGCCGCCGGCTAGCACAACGTCTGCTTCGCCTGCCTTGATTGCGCGGGATGCGATGCCGATCGCTTCCATGCCCGACCCGCACAGCCGGTTGACGGTAGAGCCGGGGACAGAGGTTGGCAGACCCGCCAGCAGCGTCGCCATGCGCGCGACATTGCGGTTGTCTTCGCCCGCGCCATTGGCGCAGCCCATGACGCAATCGTCAATCGCCTCGCCCGGCAGGCCAGACGCCAGCGCCATGGTTTCGCGGATGGCGTGGGCCAGCATGTCATCGGGGCGCACGGACGACAACGCGCCGCCAAAACGGCCGATAGGGGTGCGGAGCCCTTCGCACAGATACGCTTCGGTCATTGGTCATCCTCCTCAAATTGTTGGCCCTTGATGGTGCGGGACCGGCCCCGCATCAGGGCGATTGTGTCGCCGTTCTGGTTCGTCACCCTTGCGTCGTAGACGCCGGAACGGCCTGTTCGTGATTGTTCTTCGCAAGTTGCGGTCAGCACATCGCCCAGCTTGCCGGGCGCTACAAAGGTGATGTCGTTCGACTGCGCCACAGCGTTCTGATTGTAGCTGTTGCATGCGAATGCAAAGGCGCTGTCAGCCAGCGTAAAGATAAACCCGCCATGGCAGATCAGATGCCCGTTCAGATGATGTTCGCGCACTTCCAACGACAGGACGGCGCGGCCCTGACCTGATTCCTGCACCGTGATCCCTAACCAGTTGGAGGCTTTGTCATGCTCCATCATCGTCTTGGTGACCAGTTCGGCGCGGGCTTGGGGGGTCATTCGGGAATCTCCTCTGCCTCATTGGATAGAATAAGCCGACCGGTCGGTCAATTAATTGTACCGCCACGGCGGCGCCTATTGCGACATTGGCCAAGTCGCGATCAGAGCAGATTGGCGAAAGTCGGTCTTTCACCGTGACCCCAGCACCACGCAAGAGGCCCGTAATGACCCAATCACCTGAACCGATGAGCCGGGAATGGAATTACCACCCGGATCTGCCGCTCGCCAATCCATCTATCTTTCAGTGGCCGCTGCGTCCGGGTTTTCTGGGCCGCTGGCTGGTCGCCCATTGGCTGACGCTGAGCGAGCGGGTGATGATGGTTATGCTCGCGGTCTTTTGCTGGGCGGTTGTCTACCCGCCATTTGATGTTGCCGCATCCTGGTCGCTGGGTTGGGTCGCACATGTGTGGGCGGCGAATCTGGGGCTGGTGATCTGTGTCGTCGGGGCGCTGCATTGGTACTTCTACATGCGCAAAGGGCAGGGCGCGGCGCTGAAATTCGATCATCGCCCGCCGTCCAAGGGCAACCGGCTGTGGGATTTTTCCAATCAGGTGCATGACAACATGTTCTGGTCGCTGACCAGCGGTGTCGGAGTTCTGACCGCGTATCAGGCGCTGGTGATGTGGGCGATGGCGTCTGGCTGGGCGCCTTCGATCACGCCGCTGTCTGATCCGGTATGGTTCATCGCCGGGCTGATGTTGTTGCCGATCTGGTCGGCATTCCATTTCTACTGGGTGCATCGGCTGCTGCATGCGCCGGTCCTCTACAGACACGTGCATTCGCTGCACCATCGCAATGTGAACATCGGGCCATGGTCGGGCCTGTCGATGCATCCGGTCGAACATATACTATACGCTTCTTCCCTGCTGATCCATTTCATCTGGCCAAGCGATCCGATCCTTATGCTGTTCCATGTCATCTATCTTGGCCCGGGGGCGGCGATGACCCACACGGGGTACGAGGATCTGCTGATCAAAGATAAGCGGCGTCTGGCGCTGGGCACGTTCTATCACCAGCTGCATCACCGGTATTACGAATGCAATTATGGCAATCAGGAAATGCCGTGGGATCGGTGGTTCGGCACATTCCACGATGGCAGCCCGGAACAGACGCAAGTGACGCGCGACCGCAAGAAGCGGATGCATGCCGGCAAATGACGGCGGGGCGTTTCCAGATCAATCTGGATCACCGGATCGACAGGAACGTGCAATCTGTGCTGATGGTCCCTGCCTTGGTCAGAGCTTGCGGCGCAGTTCCCGTTCCAGCGCTTCCAGAAATCGCGACCGATCCTGTTTCGTAAAAGGTTTTCCGCCGCCGCCCTGGTTCAGCGGGTTGGCGGCGCGCAGGTCCGTCATCAGGTCGCGTGTGGCGAGGATGTTGCCGATATTGGCGGCGGTGAACAGCTCGCCGTTATGCTTCAGCGCCCGTCCGCCGGCCTTGATGCAGCGATCGGCCAGCGGAATGTCGCCGGTGATGCAAATCTCGCCGGGTTGAATGCGCTCAACGATCCAGTCATCGGCGGCGTCGGCGCCTTGGGTGACGACCACAACCTCCGCCAGCGGGTGCGGGTTTGGGCGCACGCCGCCGTCAGAGACGTAGACGACCTTGGTTTTATGGCGTTCGGCGACGCGCAGCGCTTCGGCCTTAACAGGGCAGGCGTCAGCGTCGACATAGATGATCATGGGCGGCCTCTCAGTTCAGGGCGGGCATACGCTGATGGGGCCGCGCTGCAAATCTCAGAAATCATAGGGGCCCGCGGCCTGAACATCGTAGGGCAGCCAGGTTTCGTGGATATGCAGCCATTTGCGCGGGGCGGCCTTGGTGATCAGCGCGGTGGACAGGCGCCCGCTTTGATCGCGGCCGGCCTTTCCGCCGATCTGCCATTCTTCGTAAGTGACCAGCACGCAATCGCCGAGATCCTGCTGAATTTCGACATTGCGGATTGCGATGCGAATGGCGGTGTTCGCGCCATACCCTGCGCCGATACCCGTCATCAGGTCGCTGTGGGTCAGGCGCTGGCCATCGGGTGAGATGAACAGAACGTCAGGGGCCATCGCCGTGCCGAACCTGGTGGTGATCGCCATCTGATCCGCCGCGCCGGTGAACCAGTCGACAAAGAAGGCGTGCAGATCTTCGATCTCAGCCCTTATGGCGGTCGTCAGGTCGGACATCGGACGCCCCTTCAATTGAAAGCGGGCGGAGGTTTCGCGCCCCCCGCCCGCAAAGTTGTGCGCCCGATGCTTAGTAGATCACGACGGAGCGGATGCTTTCGCCCGCATGCATCAGGTCGAAGCCCTTGTTGATGTCTTCCAGCGGCATGGTGTGGGTGATCATTGGGTCAATTTCGATCTTACCATCCATGTACCAGTCAACGATCTTCGGCACGTCTGTCCGGCCCCGCGCGCCGCCAAAGGCGGTGCCGCGCCAGGACCGGCCTGTGACCAGCTGGAAGGGACGGGTGGAAATTTCGGCGCCAGCGGGCGCCACGCCGATAATGATGCTCTCGCCCCAGCCCTTGTGGGCCGATTCCAACGCATTGCGCATCACACCGACATTGCCGGTGGCGTCGAAGGTATAGTCGCCGCCGCCCTTGGTCAGGTCGACGAGGTAGGGAACAATGTCACCCTCCACCTCCAGCGGGTTGACGAAATGGGTCATGCCGAACCGTTCGGCCATTTCCTTGCGGCCGGGGTTGATGTCGACGCCAACGATCATGTCGGCGCCGGCCAGCCGCAGGCCCTGCACAACGTTCAGGCCTATGCCGCCGAGGCCGAAGACAATGCAGTTCGTGCCCTGCTCAACCTTCGCCGTGTTCATCACGGCGCCAATGCCGGTGGTGACGCCGCAGCCGATGTAGCAGACTTTATCAAAGGGCGCGTCGGGGCGAATTTTCGCCGCCGCGATCTCTGGCATGACCGTATAGTTCGAAAAGGTCGAAGTGCCCATGTAATGCAGAATCGGATCGCCATCGAGCGTTGAGAAACGTGATGACCCGTCCGGCATCACGCCAGCGCCCTGCGTCGTGCGGATCGCCTGGCAGAGGTTGGTTTTCGGATGCAGGCAGTATTCGCATTCCCGGCATTCAGGGGTGTAGAGCGGGATGACATGGTCGCCCGGCTTCAGCGATTTGACGCCCGGGCCGCATTCAACAACGACGCCGGCACCTTCGTGGCCCAGGATCGCTGGGAACATACCTTCGGGGTCAGCGCCCGAAAGGGTGAATTCATCGGTGTGGCAAATGCCGGTCGCCTTGATCTCAACCAGCACTTCGCCCTCACGCGGGCCGTCCAGATTGACTTCGGTGACTTCAAGTGGGCTGCCGGCCTTGGTGGCCACTGCGGCGCGGGTTTTCATTGTACATCTCCCCCTTGGATAATTCTTTGTCTGACATTCATTGAAATCACGCCCGCCCGCAAGTCATTATGATCACAGCCAAGCGGGAGTGTTCATATGAAGAAGATTGGGATCGTCGGCGGCGTCGCCTGGCAGTCGACGGTGGAGTATTATCGGCTGCTCTGCGCCTGGTCGAACGCGCATTTCGCGGCGGAGGAAACTGGCCGCGCCCGCACCCCGCCGATGATGATCGAATCATTGGTGATGCGCGAAACCCGTGCGCTGCGGGGCAACGAAGGCGACGAGGACAGCTGGGCCGCCTATGACGATGTGATCCGTCAGGCGCTTTTGCGGTTGCAGAACGCGGGGTGCGATTGCGCCATTCTGGCCAACAACACCTTTCACATGCGACTGGCTCAGATCACCAATGGCGTCGATATCGAAGTGCTCAGCATCATCGACGCTGTCGCCGACGCTGCCGCCGCCACTGGGGCCAAACAGGCTTTGGTGCTGGGCACAGGCGTGACGATGCGTTCGGATGCATACGCTGATGCGTTGAAGGCGCGGTGCGTTGAAGCAAACGCCCGCCTGGATGAGGGCGTGATCAACCACATGCAACACCAGATTGACCACGCGTTTCACGCGACCCCTGTGACGCCGGGCGCCAAACATGATCTACTGACGGTCTGTGAGCGGTTCGCTCCCGATCCTGCAAACACGGCCATCCTGCTGGCCTGCACAGAACTGCCGCTGGCCTTTCCTGACCACCTGGAAGACGCCGTGTTCGAAAGCGACGGATACACCTTCGTCAACACAAGCGCCGCCCATATCAGGGCGACGCTCGCCAAAGCGATGGAGAGCTGAATGGCCACCCCCGAAGACCGAATGATGGAGAACCTCTATTGGTGGGGTGTGCCAACCCTGTTTCGCGCGCCCTACACCGCGGACCCGGCTGAAGCTGACATCGCCTTGCTGGGCGCGCCGCATTCCACCGGTAATGGCACGACCGAACGCGACCAGCATCTTGGCCCCCGCGCGCTGCGCCATATGTCCGCCGTGGGCCGGCGCGTGCACCTCGATTTTCAGCTTGATCCGTGGGAGGCGGCGCGCATCCACGATCTGGGCGACGTGCCTTTTCCCGAAGCCAACGATAACGAAGCGTGCATCCAGCGGATCACCGATTTCATTGCGCCGATCGACGCCGCGGGCGCGCGGCCTATCACGGTTGGCGGCGACCATTCGATTACGGGCGGCGTCCTTTCGGCTCTGGGCCGGGGCAACCTGGCGGGTGGTGAAAAGATCGCGCTGCTGCATCTGGACGCCCACACAGACGTGTTCACCAAGATTGATCATTTCCTTGGCGCCAAGAAATCAGCGGCGCATTGGGGCGCCTATCTGGTGGATGAAGGCAGGGTGGACCCGACCAAATCGGTGCAAATCGGCCTGCGCGGCAATCCGCGGACGCTTGACTGGCTGCAGCCGTCTTATGACTACGGCTACAACGTCGTCACAATGAAGGAGTATCGCCGCATGGGAACTGCGGCAGCGGCGGATCTGATCCGCGAAAAATTGGCGGCCGCGCCGGTTTACATCACCTTTGACCTAGACTGCCTCGACCCAACAATTGCACCGGGCGTCAGTAATCTTGAGCCGGGCGAGCAGGGATTTCTGATGGACGAGACCATTCAGTTGCTGCGCGCCGTCAGGGGAATGAACATCATCGGCGGCGACATCGTCTGCATGATGCCAACTAAGGACGCGCCCAACAACATCACCGCCCTCAGCGCGATGGCCGTGATGTTTGAGATGATTGCACTGATCAGCGAGACGATGAAAACTGATTGAATTCTGGCTTTGACGCCGTCTTTGCACCCGGGCTTTTCAATCTTTGCGCGAGGTGTCTTTCGCCTGCAATTTGTGAAATCGCGTGTTTTGTGGCATCTTTACTCCGCATTCAGCTTATTGTAGGTGTTTGCGTAGGGGTAAAATGGGGTAATTCTTTGTGCCAGAGTTGTATCTGATCGGCTTCGACGCGTTTGAACTGCGAACGCAGGGCGGCGTGATTTAACGAGGAAATTAGCGGCGGAAACCTCGTCGGTTGGAATACAGATGCGCCTAATGTAACCACCCAGGATGGCGGCACGGCGGCTCAGGAATGGGTCGACAAAAACTACAACAGCACATTCACATCGTTTGGTCAGTTCTATGACATCACCGATCCGAATGGGGATGTGGAGTTTCATGATGATGACGCTGATCAGACGCTGACCAATGACATCACCTTTGGGACTGAGACCTATCCGGCCGGCGCGCAGATTGAAGCTGAATTTCACATCATTGTGGAAGATCCTGTAACTGACCAGCAATGGACACTGGCGGGGGTCAGTTTTGGTGGATCTGGCGGTGGGAATTTTCAGAACATCGAAGCAATCGCGGTTGTCGACAATGGGACGAATGGGCTGCCGCCGCTGGGCCAGCCGCTGAACATCATTCAGTCCATCGACCTTGCGCCGGGGCAAGCGGCTGGCGACACGCTTGACTACGGCGAATATGCGCCGTGCTTTGCTGAAGGCGCGAAGATCCGAACGCCGGGCGGGCGGGTTGCGGTTCAGGACCTTAGGGTTGGCGACATTGTCGAGACGCTGGATTCCGGTCCCAGGGCGCTGAACTGGGTGGGATCGCGCAGCGTTAACGGCCGGGGCCCGATGGCGCCGATCATGATCCCCAAAGGCGCGTTTGTCGCATCAGCCGATCTGAGCGTGTCGCCGCAGCACAGGATACTGATCTCAACCCCCCGGTCCGAGCTAATGGTGGGCGAACGTTAGGCGTTGGTAAAGGCGCGCGATCTGGTTGGGCGCAGTCGCGTTCGCCGTATGCCGGTCGAAACGGTCACTTATTTTCACTTGTTGTTCGACAGGCATGAAATCGTGTTTGCGAATGGCGTCGCCAGCGAAAGTTTCCAACCTGGCGTTCGTAGCATGAGCACCTTTGACCAATCGGTCAGGGCTGAGATTCTGAACCTGCTCCCTGAACTTGGAAATCTGGGCGACGCCGCCTTTCCTTCAAGCCGCTACACTTTGAAACGGTGGTAACTGCGCGCCATGAGCAATACCCTCTGACGCGCCAGACCCATCGCCGCCACGGTTTAGTTCAGGTAATTGCGGCTCATCTGCAAGCGGACGACGTCGTACCATTCGCCGCTGACCCTTAGATGTTCCAAAGCCGTGTTGACCCGCGAAATGATCCGCCGCGCGCCAATGGTGCTGCGGTTGACCACAGCGTGCATGGTCACGCCAATCTGGGGGCCGGCGGCGGACAGGCGCGGGGCCGATGGGTTTAGCCGGTAGTCCATCGCGACCGAGACATCCGGCAGGATCGCAATCTGAACTTCGCCAGATCGCAAGGCTGCGATACAGGCCTGCGTCGGCGCGACGACCGCGTCTTTTGCAGACTCCACATAAACCGGGCTGGCGTGTTTCACAGCACCTATGCTGTCTTTGGCGATGCACAGTGCGGCGTCTTCGGCCGCGTCCCAATTTGGGCTGTCGGGCGCGGCGTAGGCGGTGCTGGTCAGTTCAAACAGCGGATCCGACCACAGCATCTGTTCGCAAACGCCGCACCCGGTGGCACAGTCGGCCCGCGACCAGGGAAAGGACAGATCACCCAAACTGCTGGCGCCCAAAGGCCGGGCGGAGGCGGTGGTTTCCGCCTTGGACAAGGTCCGGAACTCAGGGATTACGCCGCCATGCCGCATCACGCTGTCCAGCAATGCTTCGTAGATGCTGACCGGGCCGACCATGGCGACCGCCTTGCTGTATTCATAGTCAGCCGTCGTGACGGTCACTTCCACCAGTTTCGCTTTTGCTGTGTTCAGACCAACCGCATTCAGCGATAAGCCGGTCGGCGTCGGGCAGGGCAGGCTCAACGTTCCACCTGCAGGCAGAACCCGGTTCGCTGCGCCATGTTCGCGGGCCAGAAGATTGACCAGCAACTGGCGATGCAGCACCGTTTCATACGTTTTGGACGCAATCGAATAGATCGTTTCGTTCTGCTTGACCACATAGGGCCCGCCGCAGGCGCCTGACTGGGCCGACGCCGCATGGCCGAAACCACTCGCCGCAACCGAAAAGCCCACCGCAGCAATCGCGGCTCCAATGATATTCCTGTTCATGATCGTCCTGTCCACTTGTCCCCCCGCGGGCGCAAATGCCAGGCCAGTCATGGCTGGAATGTGTTAGATCGTGGTTAAAGCAGGGCAATTTTGGCCAGTGGGCGAGCGGGAATACCCCACAACTCGCTCTGGTGGATGTCTTTCCCGGGTCGGTTGAGGCGGACGTCAGCCACCCGCCAATTTGAACTTACCGTCCGGAATATCGACAACTGCCGTGACAGCGGCGGCGACGATGACGGTATCCCCGGGGCCGCCCATGCCTTCGGCGGTGACGCCGCCCTGCTCGACAACCACTTCGACCGTTCCATAGGGCAGCATGGCGGCCACGGCGGCCTTGTCGACGGCATCGGGGTCGGGGGCACCGATCTTGACCTGCACCTGCATGGTTTGCGGGTCCAGCTTCAGCCCCTTGAACAGCGACAGCGACGAATGGCGCATCGCGTCCTCAACCGCCCGTTTGGCCGCCTTTGTCATGTCTTGGCCATGCAGGTCAGCGCCTGCGCCAAGTTCGGTGATGATGCGTTGCATGCTCATGGCGCGGCTTCCTCCGCATCAAATGACACGGAGACAATGGCGTTGGCGATAATCGTCGCGCTTTCCGCGTAATGGTCGACTGACAGACCGCCTTTGACCGCCTCAACCGTCACGACGCCGTAAGGGGCGCAGGCGGCGACCTCGTCGGCGTTCACTGCGGCTGGGTCGGGCACGCCGACGCGGATGTCGACCAGCATCGCCTCACGCGCGAACCCCAGCGCGGGGCCGACGGTCAGCGAGTTTCTGTGCAGCGCGTCTTTCACGGCCCGGCAGGCCGCCTTTGTCATATCTGTGCCGCGCAGATCGGTCCCCATGCCGATTTCGAGGGCCATTTGTGTTTTGGCCATAGGTTTTGGTCCTTTGAGTCAGGCTGTGGCGCCGTAGGCTATTTACTGTTGGCGTAGTAGACGCCATCCCAGTCAGCGGGTGGTGGATTTTCGCGATATTCGGCGATCCGTTTCAGGAACACGTCGCGCAGGCCGACAGGATCGAGCGCATCTAGATTGATCTCAGCCGCTTTGCAATAGGCTGCTTCGGCCTTGTCCCATTGCTGGGATTTGTATGCCTCGATACCTTCATCCACGGCGGCGCGCAGTTCGATGTAATTGGGATCGTGGATGACGTCCGCCTCGCCCACGACGGTCCAGATCCGTTCAGGCTGTGAGCGGCCTTTCACGGCGACTTGGTCGATTTCCAGCAGAGCGAACTGGTGGTCGACGCCTTGCGCCGTGGTGTCGCCAATGCAGTTCCACAAGCCGTACTGCTTGGTAATGCCTTCTAGGCGTGACGACAGGTTCACCGCGTCGCCGATACAAGAATAATCCAGCCGCATCTTCGACCCCATCGCGCCCACCGCGCAGGGCCCGGTGTTGACGCCGACGCCGATGTCGATTTCGGGAAAACCGATTTCGACGAATTTGGCGTTGATCTCTTTCAGCGCCTGCTGGAACTGGAATAAGGCCAGCGTCGCCTGCTCCATATGCAGGTCGGACTTTCGCGGGGCGTTCCAGAACGCCATGATACAGTCGCCCATGTATTTATCGATGGTGCCCGAATTACGGATGACGACATCGGTTAGCGGCGTCAGAAACTCGTTGATGAACAGGATGGTTTCCTGCGGCGTCATATTCTCGGTGATGGTTGAGAATTTACGGACGTCGCAGAACATGATCGAAAGGTCGCGCAAGTCGCCGCCGGGGGTTAGGTAGCGGTCCGGGTCCTCGGCGATTTCCTCAATCACGTCGGGCGACATGAAGTGGGCGAATTGGTTTTTGACCGCCTTTTTGTCACGGTCTGTCTGGACATAGTTCCAAATCGTCAGACTGCCCCAGGGCAGGATTACGCCAAGCGCGGGATAGACCGGGCCAAGCAGGAAGCCGTAAAAGTCGAAAGAGATCCACGATCCGCCAACGACCAGAACGGCGCCGACCGCTGCGCCGACACCGGCGAGCAGGGTGCGGTTGAACGCCAGCAGGATCGAAACAACGACCCCGACAAACAGGATGAAGGCGCGCTGGATGGCGATGGTCCAGTTTGGCTGCGAGATGAAAACGGGCTCGGAGAACTGGGCGATTTCCGCGTCAAGCTTGGCAATTTTCCGTTCTACGGCTGCTTTTTCTTCCGCCGGCGCGTTCGGCAACGCCGCGACCAGATCATCGCGATAGGCGATGCGGTCGGTTTTGAAGAACTGCGCGATGATCTGTTCCGCCAGTTCGGCGTGCACATTGACCCCGGCGGCGACAGGTTCAAACGGCGTCGCAACAAGGTCCAGGAGTCCGGGCGCCGATGTGCCGACAAAGATCACCTTGCCGCCCAGTTTTTCGGCCAGCGCGGGGTCCACCTGATCGCCGCGCAGAATGTCTGCTGCGGACACCACGCGGTCTTCGCGCTGAGACATGAAGCCAGAATAATAAACGTAAAGGCCGCCATCGAATTCGACCGGCACCTCCATCGGTCCGACACGCATCGTTGCGATCCCTTCGGAGCCGATTTCGCCGCTGGCGTCGTTCATCTTGACTAGGATGGAGCCTGCCTGAAAGCCGGTGCGGATCGCCTCCAGCGCCAAGGTGGGGACCTTGGTGTCTTCGATACGGGTTAACAGGGGCACGCGGCGGATCACTTGGGCCCGTTCGGCGCCAAGCGAGAAGTTGCCGACGCCAGACGCGTTTTGCGACAGCACGGGCAAGTTGATCGTCGCGCCGCCAAATTCTGGGATCACCGATCTGGGGTCTGACCCCTGATAGGACACCCCGGCCTTTTGCGGGGGGCGGGAACCAGAGGTGTTGTTCGCCACGACCACGCCCAGCACGGTTGGGGTCTGGGCGATCATTTCTGCGAAGACAAGGTCGTGATCGCGCAGGCTGTCATCTAGCGTCGCAACTGCGGATGGGTCGTATTTGCGCCAGCTAGAGACAATCCTGTTCGGACTCGTCCTGTCAGGTTCGGCGAAGACGACGTCGAACGCGATCGACAATGCGCCAAGCTGCGTCAGACGAAGGATAAGTTCGGCCATTTCGGTGCGCGGCCAAGGCCATTGGCCAAGTTCCTTAAGCGACGCCTCGTCGATATCGACAACCGCGACGGGGACCGATGGGTCAACCTGCCGGGGTTTCATGCGTTGATACTGATCGAAGGCCGCTTCGTTCAGTTGCCGTAAACCTGAAAAATCCTGCACCTGCAGAAAGACGACAAACCCTGTTATCACCATGCCCAGCAGGAACGGGCGCCAGCGGAACGCTGATGGTTTGCGTTTGGCGGTCATGTCTTTGGAACGACGGCGCAGCCGGCGTAACGCCTTCAATCGCCTGAAAAACCGGCTCTTCGCCATAAACTACACAGCCCTCCACAGCCGACTGGACGTTAGCGGTCTTGTTATCTGCAATCCAGCATACTTTGGTTAAGAGGATGCAACTGGTGTGAGTTTTCTCTCCTGAAGCCTATCGAAAGATGGTCTCGCATCAGCGGCGATCTGGGCCAGATGCGGCGCAAGCGGCGCTGGCGGACCCGGGGGCGGGGCGAAGCCTGAAGACGCTTCGACCGACTTGTACCAATGCGCGCCCCAGACGCCATCTGTGTCGCGCGCGCTGGGTGCCCATGACAGCATCGCGGGATCAAACGGAATATCCAGCGCGGCGCACAGCGCGCGCAGCATGCCTTCGGGGTTCGCCCGCACGTCCTCGGCTTCGAACACCGGGGGCGGGGCGCCGGTCAGCGCGGTCAGTTCAGCGTCCAGCCTGTCCATCTGCGGGACGGCGATATCTTCCAACGACGGTGAGGGGCGCTTGGCGTCAAAGCTGGCGACGACCCTCTCAGGCGCGCGGATCAGGAAGGCGTGGCGCATCTCGCCCAGCCAATCCCGCTGGATATTCGGCAGATACAGATGTTGCGGCATGTGTTTCTGATACCAGATTGGTCTGCCGCCGGGGACAGGGCCGGTCAGATGTGCAATCACCTTGTCGGGGTCTGGTTCATGGGCCGCGATGATTTCATCCTGCATCGGATGCACGACGCCTGATGTAGCCAGATAGGTCGCATAGAACGGCTCATCCGACACCGCGCAGTCGGCGCGGGCCCCAAAGCTGCGCATCATCGCGGTCGAAAGGTTTCGCGGGCCGGACCAGATGGCGAGGCGGACCGGCTTCATCGCCCTTCCGCCTCTCGCCCCTGCATTTCTGTGTAGAGCGCGCGCAGTTTGGTCGTGATCGGGCCCGGCGTTTCTGGTGGCGCTGCGTCCAGTACCGGGCCCAGCTTGCGGCCATCAACCTCACGCACTGGCGTCAGGCCCGCAAAGGTGCCGGTGACGAAAGCTTCTTCAGCAGTATAGACGTCATGCAGCGAAAACGGTTTTTCATGGATCGGCACGCCGCCTTCGCGGCAACAGGCGATGACGTTGCTGCGGGTAATCCCGCCAAGGCAATACATGCCGGTCGAGGTCCAAACCTCCCCCCCTTTGACAATGAAGAAATGGGTGGAGTTGCAAGTGGCGACCGCACCTGAAGGATCGAGCATCAGCGCCTCGTCCGCGCCAGCCTTGGCCGCCTGAATGCAGGCCTGGATGCAGTTCAGCTTGGAATGTGAGTTCAGTTTCTGGTCCTGCTGGTCCGGCCCTGTGCGGCGGATGGTGGAGGTGAACAGGCTGAGCCCCTGATCATTCGTCGCCGCCGCCTTATATTCGGGAATGATCACCACCGTCGGCGGCGTGATGGTCACGCGCGGGTCCTGATAGGGCGTCGCGCGCACGCCCCGGCTGACCATCAGGCGGATGTGGACGCCATCCTCCATCCCGTTCGCTTCGATGCAGTCAAAGACGCGGGCCCGCATGTCGGCGGGTGAGGGCATGTCATAGAAATCCAGCACCCGCGCGCCACCATAGAGGCGCTCGAGGTGCATGGTGAGGAAGGGGATCTTCCCATTCTTCATCCGCAACCCTTCCCACACGCCATCGCCCAGCATGAAGTTGCTGTCGAAGACGCTCACCACCGCTTCGGCGCGGTTTTTCAGCTCGCCGTTCACGGAAATCAGGATGTTCTCATTGCGGGGGTCGGCGGCGTAGGAATGCGCTCCGTATGACATCAGGGGGCTCCGACAGCTTCGGGATGGGCTTGTTGGAAGGCGTTCAGTTCGCCGCAATGGTCTTCGACAGCGCGGATGTTGGGATAGGGCTCCAGATCAACCTCCCACCGGCGGGCGTTGTATAGCTGCGGGATCAGGCAGCAATCAGCCAGCGTGGGCGTGTGCCGGTGGCAGAACCCGCCGGACCGGCCTTCGCTGATCATCGTCTCTACCGCCTCAAGGCCCATTGGCATCCATTCATGCATCCAGTCCTTCATGCCCTTCGCCTCGCCCGACCAGGCGACGGCCTTCTTGGCGACGCGCAGGTTCATAACGGGGGCCATTTCCATCGAAATGGCGGCGGCGATGGCGCGCACCTTGTGGCGTTCGCGCGCGTCTTCGGGGATGAGGGAAACATCGGGCCGCGTCTGGTCGAGATATTCAATGATTGGCACCGATTGCGTCAGCGT
This sequence comes from uncultured Pikeienuella sp., assembly GCA_965659735.1. Lineage (GTDB taxonomy): Bacteria > Pseudomonadota > Alphaproteobacteria > Rhodobacterales > Rhodobacteraceae > Pikeienuella. Next base: position 15,223 of record CBFHXH010000032.1, read on the forward strand.
CAGTCCATCGATGATCAGTTGCGGCACCAGGCCTTGCGGGTTGCGGGCCATGTTTTCGGCGCTGATCTGTTCGCCCTTGGTCAGATCGATCTGGCGAGATTCATACGTGATGCCCTTCAGGTTCAGTGCGATGCGGATGCGGTAGGACGCCGAAGATTTCCAATAGTCGTAAAGAATGGGCGTGGTCATCGCCGCGACTCCCCTGTTTTCTGTTTTCTCGATCCTGCGCCGCGAAAGTCCGTAAGGGCAAGGATTGAAAACGCCTTTCAGGGGTCGGGAACGAGCGAGGCCGCAGCGCCCGCTCAGCCGACAGTTGCGGAAAATCAAATGCGTGGAGAGCATCATGAAAGTCGGCTTTATCGGTCTGGGCAATGTCGGCGGCAAACTCAGCGGCAGTCTGCTGCGAAATGGCGTGGACCTGACCGTGCGCGATCTGGATCGATCGATTGCCGAGCCGTTTCTGGCCAAAGGCGCCAAATGGGCCGACAGCCCTAAAGAGATGATGGAGGCGTGCGACGCCGTCATCACCTGCCTGCCGTCGCCCGCCGCTTCCGCCGCCGTGTTGGAGGCCGAGGACGGCCTGATCGCAGGCATGTCCGCCGGCAAGATCTGGATGGAGATGTCGACGACAGACGAGGCCGAAGTGAAACGCCTGACCCCCAAGGTCATCGCTGCGGGCGGCGCACCGGTCGATTGCCCGGTTTCGGGCGGGTGCCACCGGGCGGATACTGGCAATATATCGATTTTCGCGGGCTGCGATCGGGACACGTTTGAACGGATTTTGCCGCTCTTGACCAAAATGGGCCGGCGCATTCTGCATACCGGCGACCTTGGCAGCGCTTCGGTGCTGAAGGTCGTGACCAACTTCCTCGCAACCGCCAACCTGATAACCTGCGCCGAAGCGTTGGTGACATGTAAGGCGGCGGGCATGGACCTGAACACGGCTTACGAGGCGATCAAAATTTCCTCTGGCACGTCGTTCGTGCATGAGACGGAAAGCCAGGTGATCCTGAACGGATCGCGCGATATTTCGTTCACGATGGATCTGGTGAAAAAGGACATCAGCCTTTTCCAGGCCGTCGCCGACCGCGCAGGCGTGCCGTTGGAGATGAACCCGCTGATGATCACGATCTTTGAAGACGGTATCGCCAAATATGGCGAACGGGAACTTAGCCCGAACATCATCCGTAGGCTGGAGGATGCGACAGGCCTCGATATCCGCGCGCCTGGCTTCCCGCCCGAGATGACGGATGATGAGCCGGAAGAGGCGGGATATGAGGTTGTGCCAAGCCGCGGCTGACCGTGCGAAACCGCTCGACAGACCGGCTGCATCCGCCCACCCTTTCGCTATGCGCTGTTTGATTGCCCTCCTGTTGCTTTGCTTGGCTGCGCCAGCTGCCGCTAAAGATTTGGAGGTCGACCTGCAGCTTTTTCTGGCGGTCGACGTGTCCCGGTCCATGACGGATCGGGAGCTTGAAATTCAGCGCCGTGGGTACGCCGAAGCGCTGGTGTCGGACGAAGTCGTCGCGGCGGTTGAGAAGGGCTATCTGGGTCGCATCGCGATGACCTATGTCGAATGGGCCAACGCGGGCGCGCAGCGGATCATCGTTGACTGGACGCTGATCGAAACCCGCACTGATCTGGCGAACTTCGCCAATCAACTGACGGTTCGGCTGGAAAACGGGCTAAAGCGCACGTCAATTTCCAGCATCATCACCTATGCGACCCGCGATATTGACCGAAACGGGTTCACCAGCCTGCGCCGGGTGATCGACGTTTCTGGCGACGGGCCGAACAATTCGGGCGATCCGGTTGATGCGGCGCGGGATTTTGCGGTGTCCAAGGGCGTGGTGATCAATGGCCTGCCGCTGATGACCAAAGAAGGCCAGGATCTGAAATGGCACCTGCCTGAGCTTGATCAATACTACCGCAAATGCGTGATCGGCGGCCCCGGCGCTTTTGTTGTGCCGGTTTATGACTGGGAACAGTTTCCCGCCGCTGTGCGCCGCAAGCTGGTTCTGGAGATGGCTGGCGCTGCGCCGCGCGTCACCCCCGCTGCGTTCCATATCGATCGGATTGCGCCGACCGATTGCAACATTGGCGAACATATCCTGCGCGAGATGCGAGATTTCTATGACAAGATCTGAGCTGCGCCTGACGGCGACGCGCCTGATGGACCAGCCGATCATCCGGCCCCATATGGACGACCGGATGGGCGACAATATCAATGGACCCTCGTTGACCCGCATGCCGGATTGGGCGCGGGAAAAAGGTTTGGGATTGGGGCGCTATCACCTCTATTTCTCCGACCACAAAGGCAAATACATCCGCCTGGCTTACGCGGTTGATCTGACCGGGCCATGGAAGATGTATGAACCCGGCGCGCTGGATCTGGCCGATAGCCGCTTTCCGGTAGAGGATCCTGAAGAGCCGCCCGAACATCTGCGCCCGCCATGGGCCAAGCATATGGTCGGCGGGTATCTTTACGCACACATCGCATCGCCAGACGTTCATATCGATCATGATGCGCAAATCTTCCGAATGTATTTCCATGGGATGGTTGAGAACGGCGATCAGGTCACCCGATTGGCGACGTCGACTGACGGAGTGAACTTCACAGCGGCCGAACCGATCCTCGGCCCGCCCTATTTCCGTGTGGCTGAGCTGGATGGCTGGCTCTACACCGTGACCTGGGCGGGGGATCTGTGGCGATCGTGCGACTGGGGCGCGCCTTTCGAAAAAGGGCCCAACATCATCTTCTTTCATCCCCGCGACGGCATTGGCGAAGGGTTTCGCCACGGGGAAACGCGGTTGATCGACGGCAAGCTGCACCTTTTTTACCACCTGATGGGGGACAGGCCGGAAAGCATCCTGCACACGGTCATCGATACGACAGGTGACTGGATGGACTGGAAAGCGGGCGAGCAACGCCTGCTGTTGGCGCCTGAGCTTGACTGGGAGGGCGCCGATCTGCCGCTGAAAACCTCCGTCATGGGGGCGGCGATCGGGCGGCTGCGGGAACTGCGCGATCCCTGCTATTTCGAAGATGAAGATGGCCTGCGCTATCTTTTGTACTGCGGCGCGTCTGAAAGCGGGATTGGCGTCGCGTGCTTGGAAGGATTTGAGTGATGGGCGTTTACACGCTGTACAACCGACCCGGTTCCGGCGGCTTTGCGGTAGAAGCCGCGCTGGTGTTGGCCGGCCAACCTTATGAATTCATGGATGTCGGCAATCAGCCGGGCGAGAAAATGCCCGAGACGTTTCGCGCCATCAATCCATGGGGCCAGGTGCCTGCGCTGATCCTGCCGGATGGCGGGTTGATGACGGAAACGGGCGCGATCCTGACTTACCTTGCCGGCGCGCACGGCGAAGCCGGGCTTTGCCCTGAACCCTGGTCGCCTGAATACGGCCTGTTTCTGCGTTGGATGACCTTTCTTGGCGCGAATATCTACGAAGGCATTTTACGGAGTGGTTACCCCGACCGCTTCACCGACGACCCCAATGGGCTGGAAGCGGTGCAAGCCGCCGCACAGCGTCGTACGCAGGAAGGGTTCACCGTGTTGGAAGGGGCGTTAACCGAGGATGGGTGTCTGCAGGACAGAATGTCCGTGGCAGACATCTACCTAGCCATGCTATTCGCCTGGCACAAGCCAAACCCCGCCTTGCCTAATTGCAGCGCACTGACCCATCGGATCGCTGCCCATGACGTGATCGCGCCAGTCTGGCGGCGCAATTTCGATCATCGTCTGGCTGTAAAATGGGGGCGTTGAGAAACATCGCCACCATCTGAGGCGTCTTAGGGGATCATCCCTTCGACGATCCGCAACAGGATGGTCAGGGCGGCGCCGGTCGCCAGCACGTATGCCGCCATCGCCATCCGATCTTTCCAACCCTTCATGGCAAGCAGGGCCGCGCCGATTACGACCGTGATTGCGACGACCGCCAGAATAGGCAGCTCGATTTCCAGTGACCGCTCGATGAACCAGGCAAAGCTGTATCCCCCAATCGCCAATGACGCGGGATAGACGATCCCCGGACGGTACCAATCGCGTTTGCCGAACCATATCCCGACTGCAAGGAAGCAGATTGCGATGACGGTCAGCTGGCCAATCTCAACCCCGATATTGAAGGCGATCAGGCTGGCGACAAACTGGCCGGGGGCAAAGCCAAACTCCGACAACACGCCGGCAAAGCCCAGGCCATGCAGCAGGCCAAAGCCGAAAATCACGAAGGGCCGCCATTTGTTCAGCTTGTCCGCAAAGATGTTTTCAATCGCGACAAAGGTAATCGACAGCGCAATCAGCGGCTCAACGATTGACCCGGGCACGTTCACATAGCCAAGCGCGCCCAAGGCCAGCGTGACCGTATGCGCCAGCGTGAAAGCGGTGATCTGGATGATCAGCGGGCGGAGCGCGGTGGACAGCAGGAACAGGCCGATAACGAACAGGATATGATCCAGCCCCAGCGGCAGGATGTGCTCGAAACCGACGATCAGATAGTCCAGAAACGCCTCAAGCGCGGTCTGATCAGCGCCGCCGCTGACCATGATTGGCGCGCTCGCCTCGCCAGCGCCAAGAAAGCCCGCATAGCCGTCGCCATTCGCATCGATAGGCGTTCGCACCACGATGTCGCCAAACTGCGCCGCCCAGGCGAATAAGATGTCCGTTGCGCCGTCGGGCAAAGCGCCACCGATGGTCACTAGACTGTCACGCGCGACGGCGAGGTCGCCTTCTGGTGGGATGATGACGCTGATCACCTCCGGGCTCAGCTGCGCGTCGCCCGCAGTCAGCGTGATCCCGTTCAGGAAATCGGGCGCAAATCCATCAAACCGGGCTTTTAGCTCTGCGGAAGGCAGTTCGCGCAAGCCGTCATAGACTGAAGCGTTGATCGATTCGTTCGTATCGTCGTGACCTGGTCCGATTTCAGCGATCAGTGCCTCAAGGTTGATCGGCTGGAAGACGATCTGGTAGCTGCTCTCGCCTGCGGGAAAGGTAACCTCGGCAATGGTTGGGCGCAGGGCGTGCGCGTGCGCAACGGCGCTGAACAGCGCGATCATCATTAGTGCAAGCGCTTGACTGCGAAGAAGCAAAGTCGGAATCATTATCTGAACCCATTAGATTGAAAGATGCTCGCACTGATGCCCAATTTTCGACGTATCGCCAAGGGCGTGCTGCTATGCGCAGTAACTATTTTTGCGATGCCGGTGAACGCGCATGAGTTCTGGATTGAGCCCATCGCCTATGACGTCGCCGTAGGCGACAAGATGGAGGCGGCGCTGCGCAATGGTGAGTTTTTCAAGGGCTCGCCCTATCCCTATGTCGAACGCAAGTTCACCCGGTTCGAGGTGTATAATCGCAGCGGCGGTGAAACCGTCGCGGGCCGTAACGGGGACTCGCCCGCCTTTCAGGTTAAATCCGGCATCGGCGGACTGCATGTCGCCGCCTACGCTTCAGCGGTTGAAACTGTGGTCTATACCGAGTTCGAAAAGTTCATCAGCTTTGTCGACAGCAAGGGGCTGTCGTCGATCATCGATCAGCATCGCGCCGAGGGTCTGTCCGAAGACCGGGTGGTTGAGACTTACTATCGCTACGTCAAGTCGCTGATCAAAGTCGGCTCAGGCGCTGGGCGCGACGTCACCGTTGGCATGCCGATCGAGCTGGTCGCAGAACTGAACCCCTATACCAGCGCCGGTGCTGACGGCGTGCGCTTTCGTCTTTTGTGGCGGGGCCAGCCATTGGCGGACTGGGACGTGCAGGTTTTCCAGAAACCGACGCCAACCGATGAAGGCGTGCTGACGCATTACACCACCGACAAAACAGGCCGGGTGTTTGTTCCCAAGGGCGCAGGCGGTGATTTTCTGGTGAATGCGGTGCAGATCACCAAGCCGCGCGCGGCTGATGCTGGCAAGAACGCCCAGTGGGAAAGCATCTGGGCGTCGACCACGTATCGGATAGCCGACTAAGACTGGCCGCAAGTCGATCTAAATCGCGTCGCAGGTTTCGATCAGGTCGTATTTCAGTAACCAGATCAGTGTCTTTTCCAATGGTTCTTCGTCCAACGCTTCGCTGTCCAGCAGCGCGGTGTCGGTCGCGGCGCCTTTGGTCATTTCAGCGATCATTGTCAGCAGGTCGGCCGCAGCCGCAATGCTGATGGGTGATCGGTTGATCTTGCGATAATTCCGCGCCGCATAGATCGCCTTCAGCCGCTTGACGCTGGCGTCTGGCGAAACGCGACGTTCGGCGCAAACCCCTGAACGGTGGGATAGGAGGCGAAGAAATCGAAGATCGGCGGCGCAACAGGCGACGGCACGCCCTTGTACCGATCCGCCTCCGCCGCTTTAGCGGCGCGGCGCCTGGCGTCAAGTTCGGCCCAGAACGCCTCATACTGTGGTATGATGTTCTTCCAGTCATAGACGTCATTTGCGCGTTTGCGTCCCGCTTCGCCCATGCGCCGCCGCAGATCATCATTCGACGCCAAGGTCGCCAGCTTGTCTGCAAAATCAGGCACGTTCAGCTCGGCCATGCCGGACATCATGGCCATGTGCTGCACATTCTGGTCGATCCCGGTTTCATTCAGCAGCGCCTCTGCGCGCGAAAATTCGCCTCTGACCGATCGGGTTGGAATGCGGAAGCCGACATCCGGCGTCACCGTGTCCTTCATGCCGTTCCAGTCGGTGGCGATCACGGGCAGGCCGGCCGCCATCGCCTAAATCGGGGCGAGGCCGAAGGTTTCCTGAATGTTGTCGATCGGAAAGATGAAGATATCCGACCCGGTCAGCGCCTGGCGACGCTGGTCCGCGTCATCCGCGCTGCGCACGCTGACCTTCAGATCCGGCGCCAGCGTCGCCGCGCCTTTCTGGAAAACCGATTTCGCATAGGCTCCCAGAAAGAAACCGGAAAACAGCAGATGCAGCCTGCGTTTTGTCATTTTCTGCGCGCGCGCCATCGCCAGATTGATCGGAAAGGGATCGAATTTGAAATGTGGTGACAGCCGGGCGAGGGTCGAGACTACAATGTCATCCAGTTCCGCCCCAATCTCGGCCCTCAGCGCGGCGCGGTCCGCCTCGGTCGTTTGAAATTCATCCGTGTTGATCCCCAGCGGGATCACCGGCATCTGTGGGCGTGGCGGCGGTGCACCGCCAAATCGACTGGCAAGGTATTCGTCGACAGCATCCAGCCGATAGTCGAGTGATGTGCGAACGGTCTCTGCCGTGCAGATGACCCCGTCCCAGGGTTCAACTGGGCTGTGGCGCAAAGTGACGAACGGGTCGGGCAGCAAGTAGCCCGACGTCGTGTGCGTCACCCCGCATATTGAAAATGCCGTCTGCCCAAAATGCAGACGCTGATAGGCGATAGTTTCGAACTGGGGATCAGGGCGGTAAAGCACTGACTGCTCGCCAAATTGATCCAGCTGGTTTGCTTGCATAAAGCGCGCTTTTTTGTCTTTGGACAGGCTCCGCACCAGATCGGCAATGGGTTTGTGATCCTGCCGGTCGCCCATCAGGAATTGTACCGTGTCTTACGAAATGCGCCGCAGATATCCCTTTATGAAGGAGTTGCCCGCCAAACGACGGCCATTGATATCGCCCTGCTTTCCGCCTTTGGCGTATGCGTCGCCAAAGAAATGCAGTGTTGCTGATTGTCTGTCGGTCACCTTGAACCCTCGCCTGCCCGCAACCTGTTAGAAACAGGCTGCGGGGGCGGTTCAAGGGCGGGGGTTATTCCGCCGCTTGCAGGACCGGCGCGCCGCCGGAGCGGAATTCGGTCAGCAATTCCGCGCGCCGCTTGGCTGCGGCTTCTGCGTTGGCGTCCTTCACGTGGCCGTAACCTTTGATCTGCAGCGGCAGATCGGCCAGTTGGACGGCGGTGGTGAAACGCTCACGCGTCAGGTCTTTGCACAGTTCAGCCAGCAGCTTTTCCTGCTCGTCGATCATCGCGCGTTCGCCCTTGCGTTCAGCGGTGTAGCCGAAGATGTCGAACATCCCGCCGCGCAGGCCCTTCATACCGGCCATCACTTTGAAGACCTTCAACACCCAGGGCCCAAAGGTCGTCTTGATCGGGTTTCCCTTGCTATCCTTGCGGCCCAACAGCGGCGGCGCGAGGTGGAATTCGATCTTCTTAACATTGTCGAACCGGTCAGCGATCTGGCCTTCCAGGTTTTCGATGTGCAGGCGGGCGACTTCGTATTCGTCCTTGTAGCTCATCAGTTTGAACAGACCGAAAGCAGCGGCCTCGGCGAACCCTTCGGCGCCAATCTTCTGTTCAGCCGCTTCAGCCTGCTTGACTGACGCCATCCAGCGATCGGCCCAAGCCTTGTCGGAATGGGCGACCAGGCGGTCATACCGGTTCTGGATCTTTTCTTCGTAGGTGACGGCGATCTTCTGCTTAGGCGCAATCGCTTCCGCCGCGTCCTGGGGGTGGAGGATCGCCCAACGGCCAATTTCAAACGCTTTCTTGTTGTTCTCAACAGCGGCGCCGTTCAGCTCAATCGCTTTGAACAGAGCGTCTTTCGACAGGGGCAGGCGGCCCATCTGCCAGGCGGCGCCCATGACCAAAGCGTTGGAGAAGATGGCGTCGCCGAGGAACTTTTCCGCCAGCTTGCTGGAGTTCAGGTAATGCACGTTGTCAGCGCCCACGCGAGCCTCAAGACCAAGCTTCAGCTGGTCAGATGGGATCTGGAAACCGCCATCTATGGTGAATTCGCCTGAGTTGATCTCATGCATGTTGCAGATCACGGCGGACCTGCCGTTGGCCATCAGCGCCAGCGTTTTGGCGCCCGCGGTGACCAGAAGGTCGCCGCCGATCACAACGTCCGCCTCGCCGGTTGCGACGCGGATGGCGGTGATGTCTTCGGGCTTTTCAGCGATGCGGCAGTGGATTTGCACGGCGCCGCCCTTCTGGGCGAGGCCAGCCATTTCCATCACGCCAGCGCCCTTGCCTTCGATATGGGCCGCCATGCCCAGAACGGCGCCGATGGTGACGACGCCCGTGCCGCCCACGCCGGTGGTCACGGTGTTCCAGACGCCGTCGATCTTGGGCAGAACTGGATCAGGCAGATCGGGCAGGTCCAGCGATGCGGCCGCTTCCTTCTTAGGCGTCGCGCCGTGCAGCGTGACGAAGGACGGACAGAATCCGTTGATGCAGGAAAAGTCTTTGTTGCACGACGACTGGTCGATCTGGCGCTTGCGGCCAAGGTCTGTGTCCAGCGGCGCGACAGACACACAGTTCGATGCTACGCCGCAATCACCGCATCCTTCGCAGACCTCGGGGTTGATGTAGACGCGCTTGTCGATGTCGGGGAATTTGCCGCGCTTGCGGCGGCGGCGTTTTTCAGCGGCGCAGGTCTGGATATAGACGATCGCGGTAGGGCCGTTCACTTCGCGCAGTTCGCGCTGCACGACGTCCAGTTCCGCCCGTTCGCGCGCCTGCACACCGGATGGGGCGGTGGACGGATCCCACGCCTCTTTCTCATCATAGACGGCGACAACCCTGTCCAGGTTGAAGGCCTTTAGTTCGGCCAACACCTGATCGATGCTCATGTCGCCTTCGTGCGCCTGCCCGCCGGTCATCGCGGCGGCGTCGTTGAAGAGGATCTTAAAGGTGATCTGCGTGTTCGACGCCCGCGCCGCCCGGATCGCCTGGATGGCGGAATGGTTGTAGGTGCCGTCGCCGACCTGCTGGAACATGTGGTCGTGAGAGACAAAATGGCTTTCGCCGATCCAGTTGGCGCCTTCGCCGCCCATATGGGTAAAGCCGGCGACGTTCCGATCCATCCAGACCGCCATGAAATGACAGCCGATTCCGGCGTAAGAGCCAGATCCATCCGGCAGTTTCGTCGATGTGTTGTGCGGGCAGCCGGAGCAGAACCATGGGGTACGCTCCGCCGTGGCAGGCACGTTACCGGAGTTTGCGGCGGCCTCAAGGGCGGAGATGCGGCGGGTGTTCAGCTCAGACGCTACGCCTTCCTCGAACAGGATGCCGCCGAGCTTTAGCGCGACATCCACCGGCGAAAGTGCCATTTTTTCGGGGAACAGGATTTGGCCATTCTCGTCCTTTTTGCCAACCACGCGGGGCTGGTTGGGCTGGCCGTACATCAGTTCTTTGATCTGCGGCTCCATAAAGCCGCGCTTTTCTTCGACGACGACAATCATCGACAGGCCCTCGGCCCATTCCTTCAGACCCTCAGGCTCCAGCGGCCAGGTGACGGCCGGCTTGTAGACGGTGACGCCCATGCGTTTCGCCGTGTCGTCATCAATGCCCAGCAGGTCCAGCGCATGCGCCACGTCCAGCCAGTTCTTGCCTGCCGTAACGATGCCTATCTTGGCACCCGCCTCGCCCCGAACCCGCTGGTTCAGGTTGTTTGCCCGGATGTACGCGAAGGCCGCGTCCATCTTGTAGTCGAGCATGTTGTTTTCCATCTCATGCGGTGTGGGCATCGGCTGCAGCCGCGCGCTGTCCGGCATGTCGAAATCGGGGGTGACGATTTTCACCCGGTCGGGGCGGCCATCGATGACGGCCGTGCTTTCAATTGTGTCCTTCAGGCATTTCAGCCCGACCCACAGGGATGCAAACCGGGAAAGCCCATAGCCGTGCACGCCGTAATCGACGATTTCCTGTACGCCCGCGGGGGCAAAGACTGGCATCTTCCAGTCCATCATCGCGTGATCGGTCTGGTGGAGGATGGTGGAGGACTCCCCGGTATGGTCGTCGCCCATCGCCGCGATGGCGCCGCCCCATTCGGTCACGCCGCAGTGGTTCGCATGGCGGAACGCATCACCGGTCCGGTCAACGCCCGGGCCCTTACCGTACCAGAGGCCATAAACCCCATCGAATTTCGCAGTCGGCCGCAGCGCCGCATATTGCGCGCCCCAGATCGCCGTCGCGCCGAGGTCTTCGTTCAGAGCGGGTTCAAACAGCACATCCATCGGCTCAAGCTGTTTCTTTGCGGCATGGAATGTGTGATCGACTCCGCCAAGGGGTGATCCGCGATAGCCTGAAACATATCCAGCGGTGTTCTTGCCCGTTTGGCTGTCGCGCCATTTCTGCGTCAGCATCAAGCGCACCAGCGCCTGAGTGCCGTTCAGCAACACTTGCTCATTTTCCAGATCGTAACGATCCCCGAGGCTGACATTGGCGTGTTTCATAGCTACTCCCCTGAAAGTGGCTGTTCACTGTAAGGTAAGCCCTATTGACCTATTCAGCAAATGGATTCTCATTCATCTGAATATTACCTGATGGTAGAGGAACCGTACCTATCCTAATAGTTAATAGCAAACTGGCAGGAAGCAGCGTGAAGGCAACTAAGGACGCGACGTGAGGCGGACAGGTAAAGTCGTATTGGCGCTGATGGCCCTGTGTCTCGCGGTATTTTTGGTAGTGGAGAGTTTGGTGACGACACGAATTGAAGCATATCCCCCGGTTGGCGACTTTATCGAAGTTGAAGGGCTGAAGGTTCATTACACCGATCATGGGGCGGGGCCCGCGATCATCCTGATCCACGGGGCCAGCGGCAACCTGCGTGACTGGACCTTTTCGATGACTGACCGGCTGGCTGACAGGTACCGCGTTCTGGCCTTCGATCGGGCGGGCCATGGGTATTCCGAACGTCCTGCTGACGGGTATGACCCCGAAGTTCAGGGTCGGATCATCGCCGCCGCCGCGCGCAAGCTGGGGGTCGAGCGGGCGATCATCGCTGGCCATAGCTTTGGCTGCGCCCCTGCGCTGGCCATCGCGCTGAACGACCCTGATCTTGCGGCCGGGTTGGTGGACATTGCGGGGGCGAGCCACCCCTGGGACGGATCGCTCAGCCCGCGCTATCCGCTGAGCACGTATCCGGTGACGGGCTGGCTGATCCGCGTGATTGCAGGGCTGATGCCGTATGGCAAACTGGTCGACCCCGTTTTTGAACCGAACCTGGCGACGCCCGGATACGCCGATCATGTCGGCGTGCCGCTGGCGCTGCGGCGCGATACGTTTTTTCACAACGCCCAAGACATCCTGCGCCTGAATGAAAACCTCAAACGCATGGCGCCGCGCTATCCCAGCCTGACCCTGCCGGTAGAGATCATTCACGGCGCCCTCGACGACGTGGTGACCGAATCCATCAGCCCAAGGGGTGTGGAGCGCGACGTGCTCCGCGCCCGGTTCACGCTGCTGGACGGCGTTGGCCACATGCCCCATCACACCAGCGAAGACGAAGTGGTCGCCGTGATCGACCGCATCTTCGCCCAAGCGTTCGGAGATGCCATCAAATGAAACTGATCGTTCTTGCGCCCTTGATCTGTCTGATGTTCCTGACCGCCTGTTCAGGCGCAAGATATCAGGCGGATGCAGAAACGAAGTATCCGCCAATCGGGCAATTCGTGACGGTCGGAGGGTTGGACGTTCATTATATCGACCAGGGTTCCGGCCCCACCGTGGTCTTGATCCATGGCGCCAATTCGAACATTCGCGACTGGACCTTTGCAATGGTGGACGAACTGTCCGCCAAGCACCGTGTCATTGCGATGGACCGTCCCGGCCACGGCTATTCGGACCGCCCTGTCGAAGGCGGCGATATTCCCGCGGTTCAGGCGCTCATTCTGAAAGCGGCTGCGGACCAGCTGGGTGCCGGGGATGCTGTGATCGTCGGTCACAGTTTCGGCGGCGCGGTCGCGTCCGCTTGGGCGCTGGACTATCCGGAGGGTGTGAAGGGCCTGATCTCGCTTGCCGGGGCGACTTATGATTGGGGCGGAGGGGGCGGCATGCTTTACGCGCTGGGATCAAGCGATGTCACCGGCGGCGCGCTGGGCGCTGCGGCGCGCGCCTATGTTAGCGGCGACCGCGCCATCTGCCTCATCAGTGACGTCTTCGCCCCGAACGAACCCATTCCCGGCTACGCGGAACATCTCGGCCTGCCGCTGGCGTTGCGGCCCTCGACATTCCGCTATAACGCCGCTGATATCCATAACCTCGACGGCTATCTTGCCGAGCAATCGCAACGGTATGGAGAGCTGACGATGCCGGTGATCCTGATCCATGGCGACGCCGACCAGACCGTGGGTCTGCAGGAACATTCAGTGCGCTTTTTCAACGACGTGTCGTCGTCAGATCTGGTCGTGATGCCGGGCGTAGGGCACATGATCCATCAGGTGGCGCGGCCCACAATCATCGCTGCGATCGAAAAGCTGGCCGGGACGGCCGACTGAAGCACAATGCGAAATGCTTAAGGCCGATCTTATCACCTAACGCGTTGAAATCTTGGATTTCAGGCAGCGATAGGTGATTCAGGTTTTCGCATTGCGCGACAACCTTCAGTACCGCTTCAGTACAGTCCCAACCGTTTCCAGCGAAATCGCAGCGGCGGCGACGCGTGCGCCCGCCTTTTTGCAAACCGGGTCATTGCGCCGGTAGTCGATGGAGCAGACAATCGCCTCGGTCAGTTCCGCCTTTTGCGCCAGAACGTCCGCCTTGAACCGGTTGAACGGTTCAACCTGCGCCACCGCGCGACCAATGGTGCTGAGCACATCCTGACAGGTGACACCCTGCCCACGCAGCGCCTCGGCCAGTTCGGCGGGGGCCGCCTGACTTTGACACATCTTCCACAGGACATCCGTTTGAACGGTGGCGTGCAGGCGGATCAGCGTCCGATACCGGCCCCGCACCATGCCAAAGCCATACGATACTGATTCAG
>CBFHXH010000033.1:0-28303 GCA_965659735.1 uncultured Pikeienuella sp.
CCAGCGTCAGCACATCCTCGACCCTTGCCTCGCCATTGCGGCATTGGTCGATCAGATGCAGGATCTCAGGCTGACGCATGATCCGCACGAAATCTACCCCAGAAATCACATGTCCAAAAATACGATGCGCTGTCGTATTCGCGGCCACCACTTTGCGGTCATTGCCCAAAATAAAAGCTGGGTCAGCAAACCCGTTCAAGATTTCAGCGAAGTCTTCATTGGTCATTCAGGTCACTCGGCAGGGAATCGATTAGGGTCAGCGTTACCCGCTAACTGTCCAATAACCTAGGTGATCAGTTATTGCACAACCACAAGGTTGCGTTGGTCTGGTTAATTGAACCAAAACTGGCATATAGGCTTTTTGTGGCCTGAAAATTGTTATTTTTGTCATAGTGAGGGGTATTTTCGCTAGTTTTCTGGTGCGCTGCGGTATAACAAACGATGTGGGAACGGTATTTTCGACCTCCATTTTTGGACGTGGGGTCTAAGCGATGTTGAAGCAATTAAAGACTGTTCTCGCGGGTATCGCTGTTGCGGCAGTTGTCGCCGCTCCTGCCTTGGCGGTGACCTGGCATTTCGTTGTCCCTATGGTTATGTCTCAGGGATCGGCTGGCAACGAATTCCAAACCACTGTCTTTGGCAACTTTAACTGCGACTCAGATACGCAACAATTTCAAACGCGTTCTTGCGTGTAAGGAACTCGAGGCTGGCTTCAAATAACAATTTTGGCGATTTTGACGCCGACCATAACATAGTGTTCAGGTGGATCTGTTTCTAGGCGAGCTCACGATTCTTGCGACGAACGAAAGTTCGCTTCCCGCCACGGACCCTTTTGTTCTGGAACTCGCATTTGCAACGCCGCTGCTGAACGACGGCCCGACCGAGGTTGATCTCGTATTTGCGTCGTTGGGCACCTGCTCTGGTGAGGTCGTGGAAGGTGTGTTCTGCGATAATGATACTGCGGGTGGATTTGGCGTTACTGACGACGGCAACAACGTGACCTTGGTCGGCACCGTCTCGCAGGTTCCAGTCCCCGCCGCACTGCCGCTGATGCTGGGTGGCCTTGCAGGTCTTGGCCTCTTCGCCCGCCGCCGCAAGAACACCTGATCGAACGACCAATCAAGGCCGGATGAACGTTCCGGCCTGAAGCTCCTGTACAGCCTTAACCAGTTCCTGCCGTGTGTTCATCACGATGGGCCCGTGCCACGCAACCGGCTCTTTGATTGGTTTGCCTGACACCAACAGAAACCGCACGCCTTCGGGGCCGGCCTGCACGGTGACTTCGTCCCCCCGATCAAAGACAACTAAGGTCCGGTCGCCAGACATGTCGCGGATCTGCATTTCCTGCCCGGCCAGTTCCTTTTCGACCAGCACGCCAAACGGGTCGGACGCATAGGCAAAATCGCCTGATCCGGCGAAGATGTAAGCGAAGGCGTGGCGCTCAACCTCCACCTTGAAGGTCTTCTTCAAGCCTGGTGGGACAGAGATATCGACAAACCGCGGGTCGGCGGCGACGCCGTCAACCGGGCCGGTTTGGCCCCAAAAATCACCACAGATGATCCGCGCCTTCACGCCGTCATCATCAATCACTTCGGGAATGATCGGCGCAGCGACATCCTGATAGCGCGGGTCGCACATCTTGTGGCTGGACGGCAGGTTGGCCCACAGCTGAAAGCCATGCATCCGGCCTTGCACATCGCCCTTTGGCATTTCCTGATGCATGATGCCCCGACCGGCGGTCATCCACTGCACGTCGCCCGCGCCCAGATTGCCGACATTTCCAAGACTGTCGCCGTGTTCGACCGACCCTTCGAGGATATAGGTAATCGTCTCGATGCCGCGATGGGGATGCCAGGGGAACCCCTTCAGGTACTTTTCCGGATCATCATTGCAAAAGTCGTCCAGCAGCAGAAATGGGTCCAGTTCTGTTGGGTCGCCGAACCCGAAGGCGCGCGACAGGTGCACACCGGCCCCCTCCATCGTAGGCTGGGCGGCACTTTGGCGTTTGATCGGTCTTACGGACATCATCATCTCCATCTGGCTTTAGGCAGAGATAATCGCCGACCTGCGCCGCGTCATCGTATAATGCGGAAACAATCTGTCTGATCTTGTCGTGTCTCTTTCAGACGTGATGGGGCGATGATGCCGCCGCGCGATATATATCGTGGTTGGAGGATCCGTCATGACGCCCACGCACCGCCATATGTTGCAAGGCCTCACCGCCGCCGCGGCCCCATGACCGGCTTTTGCACAACCAACCGACGAAGATCAGCAGGTACAGGACACGTTTCTGACGCTGGTTTTTGGCCTGTCCACCGATATCCCCGATGCGATGAGCTTTCTGGTGTATCGCGGCGATACGGACGTCGTCAGCGGCCTGATTTTCGCCCTGCGGTTCAGCCGGTATGACCGTCAGGCGTTTCTCAGGGCGTTAGAGGCCCTTACTGGCGAAACGGGGCGGCCTGATTGGCCGTCGTGGATGCTATGGCAGGAAGCGCATCCTGAAATCGCCTCTCACCCCGCATTCTATGTCGTGAAACTTACCTTCCTGATGGAGATGGAGCCTGACTGGCGCCCCTTCCTGAAACCCGAATTCATCGCCGCCGGGGCCATGGACATTCGGTTTGAATAGGTGACCTGGGGCGGCGTTCATCGCGACACCATCGCGCCCCTTGATCATCCCACCCTGATCGCGCCGACCGAAGCGGATTACCTGCGTGACGACGATCTTGTGCTCGGCGTCGAAATCAACGGCGATATTCGCGCCTATCCCCTCAGGATCATGGGTTGGCACGAAATGTTTAACGAGGTGATTGGCGGCGTGCCTGTCGCGCTGGCCTATTGCACGTTTTGCGGCGCGGGCATTCTCTTTGAAACGCAGATCGATGGGCGGTATGAGCCGTTCATCATGTCGACCACTGGGTTTCTCTACCGGTCGAACAAGTTGATGTACGACCGGCAGACGCAATCAATGTGGAATCAGTTTACCGGCAAACCCGTATCGGGCGTCTTGCGCGGATCGGGGATCAGTCTGAGGCAGCGACCCGTGACCATCGCGCCCTGGGGCGAATGGCGCGCGCGCAACCCGGGCGGCAAGGTGTTGTCGCTGTCCATCGGGCATACGGTCGACTACGGATCTGGCGTGGTCTATCGCGACTATTTCGCCTAGCCCGACCTGATGTTCCCGGCGATCGTCGACCAGACGCGGCTTCGACAGAAAGACTATGTATTCGGCGTCAGGCAGTTTGGCGCGGCCAAGGCGTGGTCGCTGGATCTGTTCGGCGGGGGCAAGGTGCTGAACGACGCCATTGGCGACAACCCCTTGGTGCTGATCGGCGACAGCGCAGGGCGCACCGTCCGGGCGTATGAGCGGGGAGCTGTCACATTCAGCGCCGGCGATGATGCGGCGGCGCTGCGGGGTGTGGGGCAGACCTGGCGCGTGACCGAGGCCGCGCTGATCGGCGAAGACGGCGCAACATTGCCGCGTGTGGCGGGCCACATCGCCTATTGGTTCGCCTGGGACAATTACCTTGGCCCGCAAGCGGAACTGGTCGACGGTTAACGCGTTCAGGTCGCCGTCAACCCGCCATCCAGCGCAATCGCCTGACCAGTCATAAAGCTGTTCTCCGGCGCTGCGGCCCACAGCATGGCCTGAACAATTTCTTCCGGCGTTGCTATCCGCCGCATAGGGATCCGGCCCAGAAACTTTGGGTCGACCTCTGACCCGGCCTCATCCGTCAGCCGCAGATCATCGGCCATCGGCGTGTCTGTGAAGCTGGGGCAGATTGCATTCACCCGCACATTCGCCCGCGCATATTCGTCAGCCGCCGATTTAGTCAGGCCGATCACGGCGTGCTTGGCCGCGGCGTAGGCCGCCAAAAGCGGCGCCGACCCGAGGCCAGCGACTGACGCCGTGTTCACAATCGCCCCGCCGCCCTGCTCGGCCATGATTGGCAACTGGTGTTTCATACACAGGAAACAGCCGCCCGCATTCACCGCCATCTGTTGGTTGAAGACGGCGTAGTCCAGGTTGGCGAGCTTGTTTAGAGGGTGCACGATGCCGGCATTGTTCAGCCCAACATCCAGCCGCCCGTCACCCATATCCGCGGCCATGTCGACCAGCGCCTTGACCTGCGCTTCTTCCGACACGTCGCAATGCAGCGCCTTGCCGCCCATCTCGGCGGCGACGTCGTGCACTTCTGGCAGCACATCGCCAAGCGCGACCTTCGCGCCCTCGGATGCGAACATCCTCGCCGCCAGCGCGCCAAATCCGCGGGCGGCGCCGGTGATCATGACGGTCTTGCCGGCAAAGCGGCTCACAGTTGATCCCTTATGACCTTCATGCCTGCTGCGGCGATCAGAGGGATCTTTTCGCCCATCTGCAAGGCCGCTTCGGGGTTGGATGCGTTGCCGTCCAGCCCGCGCTTTTTCACGCCCTGAATAATCGCAGCAGACCGGAACAGCGAAAACGCCAGCGCGAAGGGCAACTCAGGCGCTGAGGTCAGGCCCGCTCGTTTCAGGTAAGCTTCGACATATTGCTCATCCGACGGAATGCCCAGCGATGCGCGATCAACGCCCGCCAAGCCGCGACCGCTTTCGCCCGGCGGCATCATCCACTGCATCAACTGGTAGGCGAGATCGGCGATGGGATGGCCCAGCGTCGACAGCTCCCAATCCAGCACAGCGGCCACTTTCGGAACCTTATGGTGATAGATCAGGTTGTCGATGCGATAGTCGCCGTGGACCAGCGTGGTGCGGTCATCTTCGGCGGGGCAGTTCGCCTCGAGCCAGGTGATGAGGTTGTCCATATCCTCAATCGTTTCCGTCTCAGACGCGCGGTATTGCTTGGTCCAGCGGGTGAACTGGCGCAGGAAATAACTGCCGGGCTTGCCAAAGTCCTCCAGCCCCACAGCCTTGTAGTCGACACTGTGGAGCGCCGCGAGGCAGCGGTTCATGTCGTCGAACATCAGCCAACGTTCCATCTGGTCGAATTTCGGCAAGGTTGGATCGAACCAGACACCGCCTTCGACCCGCTCCATCACGTAGAACATTGTGCCGATGACGTCTTCGTCTTCGCACAGCACATAGGTTTTCGGCACCGGCACGTCGGAGTTCTGCAAGGCGGAGATCACCTTGAATTCCCGATCCACCGCATGCGCTGACTTAAGCAGGACGCCGGGCGGTTTCCGTCGCAACACGTACCGGCCAGATGGAGAGGACAGCAGGAAGGTCGGGTTCGACTGACCGGTTGGCGTCTTTTCCGCCGTAATCGGCCCTTCAAACCCCGGAATTACCGATTTGAGATATTTTTCTACGGCGTCGGTATCCAGCTTTGCGGCTTCGTGGCTCATGGCCGTCACTCCGTATGAAACAGTGTTTTGATGGTTTCGACGTGCAAGCCGCCATCGGTCGGGATGATCGCGCCGGTGATGTAGGCGCCCGACCGGGCGGCGAGAAAGACGAGAAGCCCCGCGATGTCGTCAGGCCGGCCAACGCGGCCCAGCGGGTTCGCGGCGTCAATCTTGGCGCGGGTTTCTTCCTTGCCGGTGGCGAAGGCGGTCATGTTCGACGGGAACGGGCCCGGCGCAATCGCGTTCACCGTGATGCGCTGATCCGCAAGCTCGGTCGCGAGGATCTTTGTGATGTGATGCACCGCCGCCTTGGACGCGGAATAGGCGTACGTGCCAAGGCCCATCGGCGCGAGGCCCATGACCGACCCGACATTGATCACCCGCGCCGGGTCGTCATCGGTGGCGGATGCAGCCAGCATCGGCGTCAGACGCTGGGTCATATGGAACAGCCCCTGCGCGTTCAGGCCCATCACCTTGTCCCAGGATTTATAGGGATAATCGGGATAGGGCGTGCCCCAGGTCGCGCCGGCGTTGTTCATCAGGATATGCAGGCTTTCGGTTCGCGCCCGCACGTCGTCGACAATGGCGTTGATGCCTTCTTCGTTGCCCACGTCGCTGCGAAACGCCTCGACAGAACCAGGCAGGCCCATGCCGTTAATCTCTTCCGCCGTTTTTTCGCACATCTCCAGCTTGCGGCTGCAGATCATCACCCGCGCGCCTGCACCGGCCAGACCCGTCGCCGCCATGCGCCCGATGCCGGACGCGCCGCCGGTGACGAGCGCGACTTTTCCATCGAGCCCGAAGAGTTGGTTGAGCATCTGATCCTCCCGCAAAATCGTTGGTATTTTGCGCAAGACTAAGCGCCCCGGGCATCGGTGCAAGAGCTAACGGCACGTTAGACTGGCCCCGTTTGGGGGCGGCGGGTAGCTTGCGCCAATATCAATCAAAAGGAACTCCAGATGTCCGCCAACCATGAGACGATCCTCGCCAGCCGCCCGGAAGGCATGCCGAGCGCGGCGAATTTCAGCTTTCGCGAAACCGAAACGCCAACGCCGGGCGAAGGCGAAATTCTGGTTCGCCTGATCTATCTGTCGGTCGACCCGTACATGCGCGGCCGCATGATCGTGTCGAAATCATACATTGCGCCATTTGAGGTTGATCAACCGCTGGAGTCGGGCGCAGTGGGGCAGGTCGTCGCCTCGAACAATCCGAAATACGCTGAAGGTGATTTCGTCACCGGCATGCTGAAATGGCGCGAATTCCAGACCCATTCGGGCAAGGAATTGGTCAAACTGGACGGCAAGCTGCCGTTGTCCTATGCGCTGGGCGTTCTGGGTATGCCCGGTATGACCGCGTGGGCGGGGCTGAACATTCACGGCAAGCCGAAGGAAGGCGAAACGCTTGTGGTTTCAGCCGCTTCGGGTGCCGTCGGCTCGCTGGTCGTGCAATTGGGCAAGGCAAAGGGCCTGCGCGTGGTTGGCGTTGCTGGCGGGGCGGAAAAGTGCGCCTTTGTGACGGATGAGTTGGGCGCAGACGCCTGCGTCGATCACCGCGACCCGAACCTTAACGCAAACCTGAAAGCGGCCTGTCCCAATGGCGTCGACATCTATTTCGAAAATGTCGGCGGCGCGACGCTGGATGCGGTGGTTCCGCTGTTCAACCCGTTCAGCCGCATGCCACTTTGTGGGATGATCGCCCATTATAATGACATGGCTGCGCCGTCGGGCCCTGACCGGGCACCTGCGATCATGCGCGCCATCCTGACAATGCGTGTGAATGTGCGCGGTTTCATCGTGCTTGATCACTGGGAACATTTCCCGGAATTCCTGGGCGAGGTTGGCCCACTGGTTGCGACCGGCAAGGTGAAGGTCAAGGAAACCGTGACCGAGGGTCTGGAAAACGCGCCGGACGCCTTCATGGCGCTGCTGACGGGCGGCAACTTTGGCAAGCAGATCGTCAAGGTTGGCGACGACCCGACCAAAGGCTGACGTCAGACAAACTCCACGGCCATGGCGGCGTATAAAACCGCCGTGGCCGACAAGACCATCATATGCCAGATCGCATTCTGAAAGGGCAGCTTTTCCCAAAGGTGGAAAACAACGCCGAACGAATACAGCCCGCCGGCAATCAGAACCAGAATGATTGTTGTGCCCTGCAGGCTGTCCGCCACATCCCCCGCCACAAAGACCGCAGCCCATCCAAGCGCGAGGTAGAGGACGATCGACAGAATCTCAAACCGGCGCGGGTAGAGCAGTTTCAGCGCCAACCCTGTCAGGGCGACTAGCCAGACGGTGGCCAGCAAAGTCTTGCCGACGACGCCCCCGATCGAGATCGCCGCGAATGGCGTATAGGCGCCTGCAATTTTCAGATAAATTGTCGAATGATCTATCCGGCGCAGCCAGTCTTTCCATGCGAGGACGGGGATCAGATTGTACCCGGCAGACGCCGCGAACATCGCAATCAACGTCGCTACGTAGACCGATATCGCGACGATGGACCATACTTCCCCCCCAGCCGCGACAAGGCCGATCAGAATCGGGCCGCCAATCAACGCAAACCCGACGCCCAGGGCGTGGACGATGGCGTCTGCGGCGATTTCGGCGCGGCGATAAGGCAGGAAGGTCATAACTCAACTATGGGGAAGAACCGGTTCAGGGGAAAGCGGACATTCTCACATGGCGACCAAAATCTCGTTAACGGCGTTCGCGTTGTTGGCTGGAGCGATTTCGCCACCGCCTTGCTGCGAAGCAATTTCCGTGGCGCGCACAGCCGGGCTGTGAAACGTGCGTGATTAAAGATTAAATTATCATAAAAATATATATAAATCAGTATGTTATATATAGTTTCACGCGTGAAAGCCGGCAGGTTTCACGGTCATTCGTCGGGACATACGCCGCGCTTCCCGGCGTGATCGTTTTCTTGTCGCCCCGCGCCGGCCCGCCTATAAGACCCGAAATCAGCGGAGGCCGCCCTTGTTCCCCCATCGTCATCTTCTCGGCATCGAACCTCTCAGCCAGTCTGACATCGTCACGATTCTCGACCAGGCTGAAGAATATGTTGAGCTGTCGCGCCGTCGCGACAAGAAAACCTCGGTGCTGAAGGGGCTGACCCAGATCAACATCTTCTTCGAAAACTCGACCCGCACACAGGCGAGCTTTGAGCTGGCGGGCAAGCGGCTGGGTGCCGATGTGATGAACATGTCGCTTAAGTCATCCTCCATCGCCAAGGGCGAGACGCTGATCGACACTGCAGTCACCCTGAACGCGATGCACCCCGATTTGCTAGTTGTGCGCCATCAAAACTCCGGCGCGGTGGGTCTGCTTGCGCAGAAGGTGAACTGTTCCGTCATCAACGCGGGCGATGGGCGGCACGAACACCCTACGCAAGCGCTGCTCGATGCGCTGACAATCCGCCGCCACAAGGGGCGGCTTCATCGCCTGAACATCGCAATTTGCGGCGACATCAATCATAGCCGCGTCGCGCGTTCGAACATCATGCTGCTCAACAAGATGGAAAACCGCGTCTGCGTGATCGCCCCGCCAACCCTGCTGCCGAACGGTATCGACCGGATGGGGGTTGAGGTGTTCGATGACATGCGTAAGGGCCTGGAAGGCGTCGACGTCGTGATGATGCTGCGCCTTCAACAGGAACGCATGCAGGGCGCGTTCGTGCCTTCAACCCGTGAATATTACCACCGCTATGGGCTGGATGTGGAAAAGCTGGCCCTGGCTAAGGACGACGCGATCGTAATGCACCCTGGCCCAATGAACCGGGGGGTTGAGATTGACCCCAATGTCGCCGACGACATCAACCGCTCGGTCATTCAGCAACAGGTCGAAATGGGCGTCGCTGTCCGCATGGCCGTGATGGACCTGTTGGCCTCGAATATTCCAAACAGCTAAAGCTGGCGCGTCCAATCGACAACGGCCTGAACGGCGGCGTCGTTGGTCGAAGGGGCCATGATATCGCCCGTCACCACATGCTTGGATGGCGATTCGTCCGCTGCAGGCTCTGTCTCCACAATCGTGGCGCCGCCGCCCCAGATGGCGGCAAGTTCACGCGTGCGCGCGTGATCAACGACCATATCTTTATCGGTGAACAGGAACAGGGCAGGTGTGGTCAGACTCGCGACGTCGATCTTGTCCACCTCAGCCATCGCAGCGACCATCGGCAAGGCGGCTGTCGTGGGATAGCTGGTGGTCCACCATTTGCCCTGTGCTTCGTTAAACGGCTCCCACGATTGCTCCGCGCCGCCGACTAGCGAGGTGATCTGGCGACCGAATGGCATCATCATGATTTCGACAGGCACGCCGATCAGGCGGTAGTTCGGGGCAAAGCCAACGAGGCCAACCACACCTTCGGACAGTGCGGGATCGCCCAGCGCCAGCGTTCCCATCGTCGCCCCGGTAGAGGTGCCGATGATCAGGACACGGTCGCCAAGGCGGCGGCCGATCGCCAGCGCCTCAGCGGTGTCGTTCCACCAGTCGCCTGCGCTTGGCTCGCCCATCGCGGCCCCATCGCGGCCATGGCCGGTCATGCGATTGTAATAGAGGTTCGCACCCAGTTCGGCTGCGATGCGATCCGGAACGGGCCGAATCTCTTCCTTGCTGGCGGAAAAGCCATGGAGATAGACGACTGACAGCGCCGTTTTCGCACCGGGCGCGCCGGCCCAGATAATCTCTTTCTCAGCGCCAGTGGTAATCCCGTCCACCTTGCCTTCCACTGCGGCGAGATATGCACCCAGATCGTCGTCAAGCTGATTTTCGGCGAAGGACAGATCCCGCTCCATGCTTTCGCGAGGGCCAAAACCCCAAAGCCCGGCGACCAGCGCCATGACTGCTGCGACGATGACCAGAAATGTGCGCATGACGATCCCCCAACAAGTGGTCCGACTTTAGTGGCGATTTCGCAGTGACGAAACCCGAAACCACCCTAGGCGTTTCTCGCCTGCGAAGTTATAGAGGCGTCATGTCAGACCTGATCCTTACCAACGCCCGCCTGATCGACCCTGAAACCGGCTATGACGGCCCCGGCGCCCTGCGTCTGTCGGGCGGCGTGATCACCGATGTCGCCAAAGGCGCCGCGCCCGCCGCGCCCGCTGGTTTCACTGTGATCGATTGCGGCGGCAAACCGCTCGCCCCCGGCATCATCGACATGCGCGTCAGCGTGGGGGAGCCGGGAGACCGGCACAAGGAAAGCTATCGGTCTGTCGGGCAGGCCGCGGCTGCGGGCGGGGTCACGACGATCGCTGTGCAACCAGACACTGATCCGCCCGTTGACGACCCGGCAGTTCTAGAATTCGCCATGCGCCGGGCGGAAGCTGCGTCTTCAGTGCGCGTCGCGCCGATGGCCGCGCTGACCCGTGGGCTGAAAGGTAGGGAGATGAGCGAATATGGCTTCCTCTTGGACGCCGGCGCCATCGCCTTCACCGACGCGAACCGCGCAGTTGCAGATCCGACGGTGTTCCGCAACTGCCTCGACTACGCCAATTCTCTGGGTGCGCTGGTTGTTCATCACCCGCAGGATCCAGCGATGAAGACCGAAGGCTGCGTAACCGAAAGCCTTTTCGCCTCGAAACTCGGCCTGCCGGGCGTACACCCGATGGCCGAACGGATGATGTTGGAACGAGATCTTTCGCTGGTCGAGATTACTGGCGCCCGCTACCACGCCGACATTATCACCACGGCTTCGGCGTTGGAGGCTTTGGTGCGCGCCAAGGACAAGAGCCTGAACGTCACCGCCGGGATCAGCCACCATCACCTCGTGCTGAACGAGATGGATCTGGAAGGCTATCCTACCTTCTTTAAGCTTGAGCCGCCCCTGCGTGAGGAAGAGGATCGCGCCGCCATGCTTCAGGCGGTCGCTGACGGGCTGATCGACTTGGTCGTTTCATCCCACCGCCCTCAGGACGAAGAATCGAAACGCCAGCCTTTCGAGGTCGCCGCCATCGGCGCCGTGGGGCTTGAGACATTGCTGCCCGCTTCGCTGAAGCTGGTGCATGAAGGGTTGCTTGATCTGCCTGGTCTTTTCCACCGCCTCAGCCTCGCGCCCGCGCGTCTGCTTGGCAGCGAAGCGGGGCGTCTGGCCAAGGGCGCGCCGGCTGATCTGGTGCTGTTCGATCCTAACCTGCCCTATGTGCTCGACCGCTTTTCGCTTAAGTCGAAATCCAAAAACTCCCCGTTTGATCGCCGCCTGATGACTGGCAAAGCGCTACGGACCTGGGTCGCGGGGCAAGAGGTTTACGCCGCATGACCCCGTTTGAGCAGTTCGCTACGCTTCTGCCTGACGTGATGGGCTGGGACCGCGCGTGGCCGTGGCTTTTGATGTCGCTTGCGGGTGGCTATCTGCTCGGCTCCTTCCCCGGTGGGGTGATCGTCACGCGCCTGATGGGGCTGGGTGATCTGCGTCAGGTCGGCTCCGGCAATATTGGCGCTACCAATGTGCTGCGCACGGGCAGCAAGAGTGCCGCCGCCGCAACGCTGGTCATTGATATGGCCAAAGGTTGGGTCGCGGTGGTGATCTTTGCTGCGATGTGGGGCGATCTTCTGGCGCAATTGGCAGGGCTGGGCGCCTTCGTTGGCCACTGCTTTCCGGTCTGGCTGCGATTTAAGGGCGGCAAGGGCGTCGCGACCTTTCTGGGCGTGATCCTTGGGTTCAATTTCTTCGCGGGCCTGGCCTGCTGCGCCGCCTGGCTGGTCTTTGCGGCGGCGTTTCGCATTTCATCCCTGGCTGCGCTGTTGATGTCGCTGACAGCCCCGGTTGCACTGTGGTTCATCGACGGCAAGGGCGCGATATGGGTTTCGCTGATCCTGATCGTCATCATCTGGGTGCGTCATAGCGAGAACGTCGGACGCATCCTGCGGAGCGAAGAGCCACGTATCGGTAATAATTAAGGCAAATTTATCTAGACTATTTTTCTTCTGCCAATATGGAAATGGTCGCCCCGATTCCTCTTGATGACGCCTAGCGTCTGGCATGGTTGCGCCTGTCGCGCAGCCGCAATGTCGGCGCGCGTTCGTTTCGCAGCCTTGTGAACCGATATGGCGATGTGGCCAAAGCGTTGGACGCGTTGCCCGATCTCGCGACGCGGGGCGGCGCGCGGGCGTATCAGGCGTGTTCGCTGAAACAGGGAGAGGGTGAAATGGAACGGGCCGCCGCCGCCGGCGCCCGCATGTTACGCCTTGGTGCGCCCGATTATCCTGAGCGGCTGGCGGAGATTATCGATCCGCCCCTGTTTCTCTGGTGCCGGGGCGATCCCGGTCTGGCGGAGGGGTCGGTTCTGGCCCTGATTGGTGCGCGGAATGCGTCATCCTCGGGTCTGCGCTTTGCGCGGACACTGGCCGAGGATCTGGGCGCGAATGGTCATGTGATCGCGTCCGGCCTGGCCAGCGGGATCGATGCTGCTGCACATAAGGCGGCGCTGCCGACCGGTACAATCGGCGTCTTGGCGGGTGGTGTTGATTTCATCTACCCGGCGGAAAAACAGAAAATTGTGGATCAGATGGCTGAAACCGGCCTGATCTTGTTAGAAGCCCCGATGGGGCTGGAGCCGCAAGGACGGCATTTTCCCCGATGAAACCGCATCGTTTCCGGTGTCGCGCGTGCTGTGATGGTGATCGAAGCGGCGGCGCGGTCTGGTTCGCTCACCACCGCAAAGGCGGCGTTGGATCAGGGGAGGGAGGCGATGCGGGCCCCGGTTCGCCCCTCGACCCGCGGGCGGAAGGCTGCAATGAGCTGATCAAGCACGGCGCGGCCCTGATCCGTAACGCCGATAATGTGGAGGAGGCGTTGGGCGGCCCCCGTCACCTGAGCCTGCAGGAACCTGAAGCGCTGTTCGAACATAACATCGAAGTGAAGTACGATCCGGACCTTGCTGTCCATGCGGCTTCGTTGTTGGGCGGTGCGCCGATCGACGCCGACATCCTCGCCCGTGATCTTGGCGTCCCACCCGCTGCGTTGGCTGTAGCGTTGGTGGAGCTTGATCTGGCGGGCAAAATTGAACGCCGCCCCGGCGGATTGATCGCGCTGGCCCCGGAATAAACGGTCAAAACCGCTCCCCTAAACCGGAGTTAGATCACATGCGGCGATTGGGGCGGTCCACCGCCCGTTGACTTATGTATACGCCGCAACCATCTTCCCCGACCTTGAGAACATAAACTGTGGAGAACGTCCCGGATGCCAGTCGTCGTTGTGGAATCCCCTGCGAAAGCCAAGACGATCAACAAGTATCTCGGTGATGATTACACCGTTCTCGCCAGCTATGGGCATGTTCGCGACCTGCCGCCCAAGGACGGGTCGGTCGACCCGGAGAATGGATTTGAGATGAAGTGGGAGGTCGCCTCAACCTCCACCAAGCATGTCCGCGCAATTGCTGATGCGCTGAAGGATGATGGCGAACTTGTGCTGGCGACTGACCCTGATCGCGAAGGTGAGGCGATTTCCTGGCACCTGTTGGAAGCGCTGCAAAAGCGCCAGGCTGTCAAAAGGGACACGCCAGTCCAGCGCGTTGTTTTCAACGCGATCACAAAGTCCGCTGTAACTGAGGCGATGCGTACTCCCCGCGCCATCGATATGGAGCTGGTGGAGGCGTATCTGGCTCGCCGCGCGCTCGATTACCTGGTTGGCTTTACGCTGTCGCCGGTTCTGTGGCGCAAACTTCCGGGGGCCAAGTCTGCTGGACGCGTTCAGTCGGTCGCCTTGCGTTTGGTCGTTGAACGCGAGATGGAGATTGAGGCCTTCAAGGCCCGCGAATATTGGTCGGTCAAAACGGCGCTGGAAACCCCGCGCCGCGACGTGTTTGAGGCGCGCCTGACCAACCTGAATGGGGCTAAGCTCGACAAGTTCGACCTGAACGACGAGGCCAAGGCGCAAGCCGCTGTCGCCGCCATCACAGCCCGGGATCTGAAGATCGCCAGTGTTGAGGCGAAGCCCGGCAGCCGTAATCCCGCCGCGCCCTTCATGACGTCCACCCTCCAACAGGAAGCGTCCCGCAAGATGGGCTTTGACGCGCAGGTGACGATGCGCGCGGCGCAGCGCCTGTATGAGGCTGGCCACATTACCTACATGCGGACAGACGGCATCGACATGGCGCCCGAGGCTGTGACCGCCGCGCGCGATGCGATCAAGGACCGTTATGGCTACAGCTACGTGCCGTCCAGCCCGCGCGTCTACAAGAACAAGGCCAAAAACGCGCAAGAAGCTCATGAGTGTATTCGCCCCACAGTCATTTCTGCTGCGCCCGATACCCTGAAGGGGTTGGAGCCGGATCAGGCGAAGCTCTACGATCTGATCTGGAAACGCTCCATCGCGTCACAGATGGAAGCGGCACGCCTAGAACGTACGACCGTGGAAATCGCCTCTGCTGACGGGCAGGTGGGGCTGCGCGCAACGGGTCAGGTCGTGCGGTTCGACGGCTTCCTGAAGGTCTACGAAGAAGGCCGTGATGACGTCGTTGACGATGAAGACGGCGGGCGCTTGCCAGAGGCCAATCAGGGCGAGGCGGCGAAGAAGAACGCCGTGACGCCTGAACAGCACTTCACGCAGCCGCCGCCGCGCTATACCGAGGCGACGATTGTGAAGCGGATGGAAGAACTGGGCATTGGCCGGCCGTCCACTTACGCCTCGATCATCACGACGATCCAGGACCGCGAATATGTCCGCAAGGACAAGAACCGCCTGTTCCCCGAAGACAAGGGGCGGTTGGTGACGGCGTTCCTGGAAAATTACTTCAAGCGCATCGTGAACTACGATTTCACAGCGTCGCTGGAAGAAGAACTCGACGACGTGTCTGGCGGCCGTGCCGACTGGAAAGAGGTTCTGACCCAGTGGTGGAAAGACTTTTCCAAGGACCTGGAGCAGACCAAGGATCTTCGCATCGGCGAGGTGCTTGAGGTAATCAACGACGTTCTGGCACCGCACCTGTTCCCCGACACCGGTGACGGCACGGACCCCCGCGTCTGCAAAGCCTGCGGTATCGGCCGCTTGTCGATGCGCACGGCGCGGTCAGGCGGCGCCTTTATCGGCTGTTCGAACTACCCGGAATGCCGTTACACCCGCCCGCTGGGCGGTGAAGAAGAAGGCGCGGTTTCTGATAAGGTGCTTGGCCAGAATGACGACGGTGTCGATATCTGGCTGAAGAACGGTCGGTTTGGCCCTTACGTCCAGTTGGGTGAGCCTGAGCCGGATTCGAAGGAAAAGCCAAAGCGCGCCTCGATCCCAAAAACGATGCCGCCTGAGGCTGTCGATCTGGAAAAAGCCATCGCATTGTTGTCGCTGCCGCGCCTGATCGGGCCGCACCCTGAAGATGGCGAGCCGATCGAAACGGCGATCGGGCGCTATGGCCCGTATGTAAAGCACAACAAGACCTACGCGAACCTCAAGGACCCGGAAGAGGTCTTTACGCTTGGCATGAACCGTGCAGTTGAAGTGATCGCTGAAAAGATCGCTAACCCGGGCCGCGGCCGAACCGTGCAGAAAGCGCTTAAGGAACTTGGTGAGCACCCCTCAGAGGGCGGCCCCGTCAACGTTATGGAAGGGCGGTACGGTCCCTATGTCAAATGGGGCAAGGTCAACGCGACCATCCCTAAGGACATGGACCCGAAGACCATTGATATGGATACGGCTGTCGCGATGATTGCCGAGAAAGCGGCGAAATCGCCTAAGAAGAAGGCTGCGGCCAAGAGAAAGCCTGCTGCGAAAAAGAAGGTGCCCGCGAAGAAAAAGGCCCCAGCCAAGAAAAAGGCTGACGCGGCAGGCGATTGATCTCTGCCGTTGTCAGGCTGGCTTTCCCATTCTTAAGTCTTGATAGTGCGGACGCGGGCAGGACGGGCCATTTGCATGGCCAATCCGGCTCGCGGCCTGATACGGGTTTCCTCGAATGTCGATTTTGCAGTAGTTGGAAAGAATGAAGACGCTCCGAAGATTATCGGCCGTTCTTGCCGCTGACGTAGTTAATTACTCCAGCCAGATGAAGGCTGATGAGAACCAGACGCTGGAACAGCTTCGTAAGCTTCGCAAAGATGTTCTTGATCCGTTGGTCAGCGATCATCGCGGCAACATTGTCAAACGAATGGGTGATGGGTGGCTGGTGGAGTTCCGGTCCGTTTCCGACGCCGTGCT
The DNA here is from genome assembly GCA_965659735.1 of uncultured Pikeienuella sp. Lineage (GTDB taxonomy): Bacteria > Pseudomonadota > Alphaproteobacteria > Rhodobacterales > Rhodobacteraceae > Pikeienuella. Next base: position 16,470 of record CBFHXH010000033.1, read on the forward strand.
TTGTGCGCTCGATCTGCAAAGCCAGGCTCCCTCACATTGTATCCTCAAACTGCGCGTCGGTGTTTATTTGGGCGATATTGTCTTTGAAGAAGATGATCTGTTTGGCGACGGCGTAAACATCGCGTCACGTTTGCAGGACGCCTGCGAGGAAGGTGCTGTTCTTGTCTCAGACGTCGTGCACCGCAGCCTTGATGAACGTCTGTCGGAATGGTTCCGGCGCGCTGGAGAGAGGCAATTCAAGAACGCGCCAGAGCCGGTCGTCGTGTTCCACTGGTCGTCGCCCGGATCCGCGCCGCCACGCGTCACCCCGCCGAACCATAAGAAGGCGCTGATGATCGGGGTCTTGCCAATGAACAATCTGTCTCGGATCCCGATCAGGAATTTTTCGCGGATGGGATCACCTAAGAGATCATTACGACGCTTTCGAAGTTGCCCAATCTGCTTGTCGTCGCGCGAAACTCCACCTTTGTGTACAAGGGCCGCTCGGTTGACGTGAAGCAGGTCGGAAGGGAACAGGGGATCGACCTCGTTCTGGAAGGCAGCGTCCGCCAAAGCGGCAACCGTGTACGCATCACGGCGCAGTTGATTGACGCCAAGTCTGGCATGCACGTCTGGGCGGACCGCTTTGATCGGCACATGGAAGATGTGTTTGAAGTTCAGGACGAAATCGCCCTGAAGATCGCGACTGAACTGCAAGTCGAATTGTTGGCGGGTGAGATGGCCCGGTTCCGAGGTTCGGGGACGAAGAACCTCGAAGCATGGAATGCGTAGCTTCAGGCCGTGGAAGCTTCGCGCAGCATCACGAAGGAGGCGCAGGCCGATGCGCGCCGTTTTGCGCAAAAAGCAATTTCGCTCGACCCCGGGTATTCTGCCCCGCAGTGCACACTTGTTTTCGTTTGCACTGTCGAGGCACGCCATGGCTTCGCGCGAGACAAGGATGCGGCTTTGCAAGAAGCACGGGCATGCGCCAAGCGTGCCTTGGAGATCGACAGCTATAACCCTGAAGCGCATGCAATCGACGGCTTTGCGGATGCGATAGACGGCAAGATCGAATCCGCGATTAAGAAGTTTAGCAAGGCTTTGGCCTTGAATCCCAATCACGCAGACGTGGCGGCGCGTTTGTCACTTACATTGTCATTCTCCGGCCAGCTCAAAGAGGCGATCCGGGTCGCACGACAGGCCATCAGCCTGAACCCGCATTATCCGGGGTGGTATGCCGGCATTCTTGGCTTCGCGCTTAGGCTCGCCGGAAACTACGATTAAGCAATATCGGCATTTGCAGAATATGGTCAAAAGGTCGAAGGATTTGGCCACGTCGATCTTACAATCGTTTATGCGGAGACCGGTCATCTCGACGCCGCCGGTGAAGAGGCGCAAAACATCCTTAAATATCGGCCCCAGTTCACGGGATTGGACTGGGCGAAAACACAGCTGTTTTCTGATAATGCGCGCTTGGAGAAAGACTGCGCCTCGCTTTGTCTGGCGGGTCTGCCTGATTGGGCCCACCCCTGAGGATTTACCAGCCGCTTTCAAGCGCAGATAAGATCTCAGTCGTTGTCCGTCAGCCCCGCCCCTGCGCCGGCAAGCCTACTTTCGGCTGAGGCCGGAACATAGGATTTCATCGCCAGTTCGTTCAGACGACGCCATTGCGCAGCGTCAGTATCCGCCTCGGACCGGGGGTGCGAGGATGGCACGGTTTTGGTGATCTGACCGGCCTTGTTCACTGAGAAGCCAGTACCGTGTTCGGAACCAAGGCTTATGGCGAGGGCGGACAAAAGCTGTGGGTTCGTCGGTGGCGCCTTGGCGCCGCCCTCCGCCAACGCCAGTTCAAACGCCAACAGGCATTCCGACACCAGCGTCTGCGCGTCGTCTTCAATCAATCCTAAGGACATGCCCCCGCCATCACCACCTGTGGCGGCGTAGGCGGCTGCTGCTTTTGACAGGTCTTCCGCCAATGCATAGGGCCAGCCTGCGCCTCGCGCGGCTTTGCGCACGGCGGACTGGATTTCGTTTAGCGAAACCCTCATGCGTTCAGTACGGGGAACGACCAATCATCGGCGCCATCTGCCGAAATATCAGCCGCCGTTGGCGCGCCCTGGTAGAGGTTCACACGGGTCCACAAATCAGATTTGGGATCAAATTTCGAAGCGCCAAAAAAGCTGAGCTTGCAGCGAAGCATGTCGATTGGCAGGCATGTTGACGCGATCAGGTTGTCCTGAATTTCGGCGTAGGGTGCCCATGGCGCGCTTTGAACCCGTTTCACGATCCGGCGCAGGGGGGGGTTACGCATTAGGAAGCGAGAGGTCAGTTCCCCCTCATCTTCGTCATTAAGGGCAGACGCTAGCGCCTGTACGTCGCGTGCGATGTGCAGGGGTTCTTCCTTGTCGGCGCCATCGTCGGCGAAGCGGTCGCCGATCCGGGGTTCAAGCTTTTCTTCGGACGTGTACCAGAACCGCCGTTGCTGTTCTGGTTCATCGAAGTCAATCGCCAGTGCCCAGTCAAAGCGACCTTCTGTCAACGTTTTCAGTTCGCCCAACTTCATCGCCGGATCGAGCCGAGGTTCAGCCTCGCCGCCCATGCAGTCTTCAAGCCCGTCGATCAGGTCGCCGTAAGGTTCAAGCACCATCGAAACGATCAATTCTTGCGCTTCATCCGACATGTCAGCCGTCGCGTCGATCAAATTGGCCCAAGGGAATGTCGCCGCTAGCGGGCGCTCGGCTAACGCAGCAAGTTCATTGCGCAGGGCTAAAGTGCGTCCTTGCTGGCGTTCGTCTTCGACGTTCCAGTCGTCCATACAGGCGCGCGCGCGGGCCATAAGGGAATGGTAAGTTGCGATCTTGTCCGCCGTCGCAGTCTTGACTGCCTTGACCCGGGCCAATGCGGTTTCGCGGACCTGCATCCAGTTGTTCAGAAGGATCGGGTGGTTCACCAGGAACGGCGCCATGCCAAGCCCGGTGGAATTGCCAACGCCCAGATGCCGCTTGATCGCAGGGTCCAGCTTGGCTGCATTCGGATTGCGTGCGGCGGCGCAATGTTCGACCAGATCATGTGTAAACCCGCGGATCAGCCAGACCGTCAGCATCTCAACCCGAAACGGGCCATTCACGGCAGGCCGGTCTGCGAAGACGCCCCGGTCAGCGATGCCGAACTTGCCATTGCCGTAAACGGCGGTCGTGCGCATCAGATAGCCGATCTTGCGGATCATTTCGCGATCCGGCTGGGCGCCCACCGCCAGTCGTTCCACGACATGGGCAAAAAGCCGGACGGATTTATTTGCTCGGCTCAGCACCAGTTCCTTTGCTGAACAACGACCGGCTTCCTGCCTCGGCACCTCGCCTTGCAGCCGATCCAGATCAGCAGTCTCCGGCACGCCGTCGAAAAGGACATATGTGGTGTCCCATGCTTCGGCAATGACCCGGTCGGTGCGGTCTTCTGGGTTCAGACGGTCGGAATAGGCGATCAGGGAATAGGTGTGCCCGCCTAACGGCACGGAGTAGACGGCGCGGCCATAACCTTCATCGTCAATCTCCCAAACCGGGCGGGTGACAGAGGCCTGCTCACGGTTCAGACGCCGGATCAGAGTGCGCATGAAGCTAAGCCGCGTCGGATGGAATGCGCCCATGCGGGAAAGCCGCATGACAGTCGCAGGATCGCGCAGCGGCGCTTCGACATAATCAGTTTCAGGAATCATTGCGCGCCTCCCATCCGTTCGAAGTTCTCATCATAGAACCTAAGCCAGTTTTCGCCCATGACGCCTGCGACGTCTTCGTCGCTCATTCCCGTCGCTTTCAGCCCGTTCTCGATGTTGTCGAAATGCAGGTTGCTTTCGAACCAGTGGGGCTGTGCTGGAAAGCCTGCGTTCGCCGCTGACCCTTCGCCATAGTCCATTTCCCGCGTCCAACGCCCATTTCGCATCCAGGTCACCACGCTGTCGGGCTGATCCTGGCAAAGGTCTGATCCGATGCCCAGCGATTTGGCGCCATAGCGCGCAGCGGCTTCGGCGATCATTTCGCAGAAGCTTTCCAGCGTGCAATTCGTGCCGCCAGCCAGATGATGGGGGTAGAGCGAAAAGCCGATCATGCCGCCACTTTGCGTCAACGACCTGATCACCTCGTCCGATTTGTTACGCAGCGCCGCGTGCCACCAATGTGGGTTGGCGTGGGTGATCGCGATGGGGCGCGATGATTGCTCAATCGCTTCCAACGTCGATCGTTCGGCCGAATGGCTCATGTCGAGGACCAGGCCAACGCGGTTCATTTCTGCGACGACCTGCTTGCCCATCCGGGTGATTCCGGCGTCTTCGGCTTCATAGCAGCCAGTCGCGAGGAAGGACTGGTTGTTGTAGGTCAGCTGCATGAACCGGGCGCCGAGGGTGTGACAAATCTCAACCAGCCCCAAATCGTCTTCTATGGGGGACGGGTTCTGATAACCGAAAATGATCGCCGTCTTGCCCGCCGCCCGCGCCGCCCGGACGTCGTCGCCGGTGCGGGCGTGGCAGATCAGATCACCAAATCGCAGGAAGTATTCGTTCCAGCGTTCTACCTGCAGCACCATTTCGCGGAAGGTTTCGTGGTAAGCGATGGTGACATGCACCGCATCAACGCCGCCCTGACGCATTTCGCGGAAGATCTTTTCCGACCAGTTGGCGTATTGCAGGTTGTCAATCCGATAGGATTTCGTCATGCGGTTTCTCCAACCACTGGCGCCGACTCTTTCTTTGGACGCTTTTTCGACTGTTTAAGGAACTCTTCATCTGGTTCCACGAGGCGGCCGTTCACCAGCCGCAGAATGCGCTGGTTCGAGATCATATTCTTCTCACGAAACTTTTTCTCAAAACAGATGATCCCCGCAGTTTTACGTGCAGCGCGGAACAGTGGGCGCACGGCGGCGCGGGCACGTTTTTCGAGAGGTAAGGGGCTGGAATTGTTGACGAAATGGGTGCATGGTAGCAAATATGTCGACCCATACAGCACTGTCATGCGCTCGTTTGGGGCCAGGTTGACCATCGGCATTCTCAACACGTCTGGCTTGGGCAACAGGGCGGCGATGGCGTCAATGTAGTGGCCCGGATCAACACCATAAGCCGCTGCGCGCATCTCAAGCCCGCGCACGACGTTGCCGCCGACTTCAAACCCCATGGCGAGGCCAACGTTTGGCCCCGGTGGACCGTCACGCCAAATTCGCCCTTCATCCGGGTAAAGCTGGCCGCAGATCATCCGTGACATCAGCATGATATGTTCTGGACCGCCGCCAATGATGCTCAGCACCTCGCCCGCGCGAAGCGTCAGCGTCAGCTCACGAATTTTTAATTTCCCTTTGCTGCGTTTGAAGACGTTTTCAAAGTGCAGCACGGGCGCGGCGTTGGCTTTCACCATGTCAGCCTCGGGCCGAAGCGCGGCGCAGGCCTATGGGCGCAAATCTTGAACTGGATCGTCATGTGACTTTCGTAACGGCGCCAAGGGCGGGCTGCAACCATATGGGAAAGTGATGAAAATGATCCGCGTTTCCCCTTTTGGCCGCTCAATCGTGTACGGCGAGCTTTGATGAGTGTGAACATAGGCGTTGTAACCGAAGACTGGGATCAGTTGACCTGCGCCTGAGCAGCCTGTTCGGTTGCGCGTGGTGACACGGTCACTGAGGCTGAGGTGGCGGAACAAAAGGCTTTTGCCGAGACCTACAGCATCGACACCAATCCCAATGACGCGGATCAGGCGTTTGAGGCGTTGTTGGACAGGGTTGCGTGGGCGACGACGTCGCTGACGTTCAGCTTTCCAAACTCAGCCAGTGACTATTCCTACAACTGGTACGGTGAACAACAAGGCTTTGGCGCGTTCAACACCGCCCAAATGAACGCCGCCCGCGTCGCGTTGGAGATGTATCAAAACGTCTCTGGCTTGACTTCCACCGAACTTACCGGTGATGCGGATCGAGACGCGGACCTGACCTTCGCCGAATCTAGTTCCGCGGGCACGGCCTACGCCTACTTCCCGTCCAGCGGCGACTGGGGTGGCGTTCGTGGTTCAACACGACCTCGTTCAATTCGCCTCAGGCTGGGAATTATGCCTGGGTGACCATGCTGCACGAAGTCGGCCACGCGCTGGGCTTGAAGCACGGGCACGACACCAGTGGGTCCGGCACCATACCGACAGCCTATGACAGCCACGAATATTCCCTGATGACCTATCGGTCATTCGTCGGCAGTTCAGGCCAGTACTACTCCAACGAATTTTGGGGCGGGCCTCAAACGCCGATGATGTTGGATATCGCGGCGACCCAGATGCTGTATGGGGCGAATTACAGCTTTAATGCCACAGATACCGTTTACGCGTTCGAACCTGATTGGGGCGTAATGACGACAAATGGCGTTGAAAGCCATGCGCCTGGCGCCAACCGTATCTTGCGCACTGTTTGGGACGGCGGAGGCGAAGATACTTATGATTTGTCTGCCTAAGGCAGCGACCTCAGCATCGATCTATCGCCAGGTGGGTACAGCGACTTCGACGTTGGCGGCCTGAGCCAGCGCGCTCGCCTTGGGTCTGGCGAATATGCGCGGGGGCACGTGTTTAATGCGCTTCTGTTCTACGACAATGAAGCTTCGCTGATCGAAAATGCAATCGGCTGGGCGGATGACAACATTTTGGTCGGTAACTTCGGATCAAACCTGCTGGATGGCGGCGCTGGCGATGACGAATTGATCGGGGGGGGGCGGCGATGATGAACTGATTGGTGGCGAAGAAACGGATATCGCCATCTTTGACGGAGAGTTTGTCGCCTTCAGCATCACCGTGTTGGACAACGTGCTGGAGGTGGTGGGTGAGGGTAAAGACCGGGTTTACGCCTCGGTGGAAACTCTGCGCTTTGCCGATATTGATGTATCGATTGAGGCGTTGCTGACCCTAGTCGAACCACCCGTGTTAGCGGCAGTTGAAGAAGTTGAGCCAGGTGAAGCCGTCGCTCAGGCGGCGGATGAAGCGCAGCCGCAAGATGCCGCCAACGCCTCTGATGATGAAGACGAGCAGGCCGCACAGGGCGATGGTGATAAGCCAACTGATTCTACGGAAGATCCACCTGACGACTCCTTGTCTGAACCGACGACAGATGGCCCGAACGGTTTGGATGAACCGGTTACTGATACGCCTGATTCCGAGGGTGAAGAAACGAGTCGGGGTGATCCACTGCTGAATGACGACCCTGAACCTGAGGTGATCTTGGGCGAGGTTCTGATAGGCGCTGAGGGCGCAGATGATCAATCGGGCAGTTTGGGCGACGACACGATTTCTGGCGCTACGGGTGACGACACGCTGCGGGGTGGAGAAGGCGCAGACAGGCTAAACGGCAATGCTGGCGCTGATCGTCTGCTGGGTGGAAACGCGGACGACGATCTGCGGGGCGGTTCGGGCACCGACAATCTACGTGGCGGCGCCGGGGATGATGCGCTGAACGGTGGTGGTGGCCGCGATGTTGTGAACGGCGGCGCCGGCGACGATGTCGCCATCGGCGGAGTGGGCGCGGACAAGCTGATTGGCCGAAGTGGCGCTGACCGCCTTGAGGGCGGTGGCGGCGCAGATACCCCGCGCGGCGATGCTGGCGATGATCACCTTGCAGGCGGCCGGGGCGCTGATGTGCTGATTGGCGGCTCGGGGCGTGATGTGTTCAGGTTTGATGATCGCTTTGGCGCAGATGAGATCACGGATTTCGCCGTTGGCGACACCTTGGATTTTCCCCTTCATTCCACGGTCGAAGGTATGGTCGACTTGGTAATCACTTCGCACGACGGTTCAGCCGTAATCTCAGATGGGATGGGCGGCAGCGTGATCTTGCAGGGCGGCGCATCCGACCAGCTGATCGATACGGATTTTCTGTTCTGAACTGGTCGCTTGCCTGCGCCTGACCTTTGTGCGATGCGTCGCCCATGACGCGGGCAGGCGGACCACACTGATGCGGATCATGATCGATGGCCTGAATCTGGCGCTGAGCCAGGGCACGGGCGTGGCGACCTATGCGCGCAATCTGAGTTATTGCATCAAGCAGAACGGCCATCATCTGTCTGTTCTCTATGGCAAATCCGTGAACTCTGAAAAGGACCCCTTGCTGCGAGAGGCTGTTTTTTTCGACAACCAGCGCACCGACCGATCATTCATCGAGTATCACCTTGATCTGGTGCGTTCGTTTGCGTCGTACAGCCCTTCAGTCATCCCGCAAACAGGTCAGGTTTTGCGCAACCAGATTGCCGAAAGCCTGCCGCAGGCGGATGTCTTCTATAACATCAAGAACCTTTTCTTCCGCGCAAACGCCAAGTTTGAGGCTGTACGCGGTATGTTAGAGGTGAAATTGCCCGAACCTGTCGACATCGCGCACTGGACCTACCCGGCGCCGGTCAGAATCAAGGGCGCTAAAAACATCTACACCATGCACGACATCGTGCCGATCAAGCTGCCCTACACGACGCTGGACGTGAAGCGGAACTACATTCAGATGCTGCGCCGCGTCGCCCGATCCGCCGATCATATCGTCACGGTTTCCGACGTGTCGCGCGATGATCTGATCGATACGCTGGGCGTTTCCCCCGATCTGGTGACGAACACCTATCAAAGTGTCTCCATCCCCGATGCGATGCTGCAGGACAGCCAGGTTCAGCTGGATATCAACCTCGAAGCAATCAATCACGATATTGCGGCAGACGCCAAAGGTGGGATCCGCCAGGTCCGTCGTGGGGAGTTTTTCCTCTATGTCGGGGCGATTGAACCAAAGAAGAACCTTAAAAGAATTCTTGAAGGGTATCTGTCTTCTGGTGCTGAGCAGCCGCTGGTCGTGGTTGGGCGACAAGCGTGGCAGTGTGAGCAGGAAATGGCAATGATCAAGCGTGCTTCTGACCGCGTGGTCTATCTGGATTACGTGTCTTTCTCGATGCTCGTTACGCTGATGCGTAGTGCGAGGGCGCTGGTGTTCGCCTCACTTTACGAAGGGTTTGGCTTGCCGGTGTTGGAGGCGTTTCAATGCGGCGCCCCGGTAATCACCGCTAATGCGTCCAGTACGGCTGAGGTGGCGGGTGACGCAGCCCTGCTGGTAGATCCTTATGACCTGCGTGATATCTGCGATGCGTTCCGCCGGCTTGCTGCGCCGGATGCGGGGCCTCTTCTGGCGGAAATGTCCGAAAAAGGCCGCCAACGTTCCAAATTCTTCAGTCAGGACCGGATCGCTGCACGCCTGCAGGAGTGTTATGCAAATGTAGTCGCGGCGGCCTGATCCGGGATGGCCCATCGCCTGACGCTTGCGCCGCTGCCAATCGAAACGGCAGGCGTCGTGTTCGACATCACCCGGCTTTATCGGAATCGCCTGTCTGCGTTCGGCACAGGGGTGGATCGAATTGATCTTGCGATCGGCCGTGATCTTGCCTCGCGGTTCGGCCTACGCTGCCGGTTCGTCCATGTCTGCTATGGTGGCTTCGCTGAAATGTCGCGGAAAGATGCGATGGCGCTGATGTCAGCGCTTGATGACTGTTGGCACAATGACGGCCAGGCTGGTGGGCGCAATCTTGCTGCGCCTCTCGCCTTGGGGCGTTTGCGCGCTGCCTTAGGGCAGAGGTTTGGAGAGGATTCAACCTATGTCGTCGCCTCCCATTCCGGATTGCCGCAGCGGTCGGGATATCTTGATCGGTTCGATCCGGATCGGCGGTTAAGGCGCTTGGCTTATATTCACGACCTGATCCCACTGGAATATCCAGAGTACCAGACCCCGCGGTCGCGCATGATCTTCAGGCGATACTTGCAGGAACTGACTGCAGCGCCGTTGCAGTTCGTGGTCAATTCCGTAGATACTGGCCGCCGCCTTAGCGCATATTGCGCAGCAAAAGGATGGAGCACGCCGCCACCGCTGGTCGCCATCCCGTCGCTTGAGGCGCCGGAGGCTGCGCCGCCGCCGCCGCCGCCCGCTCTGCAAACGGTGTTTGGGGCAGGGCCTGTCTTCGTCATCCTCGGCACGATAGAGCCGCGCAAAAATCACCTTGTTTTGCTGCAAATTTGGCGTGAGATGGCGGCCAAAGGCGTTGCGCCCCACCTGCTGGTGATCGGAAAACGCGGCTGGATGAATGACGACGTGATCGACATCCTGGACAACGACGCCACGATCCGCCCGGTTGTTACCGAAGCAACGGGCTTGACCGATAAGGAAATCTCTGGCGCTTTGGCGGCGTCTTCGGCGCTGTTGTTTCCGTCTTTCGCCGAAGGTCTGGGAATACCCATGCTAGAGGCGCGCGCAGCGGGCTTGCCAGTGATTGCGTCTGATTTGCCTGCACTCCGCGAGATTGCTGCGCCGGGCACGGTGTTTCTTGACCCGCATGACCGGGCGAAGTGGCTGGCCGCCATTATCGAGCGGTGTGAGACTTCTATTCGGTAAAGGACGCCCGATTACGCCAGATCAAGGTGGTTCCCAAAGCGATTGTGATCAAAATGAAGATGCGCAGATAGGTCTCATCGTAAACGATTGATGGGTATTGGTCGTAAACCCCGAGCCGATACAACTCCACTACATGCAGAACAGGGTTGTAAAAGAGCATGTCACGAACCTGTGGTGGCAAGAAGGAAGGCACATAAAAGATGCCTGAGATAAAGATCATCCCGCGGGTTAACGTCGCATAAATGCGTTCAACAATAGGCAGATAGCGCGTGGCGTAGCCACGCAACAGTCCTACACCAAGGCATAACAGGCCGCAGGTTACAAACGCTTCGAGCACGCGAAGTGGGTGTTCCGGAATGATAGAGATGTTTTGGACCGCCGCGATGCCGATGAGCAGAACCAATGTATAACCCATCGCCGTTATGGTCTTGAAGATCGCGCTTGCCAGCGCGTCATGGAAAAGGCCGAGAGGGCTTAGTCTTACACGATTTGATGTTTGCAACATCGATCGCATGATCATTTGACTGCCGACCGAGAAGAAGTTCAGCATCACGATGCCAGTCATTAGAAACAGCGCCATGCTGGTGCCGTAGGCTGGCGATCGGCCGATATATGTGAAGATCAGGATCAATACCCCCAACTGCCCAGCGGGTTCAGCAAAAATCCAGAACAGTTTCGCGCTTTCACGCCGAGTGCGCGGCAGGAATTTCAACCAGGTGAGAACCCAGATCAGGTGTAATTTTGTGGCGAGATGGCTCATCAGTGATGCCTTGACGGGCGAATGTGATGACCTCAATAGGACGGTGCGCCTCGCCCGGCAAGCGCGACTGTGCTAGGCGTAGCTTGCGCAGAGACGATGTGCGGCGCAGTGAATAAGGATTGAGCCAGATGGCTGAGCAGACGCTTTTGAAGAAGCGGTCCTTTGTGGGGCCGTTTCTGGGGATGTTGTTGATGGTCGGCGCGCCAACAGCGGCGGCGTTTTACTATTACTACTTTATCGCTGTTGATCGCTTCGTAAGCGAATTTCGCTATTCCGTGCGCGGTGGCGCCATCATGCAGAACAATGGCGATATCGCCGGCGCGATAGGCGGCTCGGCTGCGCTTGTATTCGCCGCTGACAGCTTTGTTTTGGAAGACTACCTTCTGTCGATCCAGGCATTTGAAGATATCGAAAAGCAATTGCCCATTCGCAAAATGCTAGGCGGTGACGGCGGCGACCCCATCCGCCGCTATAATCCAACCCTGACTGCAGAAGACATGTTGCCCTTTTGGGCGCGCGCAGTAGACGTGCAGTTTGATGCAATCACCGGCATCACGACCGCGAGAATTTCGATGTTCTCGGAGGATGACGCGCAAGCGGTCGCCAACGCGCTTGTAGGGGAACTGCAGCGCATCGTGAATGGTCTGACCAGCGACGCGCGCAACGACATGCTGAACTA
>CBFHXH010000034.1:0-18665 GCA_965659735.1 uncultured Pikeienuella sp.
TCGATTGTGAATATACCATCGGCCGAACCACCTTCATTGGCAATTGGTGTTACGGTAGGTGTGCCACCGTCCGGATCAACAACGTTGTCGAGTGCGTTGACGTCCAGCACAGTCGCGCCGGAACCTTCGTCCACACCGGCAGTTTCGTCGCCATCGTCAAGCTCGTTGATGCCGTTTACCGTAACAGTGACCGTCGATTCAACCGGATCCCCGCCCTGGCCGTCGGTGACGGTGTAGGTGACGGTGGTTTCGCGGGTCGTGTTGCCAGCCTCGTCTAGGTCGTCGAAATCGCCGTTGGTGTCGAAGGTGATCGTGCCGTCCGCTGCGATCGAGAACAGACCGCCGTTTGAACCTGCAACGTTGGTGATCGGTATAACAACCGGCGTGCCGCCATCTGTGTCAGTAACGTTGTCCAACGCGTTAACCGCGAGAACGGCTGCACCAGCATTTTCGTCGACTTCGGCTGTTTCGTCGCCATCGTCAAGCTCGTTGATGCCGTTCACCGTGACGGTGACCGTCGATTCCACCGGATCGCCACCTTGGCCGTCGGTGACGGTGTAGGTTACCGTTGTTTCGCGGGTTGCGTTGCCAGCTTTGTCCAGATCGTCGAATTCACCGTTGGTGTCGAAGGTGATCGTGCCGTCCGCTGCGATCGAGAACAGACCGCCGTTTGAACCTGCGACGTTGGTGACCGGCGTGACAACCGGCGTACCGCCGTCTGGATCAGCGATGTTAACCAGCGCATTGACCGCGAGAACGGTTGAACCTGCGTTTTCATCGACTTCAGCGGTTTCGTCGCCATCGTCGAGAAGGTTCATGCCGTTCACGGCAACCGTAACCGTCGATTCCACTGCGCCGCCCTGACCGTCAGTGACAGTGTAGGTGACAGAGGTTCCACGGGTTGCGTTGCCAGCCTCATCTAGATCAGCAAATTCGCCGTTGGTGTCGAAGTTAATGGTGCCATCGGCCGCGATGGAGAAGAGACCACCGTTCGAGCCGGCGACGTTGGTGATTGGCGTGACAGTAGGCGTACCGCCATCGGTTTCGATGGTGTTGTCCAGCGCGTTGACGGCCAGAACGGTTGCGCCCGCGCCTTCCTGCACCTCAGCGGTTTCGCTGTCATCAGCCAGAGAGTTCTCGCCGTTGACCGTCACTGTGACGGTGGACTGAACCTCGCCGCCTTGACCGTCGGTGACGATGTAGGTCACGGTCGTGTCGCGTGAGGAGTTGTCCGCAACGTCCAGATCGCTGAAGTCGCCATTGGTATCGAAGGTGATGGTGCCGCCAGCAGTGATCGTGAACAGGCCGCCGTTCGAGCCGGCTACGTTCGTGATCGGGGTCACGACAGGCGTGCCGCCATCGGTTTCGATGGTGTTGTCCAACGCATTCACCGCCAGGGTCGCCGCGCCGGAAGTTTCATTGACGTCGGCGGCTTCATCGCCGTCCTCAAGGGAGTTTACATCGTCGACGTTGATCGTTACGGAAGCCGACGCTGTTTCGCCATCCGCGTCGACAATCTAGTAGGTGAATGAGACGGTGCTGTCAGTATTCCCTGTCAGGTCGAAGTCACTCGACGGGGACACCCAGAGGTTGCCCTCGGCATCGATCGTCGCATCAACGTTGCGTCCCTGGGCGTCGACGACCGTGAACATGGTAGCGCCGATCGCGTTGACCATCGTCGATGAGCCGTTCGCCGTCACCTTGATGACGCGGAGTTCGGACGGGAGCCCATCGGGATCGCTGTCGCCGCCGAGCGTAACGTTGGCGTTGCCGCCATCGTCGCCAGTGATGATATTAATGCCGGTGACTGCGGTGTCCTCGTCAGTGTTAATCACATCGTCCACTGCGACAGGCGGGATGCTTGGGTTGAACAGAAGTCCAACATCGACGTTCGTGATCAACTGACCATCGAGGATCGAAATAACATCGCTAACTCCGGTCGCCGCGTCTACATCCGAATCGATGGCATCATCGGAGCCGACATTCTGCGCAGCGAAGTCCCAGTCCTGCGGTTCCACCAACTGAATGCGGTAATCTCCAGCAGGCATGGCTTCGAAGCTGTAGTTGCCGTCCGCATTGGAAATGGTTGTAATTGGTACGCCGTCCACCATCACCGGATCGCCGTTGGCGTCCAGCAGCCGTACGATTGCGCTCTCAAAGACAGGCTCCAGAGTCTCGACGACCGTCACCAGATCAGGCTGGGGCGTTGTCACTGTGCCGAGAACATTGTCGACATAGATCCAGCTGCCGCTGTCATTTGTGATCTCAATGGTCAATGCCTGCCCGTCCACCGAAGTGCTTGAAAAGTTCGCGCTCGACAGGGTTACCGTTTCGAAGTCATTCCCGACGCCGGTGTTGCCCGAGACGGCGTCTATAACTGTCGACCCGACGAGCAGGCGAACGGTGAAGTCCTCAATATTGTCGTACAAGCTATCCCCAATGTCGATCGTGAACGTGTAGGTTGCACTGTCATTGTAGGTTTCGGTAAGCGTCTGCGAAATGTTTGTGCCGGCACCTTCGATCCAGGCGACGTTCTCACCGCAAGTCGGTCCGGACATGAAGTCCCCATCCGCAGGGTCCCATTCGCCGGTGTAGCCGGGCCTGTTGGTCGACCACCCCGTTATGGATGAATTATAATAATCGTCTTTCAGGCTGTCTGACTCGAAGCTGCGATTGACGATTGCGATGTCGCGCACTTCGTCCGGCTGCGGCGTCGTGACTGTCGTGTACTCGGCCTCAAGTCCGTCCTCATTCGTGTCGCGGAAAACTCGGCCTGAGATTGTGGTGACGTCGTCGTCGTCCTCCACACAGATTAAAAGCGTCTGATCTTCAAACTTGTCCGTACCTGGGATCGTTCCACGCACTACGACGACATACTCATTGTCGGCACCCACATCGAGCGGGTTCTCAAAGTCAGGTGCATTGATGAAGCTCACATTGCCGTTGGCGTCGACTTCGAAGAGATGCGCATCCGGCCCAAGCAGAGTGTAGCTCAGCGCGTCGCCGGAATACTGCGTGTTGGTGTAGCCAGAGACAACAGCCCCGCTCTGCAGCGTTGCGCCGGTGAGCGTGACAGAGCCAAACCTGTCCGTCGTATTGGTCGGATCGGAGCAGGAAGTGTGAACATTCATCTCCTGCAGAAGCGCGCCGCCCTGGAAGTCGTAAATCTCGAAGTAGGTCTCGGATTCGAAGGAGCCATCGTCCTTGGTCCCGGAGATTTCAAAGGTCTCGCCTCGTGCGACGTCCCCGGAAAACTGAACCACTCCATTCTTGTCTTTGACGACGATATAGACTTCGTTCCACGCCGCGCCGTCGGGCTGCGTGGCGGCCGTCAGAATCTCGTGCTTGTCGCCGTCGACGATCTGCTCGATCCCTGTGCCGAATTTGTACAGCATTTGCAGCGTCGCAGGTTTGTCGCCTGCGGACTTGAACATGCAGAGATCCTGTGGCGTTTCGTCAAACTCGGGGCAGTCTACGATGATGCTGGTCGAAACTGGATCATTGGTGTTCTCGAGGAGACAGAACTCATCCCCATCGGTTTCACCCTCAATGACGATCGTTACTGTGGCTGTGTCAACTGCCGTGGCGCCTGCAGCACCGCCGCCCATCTCAGTCAGAGCCAGACCGACTTGGCGGCCGCCTTCTAGTTGCGTGCCGTTCAGCGTGATTGAGCCGAAGCGGTCATTGATCGCCAGCGGCTGTGAGCAGGAGGTGTGGAACTCAATGTCCTGAAGCAGCGCACCGCCTTCAAAATCGAAGATCTTGATATGGGTTTCGCTGTCGAACTTGTCGCCGCCGTTGGTGACGGCGAAGCTTTCGCCGTTGCCTACAGAGCCTTCCCAGATGACATTTTCTTCATCTTTGTTGAAAATCTGGATGAAGACGGTTCCATCGTCGTCTGAGCCAAGGGTGCTGAGCTCGCGTTTGCCGGAATCCTGAGCATTCACCTGATCAAAGCCGTCAGCGAAGGAGTAGGTGAGGACGATCTCAACCGGTTTGCCGCCGTCATTGTCATGTTTGAAGGCGCAAATGTCGACGCCGTCATCCGGGTTGAGTGGGGCGATGATGCCGTCTGCGATCGTGTAGTTCAGCGTGATAGATTCACTGTCGCCATCGTTTAGGTTACTGAAATCGCCATCTGCGTCAAAGTCGATCGTGCCATCCGCGTTTACTTTCACGCGGCATTTTTCCAGATCGATCCACGCACCGACATTGCCGCTCTGCCCATTCACAGTGACAACAGGCCCGTCATAGAGCTGCCCTTCTAGAGAGTCATTTGCGAGAATGGACCCTTCGCCACTGTCGAGGATTTCAAGATCGCCTGCACATTCAGTTTCACTGAAGGTGATAAAGTCGTCGACAGCGTCGATCTCTGTTTCGCCTTCAATGGTGACGGTTACCGTACTGCTGGCCTCGTTGCCGTCAGTGTCGATAATCGTATAGGTCAGCTGGAAACTATCGCTTTCGCCGAGGCGAAGGCCGTCGAAATCGGATCCTGAGTCGAAGAACAGGTTGCCGTTCGCATCGACGTTGACACCAACTGTCACTCCACCCTCAGTCGTAACTGTAATGACGCTGCCCGGCTCGGCGCCATTGACTCTGATAAGTTCGATTTCGCCGTCGGCGTCAAAATCGTTCTCTAGAATATTGAGCTGGGCGTTATCACCGTTGTCGCCGATGGCCTCTCCTTCTGAGATTGTAATGGAATCCAGAACTGCGACTGGCGGGGAGGTGGCTGGCGCGCCTTCGAGACAGCCCATGTGCGGCTCCCAAGAGCTGATGTTACCACTACAGGAAACAGTCAGCTCTTCGCCTTCTACTGGTACTCCGTAAGCATTGTAGAAAGTGAAATAGTCACCGCTGATGCCTTCTTGCTCAATCTCGATCATCATGTACCACTGATCGGAAGAGCCCAAGACCCAGAAATACTTCTCGCCGTAGATCTTGCCGCCATTACCGGCCTCTTCGCCGTCAACGTAAATTTCAGCTGTCTGGAAGCTGCCATCTTTGGCGATGTCGTTGCTCCTCTTACGGCCGTCACCACTCAGGTAAGTGTCGTTATCGGTTACAATGACGAGTGTGTCTGACGTTGCTGGCATATAAAATGAGTCGCCATTTCCGAGGTTTGATCCGTTCCCAGGTCCTGCTTCCAGCAGCGACGCCTCGGTGAATGCGCTAAACTCATAGGTGTACATGGTCATAACCGAACCTTTCCATCACCAGGGTGCAAGCCAGCGCACCACTTCCAACAGTTGCAGGCGCCTTGGGCGCCAGTAGCGCCACACAGCGCTATGAATTTCGTTTTTCGGGGGGCTTCATTTAGCATTTCGAATGCCGTCGCGCCCTGCGCATGACGAGCTACTTTCCGAAATACTCGCCCCGGTTCGCCAGCAAATGAGGGAGATGCCCGCCCCACCCATTCACCTGCGATCTGTACGTCTTCGCCCACACACACAGGCGACCCTTCACGCGTTTCGTCAGCCTCAACGCAACCCATGACTGACGCGGTACGCAACAAATTCAATACGATGTCTTGGTCGCACCCACGTTGACCTTTCGATACCGGCGTCACACTCAAGCTCCCAATCACACTACTCAGCACGCATTAGACGCCAGAACTGGGCCCGTACGCGCCCGATAGCCTGGGTCCAGACAACCCGCCTTGGGCCGCCATCTTCTAACGGCGACCTGTCGGCGGATTTGACGGTTTGGAGCTATACTCAATCAGCCCCTAGCCCATCCCCACGGCGAAAATGCACATCCACAGAGGCGATTTAAAGCAGTTTTTGGCTCAAGGGCAACGAATGTCACTTATTTTTGCCCTTAGGTTGTAAAATAGCTGTTCATGGACATCCTTTAACCGCTGCAGTGCATGAATGGTGACATCAGATTGCATGGAATGAGACCGAATCTCACCATCCGTGCAAATCAATCACAGTGATTCTTCTGAATCGAACGCAATGAAAGCCATTCATTATAGGCCTATGCTGTTGATTGGTTTATATTGATTGGTGAAATGAATGGCGACTACGTCAAATGGATCGCGTTATGGCCGGCTATGGATGAAATGATTGACCTCTGCCTTGGAGCCCGTCGATGGCGGTTGTGTGGCGCATTCGGCGACCTCAACGAAGGCGCGGTCGGCCGCGTGAGCGACCACTTGAGCAATGGTATGGTGTCACCGCAGAACCGCGTACCGAGTGGCGAATAGGCTCAAGCGTGGGCGTCAATCGCCGTCTTGTCAGCCAAGCAAACGCGTTGTGGGCCACGCAGGGGAGCGGGCTGCGAGCGTCTCGCGATAATGTGGAAGGTGTTGGGGTGATTGGTCTAGGCGCATGTCGTCCTGAAGCGTGTGTGAGGCGCTGAAAGCGCGCCTCACGCGGTCGTACTAGTAGCGGTAGTGCTCAGGTTTGAACGGGCCTTCGGTTTCAACACCGATATAGCTAGCCTGATCATCACTAAGCTCAGTCAGCTTCACGCCGATCCGATCCAGGTGCAGACGGGCGACTTTTTCGTCCAGATGCTTGGGCAGGATGTAGACGTCGTTCTTGTAGGCGTCGCCATTGGTCCACAGCTCCATCTGAGCCAGCACCTGATTGGTGAAGCTGGCGGACATGACGAAGCTTGGGTGACCGGTGGCGTTGCCGAGGTTCAGAAGACGGCCTTCGGACAGAAGGATCATGCGGTTGCCCGAAGGCATCTCGATCATGTCGACCTGTTCCTTGATGTTCGTCCACTTGTGGTTCTTCAACGCCGCGACCTGAATTTCGTTGTCGAAGTGACCAATGTTGCCAATGATCGCCATGTCTTTCATTTCGCGCATGTGCTCGATGCGAATGACATCCTTGTTGCCTGTGGTGGTGATGATGATGTCGGCGGTGGGGCAAGCCTCCTCCAGCGTTACGACTTCAAAACCATCCATTGCGGCTTGCAAGGCGCAGATCGGGTCAATCTCGGTGACTTTTACACGAGCGCCCGCGCCGCGCAGCGATGCGGCCGATCCTTTGCCAACATCGCCATAGCCGCAGACCACGGCGGTCTTGCCGGCCATCATGGTGTCTGTGGCGCGGCGAATGCCGTCGACCAGCGATTCCTTACAGCCGTACTTGTTGTCGAATTTCGACTTGGTGACGCTATCGTTGACGTTGATCGCCGGGAAGGGCAACTGACCTTGCTTGACGAGTTCATAGAGGCGGTGAACGCCCGTCGTCGTCTCTTCCGAGACGCCAACGATTTGATCGCGTATTTTAGTGAACCAGCCTGGGCTTTCGGCGATACGCTTTTTGATCTGCGCTTTGATCGCTTCTTCTTCTTCCGACTGGGGGACGGCGATCACATCTTCACCAGCTTCAGCGCGGGCACCGAGCAGGATGTAGAGCGTGGCGTCGCCGCCATCGTCGAGGATCAGGTTCGGGCCTTCTGGGAACATGAAGGATTTGTCGAGGTAATCCCAATGCTCTTCCAGTGTCTGACCTTTCACAGCGAAAACTGGCACGCCAGCGGCGGCGATGGCGGCTGCGGCGTGATCCTGGGTGGAGAAGATGTTGCAGGACGCCCAGCGAACGTCAGCGCCAAGCGCCACCAGCGTTTCAATCAGAACGCCGGTCTGAATGGTCATATGCAGCGAGCCGACGATCCGCGCGTCTTTCAGCGGCTTCGTTTCACCGAACTCTTCGCGAAGGGCCATCAGGCCTGGCATCTCGGTTTCGGCGATGTCCAGCTCTTTACGGCCGAACTCGGCGAGCGAGATGTCCTTTACTAAATAATCTTCAGGCATCAGATGCTCCTTTATTGCGGTTGGTGCCGCAGGTGAACTACCGCGCGATATATCAGGGGCGCCGCTGCTCGACAATGCGACGGTTGGGGCCTATCGATCTCGAAGATGCAGCTAGTGTGAACTGGGACACGAGACAATGGCGACGGACAGCCCGCGCGCGTGGCAAAGAATGTTGAGCGGCAGGCGACTTGACCTGCTGGATCCGTCGCCGCTGGATGTGGAAATCGAAGATATCGCCCACGGGCTTGCCCGAGTCGCCCGGTGGAACGGGCAGACAAAAGGTGATTGGGCCTATTCTGTTGCAGAGCATTCGGTGCTGGTCGAACGGCTTTTCAGCATCTTTCGGCCTTCGCCCAGCGTGGACCAGCAGTTGATGGCGTTGCTACACGACGCGCCTGAATATGTCATTGGCGATATGATCAGCCCGTTCAAAGGCGCGATCGGATATGATTACAAGGCCTTTGAGGCGCGGTTGGAGGCGGCAGTGCATGTCAGGTTTGGCCTACCGGCCCATCCTTCAGAAACCGTAAAGGCCCGCATCAAAAGGGCGGACAAGGCGTCGGCCTATTATGAAGCCGTGCAACTGGCCGGCTTTTCCGAAGATGAAGCGCGAAAATTTTTCACGCGGCCCCGGTTCACAGGGTGGGAGACGGTGCGCCTGAAGCCAAAGCCCCCGGCAGAGGCTGAAGCGGCGTTCTTGGCGCGGTTTGAGGCGTTGATGGCCCTGCGAGTGTGAAACTTTGGATGGTTTCACGCGTGAAACAAGGCGTAAGTATCTGTTATTGAGTAAAATTACATTTTGTTAACCTTAGGCCCTATGTGTCGTAGGTTGTAAAAGCCGCATGGGACGCGCCTTAGCGCACCTTACGACGACGCCCTGTATGTGGTTCTGCAGTTCGTATTGGGAACTCAAAGAACGTTTGGGTTCCGCGCGAGGCCTGCGGCTTGGACGTTAGAGGCCGCTGAGCAATGCTTCAGTTCAGCGCGGCGACGCGGCGAGCGGAGTTTTTGCGGAAATTCTCCAGCGTACCGAACCAATAGGAAAAGTAACGCCGGCGCGCCTCGGCAAAGATCAAAAGGGCAGGCCAGCTGTCTGTATTCAACGGTCCCGTGTCGGGCGTTTCATGAAACAAGGCAGGCAGCGGGTCCGGAGCGCCGCCGGTGCGATGGCTGGCGGCCATCTTCATCATCGCTGCGGGGCTAAATGGCGTTTTGGCCTTTTCCGCGGCATTCAAATCCCCGGCCAGAGCGGCAAGTTGGACCCTCAGCACCTGACTGTGGGGGCGAAAGGCGTCTTCCAGCGCCGAAACTTTCGCCGCTGCGTCCCTCGCAGACAGGATAGGACTGTCTTCCCTAAAATCACTGAAGGTCGCGAGTGATCGGATCGCTGCGATCGCAGGTGCGAGGTCTGCGAAAACGGCGGCTGGATCAATCGAGACGGTCATCGCTTGATCAGGTGTTGAACAGGAAGTGCATCACATCGCCGTCCTTGACGATATAGGCCTTGCCCTCTGACCGCATTTTGCCGGCTTCCTTCGCCTTTTGCTCGCCGCCCAGTTCGGCGAAATCGTCGTAAGCGATGGTTTCTGCGCGGATGAAGCCTTTTTCAAAGTCGCCGTGGATCACGCCCGCAGCCTTTGGCGCGCCCCACCCTTTTTCGATGGTCCAGGCGCGCGTTTCCTTTGGTCCGCAGGTGAAATAGGTGATCAGACCCAAAAGGTCGTATCCCGCGCGTATCAGGCGATCGAGCCCCGCTTCGGTCAGGCCCATCTCTTCGAGGAACATGTCGCGTTCATCGGGGTCGAGTTGGGAGATTTCCTCCTCAATCGCCGCCGAAATCACCACGTGGCCCGCGTTCTGCGCCGCCGCCATTTCGGCGACTTTGGCAGACCATTCGTTACCTTCCGCCGCATCCGCCTCTGCCACGTTGCAAACGAACAGGACGGGCTTCGAGGTGAGAAGCTGCAACATCTCCCACTGTTTTTGATCTTCCGCCGCGACTTCGACGGTGCGGGAGGGGCGCCCTTTTTCCAGCGCGGCTTTGGCGTCGTTCAGCAACCGGTTCTGCAACACGGCTTCTTTGTCGTTGCTCTTCAGCTTGCGCACGAGGCCCGAAAGGCGTTTTTCGATGCTTTCCAGATCCGCAAGCATCAGTTCGGTTTCGATGGTTTCAGCGTCTTCCAGCGGATTGATACGCCCATCAACATGGGTGATGTCGTCATCTTCGAAACAGCGCAGCACGTGGGCGATCGCGTCGGTTTCACGGATGTTCGCAAGGAACTGGTTGCCCAGGCCTTCGCCCTGCGAGGCGCCCTTCACCAGCCCTGCAATGTCGACAAATGTCAGGCGGGTTGGGATGATTTCCTTGGACCCTGCGATTTCAGCAAGGGTATCCAGCCGTTCGTCAGGTACGGATACTTCGCCGACATTGGGTTCAATCGTGCAGAACGGAAAGTTCGCCGCCTGCGCCGCCGCTGTACGGGTCAGGGCGTTGAAAAGGGTCGACTTGCCGACATTGGGCAGACCGACGATGCCGCATTTGAAACCCATGGCGCTGTCCTTCGCTGTAATGGTCGGCGCTGCTATAGCGAAGGGTGGAGATCGGTTCAATTGGGCGGGCGAGACGCCGCAGCCCAAGGGTATTTATTTGCAACGAGAGTTGGTCGTTGTAACGCTCTCCCTTCGGTAGGGGAGGTGTAGCGAGTAAATGATGCCCAAATTGATGACGATGGTCGCGAGCGTGATGATGATCGTGGCTGGTGCGGTGACGCACGCAGCAACCGTTACGTGGACATTGCAGGACGTCGAGGCTGGCAGTGGCGGTGCGCTGACGGGTTCTTTCGACTATGACGAAGAAACAACCACCTATTTCGCAATCAACATCAGCCTCGGTGAACGCTTGCTTGAGAACATCGAGATTGACGGCGCATCAAATGGCGACAGCCTGATATTCACTAGTTTCCTCAATCCGGGTGACATCATCGTCAATCAGGTCACGTTCGCCTTCGGCGATACTTTGACGGACGCCGGCGGTGACATCGCCTTGGTGTTGGGTTCGGCAAACGATGTTTGTTTTAACTCTTGTGACGGCGGGTCTTTTAATTGCGACTGCTCTTAGCGGGCTGGTCACGGCGACTGCCGCTATCGCACTGCCTGCGCCAGGCGCGCTGTTGTTCGCCGCGCTTGCGTTAATCGCCTTGCGGGCCCGGGTGCGTGCCAAGGCGTGACCTCAGCATTTAGTTGGCGTCAACGATCGGTTATGACAACTGGTGTCATGAAAACGCTTGTTCCAATGTTTATCTTAGTCGCCGCTGCAGTATCGGCTGACTCGCCTTTGGTCGCCTACACAGTGGTGGACGCTACTGCGATTCCCGCGCCATTGGTCGAAGGCGCGGCGGACCCGGACCGCGGCGGCGTCCTGATGTTGAGCGCTGGGTGTTCGGCTTGCCATCAAAAGGACCTGAACAGCGTTTCTGACCGGCTGTCCGATGGTGAAATTCGTTTGATGATTGTCGCGCCGGAAATCCGCGTGCCAGAGACGACGATGCCAGCTTACTATATTGTTGGCGAATATGGGGATGCGCCGGATGATCTGGTTGGTCGCACCCGGCTGTCCGCCCCTGACATTGAGGCGATCATCGCCTATTTGAAAACCATCTGAACATTTCAGAGCCGCGCGGAAACGTGAGGCGACCTTTATCCCTGGCTGCTATAGGCACGGGGAACAGCCAGGCGGAGGATCGGCGCATGATAGAATATGTATGGGCATTCGCGGGGGGCGTTCTCAGCTTTCTATCGCCCTGCGTTCTGCCGCTGGTGCCGCCTTATCTTGCGTTCATTGGCGGTACGACAATCGACCAGATCTCGGACGAAGACACGGCTGACAAGGCTGCTGAGCGGCGGATTCTGATCTCCTCCATCTTCTTTGTGCTGGGCTTGGCGACCGTGTTTGTCGCGCTGGGGGCGACGGCCACTGCGCTGGGGCAGATCCTGCTGCGCAACATGATCCTGTTTGGCCAGATCTCTGGCGGAGTGATCATCATCTTTGGCCTGCATTTCCTGGGCGTCATCAAGACCCCGTTCCTGATGCGAGAGGCGCGCTTTGACGCCGGCAAATCGGCTGGGGGGTATGCGGGCGCGTATATCATCGGCCTCGCCTTCGCCTTTGGCTGGACGCCCTGCATCGGTCCGATCCTTGCGACGATCCTGGCGCAGGCGGCGCAGGAAGAAACGATCGTGACAGGGATCGCGCAATTGTCGGTCTATGCAGCGGGTCTGGGCTTGCCGTTCATTTTGGCGGCTTTCTTTGTCCGTCCTTTCATGGAGTGGATGAAGGGGTTTCGCCGTCACATGGGTCTGGTGGAAAAGGCGATGGGTGTTTTGTTGATCGTCGTCGGCGTCGCCATGATCACCGGCACGTTCAGTGCAGCAGCGTTCTGGCTGCTGGATACGTTCCCCATTCTGGCGACAATCGGCTAACGCTGGCTAAAATCCGCCGTATTGAAACCGTAAATCGCACATAGGACATCTTTGCCGGTTGGTAGGATTTGCCTGGAGCGGTTTCCGATCAATCTGGATCAGCAGATTGATTGGTATGCGCAATCTGCGCTGACGGTTCCTGTCTTGGTTCTCGAACAAACTGATTCAGTTTGATCGAGAACCGCCCTAGTATCCGATTGAAATGTGTTGACATCGCCAAGCGCCGCGACGGTCACGCCTAGCGCTTAAGTAACGGATACCTCTGGTGACAGACGCCGCTCCCGTTGACCAACCTGACCGAGCGCGCCAGTCGGTTCGGCGGCGGCGCGTATATTATATCTCTGGCTACGACCCACAGGGACCGCGGCTGATATTATCAGCTCTACCGCGATGAATCGCAAAAGCAGGCGGTGATTTCGGGGTATGAGATCGACGTGTCGGCGCTGGAATACGAAAAGGGCGCCTCAGCCGCGATCTGGTCGGCGGAACTGCGCGATGGCGACGTTGTCTCAAACGCCGAAGTGACGATGTTGCGCTGGGATGACATTGCGCGGTCATAGATGCGGATGCCGATGTGGCGCGTCTATATTCTAATGATCAAGACGTTCTGGTGTTATGTCGAGTCGGGCGCGTTCGGCGCTCTGCAGAAAATCCGGCGACTTTCGACCTGGGTCGGCATGTATCCGGTCGCATTTCTGACGCTTTACCTTCTGTTCGCAATTTGGAATTGCGGATTTGCCGTCTGGCTGTTCGCTGAAGTTTCCGGTCTGCCGCTCTGGGCTGGATCGCCGCTATTCGTGATTGTGTTCTACGGCATAATGCGGCTTAGCCGTAAGATCGATGAGTCGCTGTTGGTCTATTACCTGATGTGTGATTTCGGATTTACGGCGGCGCATTCCCAAGGCGAAGCGCCC
This sequence comes from uncultured Pikeienuella sp., assembly GCA_965659735.1. Classification (GTDB taxonomy): domain Bacteria; phylum Pseudomonadota; class Alphaproteobacteria; order Rhodobacterales; family Rhodobacteraceae; genus Pikeienuella. The sequence goes on from CBFHXH010000034.1 coordinate 13,171, forward strand.
GAAATTGAGGATCGCGTCGATGAATTTGCGGCGCGGGTCTACAGCGATTGGGCCAAGAACGACTGCGATGAGGTTCTGATCGTCGGCCATTCATCGGGTGGGTCATACGCCGCCTCGGTTGCGGTCCGGGTGGTCCAGATGGGGGCAGACCGGCGCAAGGGTTCGCACCTGTCGTTTCTGACATTGGGTCAGACGATCCCGATGCTGAGTTTTCTGCCTGGCGCAACGCGCCTTAGGGATGAATTGCGATTACTGGGCCGGGCGGAAGAGATTGAGTGGATCGACGTCTCATCGCCGGCTGACGGCGGATGTTATGCGCTGTCTGACCCGGTTGGCGTATCAGGCGTCGCGCCGCCGCGGCGCGAGCGGCGTAACCCCAAGGTCATCTCCGCCACATTTTGGGAGGCGATCTCACCCGAAATGCAGGTAGAGCTTAAGAACAAGTGGTTTCGCATTCACATCCAGTATCTCTGCGCCTTCGATCGTCCGATCGATTTTGATTATTTCCGTATTACCGCCGGTCCGATCCGATTGGCTGAACGGTTCGCCGCCCGGAATGAATCGCCAAAACTGAAGGGCGCGCCCTTTATACAGATGCGGCTGCGTGACTGACCGGCCGCTGTTCACCCCGCCGAAACCTCCGTCGCGGCCAGAGAATGCTTCGGTTTGGATGCGGTGGCGGCTGGCGCGGACAAGCATTTTCGCAGCGCTGAAATCGTCGCTCTACCGCGCCTGGATGGCCGAGGTGAAAACGCCGGTGCGCAACGCCTATCTGGTCAACCAGCCTGAGCTGGTGAAAACCGCGCTGATCGAACGCCCCGATGATTTCCCCAAGGCCGAAGTGATCCACCGCACGCTTTATGATCTGCTGGGTGACAGCGTTTTTGGAACCAATGGCGAACTATGGAAACGCCAGCGCCGCATGATCGATCCGGCCTTTGCTGGCGGGCGGTTGAAAGAGGTCTTTCCGGCAATGTGCGACGCCGCCGAAACCTGCGTTGCCCGCCTGGGCAATCTCGCCGACGGCGCGCCGGTGGAGATGGAGTTTGAGACGAGCCATGCCGCCGCCGACGTCATCTTTCGCACCCTTTTTTCCGAACCGATTGAGACCGACGACGCGCAGGCCGTGTTTCACGCCTTTCGCCGGTATCAACGCACGGCGCCTGTTATGAGCATGCTCGACATCATGAACGCGCCTGGATGGATCCCGCGGGTGGGCCGCAAAGCCGCCCGAAAAGAAGGGCGCGCCATTCGCGCGCTGCTTCGTCGTTATGTTGATCAGCACGCCGCTAACATTGCAGCAGGCGTCGCGCCAGATGATCTTGCGACCAAGATCATGACGACCCACGACCCTGTTACGGGCGATCAGTTCGATGCAAAGGAGATGCTGGATCAAGTTGCGATCTTTTTCCTGGCGGGGCATGAAACGTCGGCTAGCGCCCTTGCCTGGACATTATATCTATTGGCCAATGATCCGGTCATTCAGGAACGCACCGCCGCTGAAATTGATGTGGCATTGGGTGATCGCAGGCCAGAATTCAGTGATCTGCGGAAGTTACCACTCGCCCGTAACGTGTTTCGCGAAGCGCTGCGTTTATACCCCCCAGTTCCAATGATGGTGCGGGAGACGAAACATCACGAACATTTTCGCAGCCGTGACATTGCAAAAATGTCGATGTTCATTTTGTCACCATGGCACCTCCAACGGCATGAGAGAATATGGCCAAATCCAGACCAATTCGACCCAGATCGATGGTCTGACCACGCACAAAAAGGCGCCCAGACGGACGCATACATGCCGTTCAGCGCAAGGCCCCGGGTGTGCACGGGGGCCGGATTCGCGATGTTGGAGGGGGTATTACTGCTGGCGATGATCGTGAGGGCATTTCAATTAACGCCCGTCGCCGACAGGGTGCCAACCCCGGTGACACAGTTGACCGTCAGGTCGGACATCGGCGTCTGGCTGTCTTTGAAACCGCGTTAGCGGGTTATACCGCAGCTGTCTGGGTGATGTATTTCTGCTGCAAAGCCGCGTCGAGAACGAACACGCGAATTGCTGATGCGAGGCCTACACCTGAAGGCCGCGTAGCGTCTACTCGACTGGCAAGCGCATTCACTGAAATCGCCCTATCTTTGGCAAGTGATTGAAACTCCTGCCAAAATAGTTCTTCTAACGTAACGCTGGTCCGGTGTCCGCACAGGGTCAGTGATCTTTTTGCGGGACGTGTGTAACTCATCTGTCTTGCGCCTCCTGGCCTTTTCCTTGATTGTGAGCGCCGTTCGCAGAGTCAGGCCGCTTTATGGTGGCGTCTTCTTTGCGCGCAACGCACTCCCAGGTTCCCCAATGTCTATTCCTGGCGGTGTGGCCAAAAAACAGACTGTTATCGTGGCGGATTGTCCGCCTGTTTTGGCCCTGCTGTCAGGCTGTCGCCCGCATCAACTGGACCTTTTGCTTCGAGGTGAACGTGCTTGTGCATGTTCCCGTCTACATGTCGCCTAAGGTGTGCCCCAACTATATCGAGAAAGGGTAGGAATGTGGCAAAAAAAAGTCTCAAAGTCGTATTTTCGCCATAATTCAGGTCATCAAAGCCAGATGGCACCACAGAAAACATGCAACCTATAGAAGAGTGAGAATCACGAATATTATAACGCATTACTCGCGCCATTCGTTGAATAGCCCTAAATATCTAAAAAATGTGGTATTGAATGAAACAGGTCATCATCGTCGGGGCGCCCGCCGAAACTGGAGCCGAAACCCGTGATTGGCTGCGTCCATGCAAGCGACGATTAAGTGGACTTGCAATTTGCGTTGATAGCGCCGAGATGATGCGCCCAAAATTGGGCCTGAAAGACCACTCAGACGTCGTGGTGATCACCGCAATCCACGATAGCGGTGGTCACGTGCGCTATTCAATGCTTCGCTAACAACTAATCACGCGCTGTGCGGCGGACATGGTGATTTTCTGATGGGTATTGGATTAGCAAGACGTAGTGCTTCGTATCTGAGGCGATAGCGCTAAAAAAAAGCCAATATTGAGGTTCTATGAGACCGCTACTGTCCAAAAAGTTACAAGAGTCTCGACGGGATGGAAGAACAATACCCGTAGAACGTTTGTCGCTCCACTTCGTACTGTCAGAGACTTTGCGACCGTACGGTCCTGATCAACGGCGTATTTATGGCCCACCTGCGCCAGGCAACATAGAAAAACCGCAGAGCGCTGATAGGCGCCCTGCGGTCTGAATGTATTGGGATCCTGCTGGTTATTTGGGACCAATCATGTCCTTGGGCTGTACGACCTTGTCGAAGGTCGCTTCGTCGACAAAGCCAAGACGCATCGCTTCTTCCTTCAGAGTGGTTCGGTTCTTGTGGGCCGTCTTGGCGACGGTCGTGGCGTTGTCATAACCGATTTCTGGCGCCAGCGCGGTGACCAGCATCAGGCTTTCCCACATCAGCTGGCTGATCCGGTCTTCGTCGGCCTTGATCCCTTTCACGCAGTTATCCGTGAATGCGACAGACGCGTCGCCCAGCAGCTGCATCGATTGCAGAAGGTTATAGACCATCATCGGTTTATAGACGTTCAGCTCAAAATGGCCCTGGCTGCCGGCAAAGCCGATCGCAGCGTCGTTGCCCATGACATGCGCGCAGACCTGCGTCAGCGCCTCGCACTGGGTCGGGTTCACTTTGCCGGGCATGATGGAGGAGCCGGGCTCATTCTCAGGCAGCATCAACTCGCCCAGGCCACAGCGGGGGCCAGAGCCGAGAAGGCGAATGTCGTTTGCGATCTTGAACAATGAGGCGGCGACCACCTTGGTCGCGCCCGACATCTCAACAATTGCGTCGTGTGCGGCCAGCGCTTCGAACTTGTTCGGCGCGGTCTTGAAGGGCAGCTTGGTGATCTTGGCGGCGTTCGCCGCAAACGCTTTATCAAAGCCTTTCAGCGTGTTCAGGCCGGTGCCGACGGCGGTGCCGCCTTGCGCCAGTGGATAGATGTTCTTCAGCGCCTGCTCGATTCGCTTGATCCCCTGAGCGACCTGATGGACATACCCGCCAAATTCCTGGCCCAGCGTCAGCGGTGTCGCGTCCTGGGTGTGGGTGCGGCCGATCTTGATGATCTTGGCAAACTTCTTTTCCTTTATTTTCAGCTCTTTCAGGAGTTTCTGAAGGCCCGGAAGCAGAACGTCATGCGCCATGGTGGCCGTCGCAATGTGCATCGCGGTCGGAAATGTATCGTTCGACGATTGCGCGCGGTTCACGTGATCGTTCGGATGGACTGGATCTTTCGACCCGATCTTGCCGCCCAGAATATCGATCGCCTTGTTTGCGATCACCTCGTTGGCGTTCATGTTCGACTGAGTACCTGAACCGGTTTGCCAGACAACCAATGGAAAGTTGTCGTCCAGCTCGCCCTTGATCACGCAGTTGGCGGCCTTGACGATTGCCTTGCCGGTTTTCTTGTCGAGGTTGCCAAGCTCCATGTTCGCCTCGGCCGCGGCCCGCTTGATGACGCCCAGGGCGCGAACGATCGCAACGGGCTGTTTTTCCCACCCGATCGGGAAATTGATGATGGAGCGCTGCGTTTGCGCGCCCCAATATTTGTCCGCAGGGACCTCCAAAGGCCCGAAGCTGTCGGTTTCGGTGCGTGTCTTGGTCATAAGGAAGCCCCCTTTTCGGCTGTTAAGGATTGCCGACTGCTATAGCAGAGGAGGCGAGAGAGCGTCCAACCCCAAGATGCACAAGGCGTGGTCTTTGCGTTCAGGTCTTCCGGAACTGGTCGAGGCTGACTACCTCAGCGCCGTCGCCCTGGTTGTCTTTGGGTTCGGGTTCAGGTTCGGCGGCTTCATCTTCGATGTCGATCTCGGTCGCATCGAATTTCAGACCGAATTCCACTGATGGATCGACAAAGGTCAGAACTGCATCAAACGGGGCATAGATATGCGCGTGGCGGTCATTAAAGCTCATCGACACGCCAAATCCTTGGTCGGTAACCTCCAGGTCAGCGAATTCGAACTGCAGCACGATGGTGATCTGGTCGGGATAGTCCGCGCGCAGCCAATCTGGCAGGTCTGTGTCGGGGTGTCTGGTGTTGATGGTGATATAAAAATGGTGGTCGCCCGGCAGACCCCCATCGACCACGACGCTCAGCGCCTCGGCCATGACGCTACGCAAGGCTCGCTGCATCATCAAGCCATAGTTCAGTTCCGTCATGGTCATCGGTCACCCGTGTTCTTGTTTGCGCGGGCGACAATATCTGATTCTTTGGCCGAGGGAAGGCGGCGCTGGCGCAGGGGGCGCTTTATCGCATCTTTTCTTGGGGTGATTAGTGCAGGCTTCTGTTGCCAGGCGCCTGCGAACCCCGCCTTACCCGGCTAGGGGCAAGGGCTTAAGTTTTGGTCTTGTTACTGCTTACGCAGCAACTGCGACCGGAGCACGGTTGTCATTTGCAACTATACTATTTGTACCGATAACGGTGGTGACTCACCGAGCAAAAGCTAAC
>CBFHXH010000034.1:18675-28090 GCA_965659735.1 uncultured Pikeienuella sp.
TTAGACGTCCGTCGATCCTATTTCGTCCCCACTAACCGCCAAATGAACGGGGTAGTTTGGTGGAGACGCCGGGTACCGCCCCCGGGTCCGATCCGTTTATTACGTGCGCGTTTATCGCCATAGTCCGCGAAGAGACGTCGCTCTTATAGGCGCCAGTGACACAGTTCACAAGGATTCGGCGACCGCGCCGCGCCTTTATGTTGCATGGCCGGCATCGTGGCGATAGCGGTCGGGCGTTGAGGCCGCGCACCGTTGCGTCGCCCACGTTCGGAGCTTTGATGCTGGAGAATGTGATCCGAGCCTGATGTGAGTTCCCAAGGGAACGCATCATGCGGCTAAGGCCCCTGCGCGATGCGGGGCCTTTTGTTGCGGCCTGATGCAACAACCGAGCAACAGACATGAATATCACAAAAACAGAACAGCGCGTGCTGCACGTGCTGGCGCAGGGCGGCGCAATCGATCATGTGCGCGCGCTAAACGGCAAGGTGAAATCCGTCACCTGTTACACCCGCGAAGGCCATGTGCTGGCTGATTGCACACTGGCCGTTTTCACCCGCCTGAAAGCTAGGCGCCTGATCCGCTCAACCGGCAGCAAGCCTTACCGCATCTCGATGCTGGGGCGCCGTTCGGTGCGGGCGCAAACCGATAATCAATAGGAGGACCGAACCCATGACTATTTCTATACGTCCCGTCGAAACACGAGATCTCGCCGCCATCGGACGGCTCGCCAAAGCGACGGATCTTTTTCCCGCTGAGATACTGGAGGACATGATCGCCGGCTATCTCGATGGGTCAAAGGCCGACCTCTGGTTTGTCGTTGATGACGATGGGATCCAGGGCTTTGGCTTTTGTGAGCCTGAGCCTGAGCGGATGGCGGACGCGGCATGGAACCTGTTGGCAATAGGTGTGGCACCCGACCGGCAGGGGCAAGGCGTCGGCGCGGCGATGCTGCGTTATCTGGAGGCAAACCTTGCGGAGCTGAGCGCCCGCATTCTCATTATCGAAACGTTGGGGTCGGATGCATTCCAACGGACCCGCAATTTTTATCTAAAGAACGGCCTTGAGGAAGAGGCGCGAATTCGCGATTTCTATGAAGATGGCGGCGACAAGGTTGTCTTCTGGAAGCGCATCATCCGCTGATCTAACTGGCGTCGTGACCTGAGGTTCGCGGCGCCTCGAACACCGGTTTGGTGATCTCGCGCAGCATTTGCGACGGATGGCGCGGGGATAGTCTTCAAACGTCTTGGCCGTCAGCACAAAAGCGCCGGGCCCGCCGATCACATGGGTGCGGTAATAGTTGGTTAGTGTGTCGTCCGTTGTCTCAATCGCCAGGCCGTTGATCTGCACGCCGCCGCGCACCGGGCTGTCGCGGATGACGGTGACGTCCGCGCCCTCGTTCGACGGCCCATCGCCGGAGACGTCGATCACCTGACGCTCGCACGCGCCGCCAACCGCGCCCAACAGATCCGCCGCCACGATCAGCGCGTCACCGATGGCGGTGGAAAAGTGGCGATATTCCCGAGGCGCCTCGCTGACGACCTGGCTAATGGTTTCGACGTCTGCGCGGGTCGATATCTGACGCCAGTTTGAAATCAACACGTGGCGCGATGCGCCCGTCCAGTGCAGCACGGCGATCTGCGCCTTGGCGTCAATCAGCGCGTCCTGCACTGTCGGATCGTTCAGCGCTGCGGCCAGGCCGTCCATCTGGATGCTGTATTCTTGGCTATCAACGCTGCCCGAGATATCGATCGTCAGCACCAGCGCCAGCTCGCATGCCCGCGCGCCGGTTGCTGACGCCAGTGACAGGACGCATATCGCAGCTGCAAACAAGCGGGTCATTGCGCAGCGCCAATAAACTGTGGTGGGCGAAGTTCGCGCAGCAGCTTGCCCTTGATCAGATCAGGGTAATCTTCAAACCCGTTGCGCGCGATCATCATGAATGAGTCCGAACCCCAAATCACCTTGTCCTGATAGTAAGGTACGGGATTGGGTGTCGCGCCAGCAATCACAAGTCCGTTGACGGTGACGGGGGCCAACCGTCCCGCATCGCGTAACGCATCCGGGGCCACGCCATCATTATTGATGCCGTCGCCGCTGACATCGATCACATGCCGGGCGCAAAACGCGGGCAGGCTGCGAAACTGGCTGAGCCCAAAGGAAAGGCCCTGTCCTAAAGCGGTGGCGCTTTTGTCGTAGACGCGCTGATGCGTATCAAGCTGTGCGGCGTAGCGGTCGATATCGGCTGGGCCGCGCATTTGCGCCCAGTCGGCGATCATCGCCTGCTGTGATGAGGCGGACCATTCATACGCCAGAAACCAGACCGATCCCGGCTCTAGAAGGATCGCTTCGCGAACCTCGGCGTCCCGCAACGCGTTGGCCAAACCGCCCTTCTGAATGTCGTATTCGCGGGAGTTGACGGAGGCCGAAACATCCAGCGCAAAGACCAGTGCTAGCTCGCAATTTGCAGCTTTGGCGGCGGACGTGCTGAGCACCGCCCATATGATATAGCATAGGGCGGCGCGCTGGATCATCTGAGGGACGAGAAATTCGGGCTGAGTTCACGCAGCAATTTCCGGCGAATGGCGTCCTCGTAATCATTAAAATCATCGATCACGATCACAAAGGCGCCGGGGCCGTGTTTCACCTCTTTCTGATAATAGGGCAGGGGGTCGCGCGATGGGGGCTGTGCGCTGTCCAGTTCCGGGTTGCGGATGACAAGGCCGTTGATGGTGATGTTGGCCAGCGCACCACTTTCCTTTATGGCGCTAGGTGGGATGCCCGTGTTGCCGGGTCCGTCACCTGAGATATCGATCAGCTGTCGATCGCAAGGCGGCGCATCGGCAAAGGCGGCGGCGGCAAAATGCATTGCGCCGCCGATCCCCGTTTGGCCCGGCACGCGGGGTGGCGGGGATGTTTCCAATTGGGCGGCGAAAGCGTCGATATCGGCGTCGCTTTGCAGCAGCCGCCAGGGAACGATGACATCCTGCGACCGCGGGTCGGACCATTCAAAGGCCATCAAAGCGGTGCCCAGCCCCAATCGCGGGGTGATCGCTGCGCGCACGGCTTCGTCACGCAGCGCGTTGGCCAGACCGGTGCGCTGCAAGTCCGCCTCCTGCGCATCAACGCTGTCCGATACGTCGAGCGCCAAAACCAGTGCGGCATGACAGTCCGCCGCGCGCCCGATCGCGGGGCCCGCTAGAAGGGCCAAAGCGGCAAGCGATTTGATCAACTTGAAGATCACTCAATAACCGTTCGATCTGGTGCCGGCGGCGCGGAAGATAGCGAGGGCGAAAGCTCCCTCAGCAATTTGCGCAGGATCGCGGGCGCGTAATCGTCGAAATCTTCCGCGACTTCGACGAAGGCCGCGTAACCGCCGATCACCTCAGCCTCGTAGAAGGGCAGGGGGCTTGGGGTCGCACCAAGGATTACGAGACCGTTGATTGTGACATCGTTCGAGATACCGGTGCGCCAGACGGCTGACGGGCGCGGGCCATGGTTCCAGACCCCGTCCCCTGAAATGTCGATGATGCGCCGCCGACATTCGCGCGGGTTGGTCCGGGTCAGTTCGTCAGCGTAGATCATCGCCTTGCCCAGCCCTGTCAGGGTAAATCCGAAATGGCGTTTGGTTTTGGCGACCTCCTGCGCAAAGGGCAGAATATCGGCCGGGCCCGTCAAATGGGTCCACGGCGTCGTTTGCTTTTGCTGGCTGGCGTCGCCCCAGATCATTACAGTCGCCATCACGCCGCCGGGCAGAAATTCAATCGCCTCCATCACCTCGGGATGGCTGAGGGCTTGAGCCAGTCCGCCGATCTGTAACGCGTATTCGCGGGTGGATACGGATCGGCTGACATCCATCGCCAGCACAAGCTCCACATCGCACTTCGCCTCTTGCGCCGCAACTTGTGGGGCGGCGGGCGGCGCGGCGATGAAAGCGATCAGCGCCAGAAGGACGGCGAAAAGGGGAAGCCATTTCATTTGGTCACCTTTTTCTGGTCAGCGAGGGTGGCGAAAGCGGGTGACAGCTCTCGCAGTATCTTGCGACGGATTGCGGCGGCGTAGGCGTCAAACCCGTCCGCAGCTTCGACAAAGGCGCCGGGGCCGCCGATTACATCGCGGGCGTAGAAATCCAGGGGGCTGGGCTTGGCGCCCAGAATGGCCAGCGCGTTGATCGTAAATCCTTGATTGACCAGCTGCGCTGAGACACGTTTGGGATCGGTCCCGCGATTGCCTTTGCCGTCGCCAGATACGTCGATCACCTTTCGCCGACATGTCGTGGGGTTCGTGGCCGAGATCGCAGCCGCGTGCAGCAGCGCATCGCCGGTTGCTGTGTAGGCCCCGAAATACGACCGGCGCTGGTTCGAAATCTCATCGGCGAAGGATAATGTGGACGCCCGGCTTTCAAGATATTGCCACGGCACTGTCTGCGCCTGATCGCCTGCGCCGGACCATTGCGTAACGGTCGCCATGACGCCGCCTGCGCCTTCGATCAGATCAAGGACGACCGCGTCGCGAAATGCGTCCGCCAACCCTTCCATCTGCAGATCGTATTCCGGGTTCATCACGGACCGGGACACATCCATCGCCAGGATCAGTTCAACCTCGCAGGCTGCGGCGGGGGCTGCGACAAGCGCGGCCGCGAAGGCGAGCGCCCTCATATGGTTTCCGCCTTGGGCCAGCCCATGTGGCGGCGCAGCTTTTGGAACGCGGCCATGTAGGCGTCGCGGTTGATATAGGCCTTGTTCCTTTCGGTTGAGATCAGCTTCAGCCCTTTGCGCAGGTCAAAGTCGTTCTTGGCGATCTTGGCGCGAAACTTGTCCTTTTCCGTGCCGTCCGCCTTCAGCGCCCGCGTGATGATCCACGCCATTTCGCCAAACAGGGTGATCGACGATCCGGCCGCTTTGACAAAACTGATGAAAAACAGGTCGTCGCGATCCTGCGGGAACATCGACAGGGGCAGTTCAACCCGGCCAGCGCTGAACGGATTCACCTCTTCAGGCAGAAAGGGCGCGGACCAGGTGTAGCCTGTGGCCAGGATAATTTCGTCAAACCGTTCGCGGACGCCGCCTTTGAAGATGACCTCATCTCCGTTCAGCCGCTCGATATCCTTATAGACCTTCAAGTCCCCGTGGCGGAGGTAGTGAAGGATCTGGTCGTTCAGCAAGGGGTGCGTTTCAAACAGTTCATGGTCCGGCATCGGCAGACCAAGGCGCGTTGGATCGCCGATCTGTTTCAGCAGGCGCTTGCGCAGGATCTTTTGCTTAAGCCATAGCGGGATCTTGGGCTGGTTCGCGCCATAGACGTCGCTGGGGACGCCTTCGATATGTTTCGGGATCAACCAGTACCCGCGCCGCATCGAGATACCGGCATAGTCCGCGCGCTGGGCCGCGTCGCAGGCGATGTCGGCGCCGGAATTCCCCGCGCCGACGATCAGCACGCGCTTACCCGCAAATTCATCACCGCTGTTATACTCGCGGGAATGGCGGATGATTCCGTTGAAATCGCCTGGCAGGTCGGGCGCCGCCGCATCCCAGGTTGCGCCATTGGCGCAAATCAGCCAGCGGTACTGCGCGATCTGCCCGTTGCCGAATGTCAGCGTCCAGCCACCGTCGGCGGGGGAGGCGTTGACCACCTCCACCCCCAAGCGCGCCTTGTCGTACATCCCCGTCTCTTTCGCGAAGCTGCGCGTGTATTCGAGGATCTGATCATGGCGCGGGTAGTCCGGCCAATCGTCTGGCATCGGATAGCCGGCAAAGTGTGACATGGTGCGCGATGATATAAAGTGCGCGGTCTCGTAGATCGGGGATTTGTCCCAATCGCGGTTCCAAAGGCCGCCAAAATCGTCGTTCTGTTCGATGATTTCAAAGTCGATCCCGAAATGCTGCAACGCCCGGCCCATGGCCAACCCTGCAGGGCCGCCGCCGACAATCGCTGCTTTTTGGGGAAATTCGCTCACTATCGCATTCCTTTCGCCTCATATGGGCGTTAGTCTTCGTCCAACCACAACATATGCCTGCCCGACTCGCTGCAGGCCCCGTTTAGGGAACAGGATATGCCGCTTACGCCGGAACAACAGGCTGAAATTGACGCGTCGCGTTCAGAAACTCGTCAGACGCTGCGCGTCGTGTCGGAAGGGTTGGAGGATTACCTCTATAAAGCGGTGCCGTGCCTCGACCACGGGTTCGTGCGGGTCATCGACTATATGGGCGACGACGACGCCATCGTTCAGGCGGCGCGGGTCAGCTATGGCGCGGGCACCAAGAAGGCGCGCGATGATCGTGGGCTGATCCGCTATCTGATGCGTCACTGGCATTCGACGCCATTTGAGATGTGCGAGATCAAGCTGCACGTCAAACTGCCGATCTTCGTCGCCCGCCAGTGGATCCGCCATCGGACGGCGAACGTGAACGAATATTCCGCCCGCTATTCGGTGATGGACAAGGAATTCTATATACCCCGCCCCGAACATCTGGCGGCGCAGGCGGTCAACAACCGGCAGGGCCGCGGCGATGTGCTGGAAGGCGCCGAGGCTGAAGAAGTGCTCCGCATCCTTCGCGATGATGCAATGTCGACCTATGGTAACTATCAGCGGATGCTGAATGAAACCTTCGAAGGCGACACGATCGAAGAAGGCAAGACCGGCCTGGCGCGAGAACTAGCCCGCATGAACCTGACCTCGAACGTCTATACGCAATGGTACTGGAAAGTGGATCTGCACAATCTGTTCCACTTCCTCCGCCTGCGCGCCGATCCTCATGCGCAGTATGAGATCCAGGTCTTTGCTGATGCGATGTGCGAAATGGCCAAGGCCTGGGTGCCGGCGGCCTATGAAGCGTTCGAAGAATATCGTCTGGGCGGCGCGGCGTTTTCCAAGTCAGGCGTCGAAGCGCTGAAGCGCATGCTGGCGGGCGAAGAGATGGACGCCGAAAAGGCTGGGATGAGCGCTGGGGAATGGCGTGAGATGATGGCGGTTCTTGAAGGATAAGGTCACCGCAGATCAGCGCTCATTCACCTGACAGGGCGTATCCCAAGGCTTTGATGTGGTCGCCCAGTTTTTCTTTCATCAACGCCAGTTTGTCAGCTGTCGCTTCGGTCCGCCATCTGCCGGTTTCGCCAGATTGAATATAAGTGTCGCTCATATGGGTTTCGCTGTCTTCACGCATTACGCGAAACGGGTTGTGAATCTCAACAACGCTTTGGTCTTGCGAGGCGAGGCGCTTCATGACTTTGGCGTGCTTCTCCTTGGAAGTCTTCGACCACATGATCAATCTGCGTCAGGGTCAGCGTGACGTCCAGTCTGGTGGCAATCTGGTCGGCCAGCAGATGCGGCGAAAGCGCGATCGTCTCATATCTAAGACGCATCGGCTGAGTTGTGGAGCAGAACTGCCGAAACTGCACATGATAACTGAGATATAGGGACAGCGCCTCGTCCAGCGGCAAATCCTGCAGTTTGCGCATCGATATCGTCACATCACGTGGGTCGCCGAAATTCGCGAATCACACAAAGTCCGAAGGGCAGCGCCGAAAAAAGCCATCGCTATTATTTGACCAGTTGTGCAGATGCAGAACCGCGTTCTCCCAACTGCCTCGCCTATCTGCTGTGTAACTGTTTAGGAACCTTTCGTACCGATCGGGATAGGCGTTCAGCGCGTTAATCGGGCGGTTGGCTAGTTTCATTATTTCTCTGATGACCGAATTCACCAGGATTGTTCCGGATCCAGGGATGCCGAAATTAATGATAATCATCGTTGGCCTCGCTTCGCCGACTGCCCCCTTGCCAGACCTTGTCTAGGCCGCTCAGTCCCCGATCAATAGAAGGGATTGAATGCTGAAGCCAGCCAGGCGCGAAGCTGGTTGATTTACGGTAGTTTGCTGCTTCTGCTTTCGGGAACGAAAAAACGCCTCCAGTTCACTGCTGATCGGCGTCAGTCCTTACATCCCCAGAACACTGCGCAGCCCGCTGCCTGTTTCCGGATGCAGAGCGGCAAAGTCCCAACACTTGTAGAAGTCATCCGTATCGAGCGGGGCAAAGGATGGCGCGCCAATCAGCTTTTTGCGAATGCCGAAGAGCTCGTATCCCAGCTCACGCAGCAGATCGATTGAACGGGGCAGATCAGCGCCTGGGCGAACATTGTGTTCTTCCAGGAGGATCAGCTTTGACGGGGCGCTGCGGAACAGGCGCGCGCCGCCGGCGATGACCTGCGCTTCGAAATTCTCTACGTCGATTTTGATGACGGTGGGCGGCGGCATCTCCTCTGCCTCTACATAGTCAGAAAGGACGATGACGGGCACATCGACCTGTTGCGCAGTCTGGTCGCCTAGCGAAGTGAGAGAGGCGGATCCGGCGTTACCCTCTGGCTCACTCAGCGTAAGTGTTTCAGCCATCTCGCCGACGGCGACCTTGTGAAGGCGCACATTCGACTGGCTGAGCCTGCCCAGCGTTTCATCCAGATAGGGGGCGAGGCGGGGGTTCGGCTCAAAGCAATGCGCTGCGCCATTAGGGCCGATCCGTGTTGAGGCGAGCATTGTATAAAGCAGGAAGTCCGCGCCAATGTCATAGAACACATCGTCAGCGCCAATGGTGCGGCGCAGGATCCAGCTAAGCTTGCCGTCATAGTCGCCGGCGAAGAACATCACCCGGCCGACATAGTCATCCATCGGTACCATGGCCTGTCGGCCATAGACCGAAGCCCACGCGTCATACGGCTGAACGCCTGCCAGCGCCTTGAACGGTTTTGAAGAAGTGATCCGCGAAGCGCCAGACAGAAAGGGATACTGGTGCACCGCAGCTGCGCATATCCGAGCGCGAAGGAGAGAGACAGTAGGCGGCTGCCGAAAGGTTGGAGCCTTAGTGATGCGAGCCTCTGTATCTTGTCTGCGACAGTCCAAATTCTGCTAGCAGCTACCCTATGCACCCGCAACGGAAAGTTAGGTTGGCAAAATGGCCGCTGTCCACATTATCTTTAGGGAGCTCTGCAACAGGACTGGCTAGGAATGACCCAGACCGCGCGGTGAGGTGCCAATCCTACCGGCGAAATGGCGAGACACGCAGACCGCGATGAAAAAGAGGTCTCGATACATATATCTTGGGTTCATTGTGGCCATCACGCAGGATGTTGCGGTTTGCCCAACATCTATCTTGCGCACTGCAGCATAAATAGGCCCTGTGGATGAATCAGTTTTCGGAAAATGAACCCTGATTCAGTGCACAACGATGGCTTTCAAACAGGAAACTTTCCGAAAATATTCCGATATTCTTTGCATAACCCTCTGAAAACATTGAGTGTCACATAAAAGAAGAAAAAATTGGTAGAAAACCAAAAAAAGCTGTTGCAGCATTTTGGGAATCTCCATAGAAACCCCTTCACCGGCGGCGGGGAGCGAGAAACTCTCCGCCGCCGGATGCTTCTTCGGTAGC
>CBFHXH010000035.1:0-27890 GCA_965659735.1 uncultured Pikeienuella sp.
GTGGCGGCTTCCCCCACCACCATCTTCTCAGCATTGTTTCCGCGATATGGGCCATTCTACCTCACGGGGCGGGTCCGCGCCTCAGCTTGCCATCCCAGTGACAAATCCGGTGACAAGCCAGAATTACACACCCAGTCTCGCTGACAGTATTCTATTAAGTAGCTTATTTATATGGATTTTTATGGCGCCGGCTGAGGGACTCGAACCCCCGACCCACTGATTACAAATCAGTTGCTCTACCAGCTGAGCTAAGCCGGCGCTTGGCGAGTGGGTTAACGGAAAAAAGCGGACGACGCAATTAGCCACCGGCCTTAATTTTATCCCGGTACGCGCGAAGCTTTTTCAGCTTTTGGCGCGCCTCTTTCAGACGCTTCTTATCGCCCGCTGCTTTGGCCGCTGCCATCTCCACCTTGGTTTCGTCGATCCGCAGGTTTACCTTAGTCAGGCGCTTGTTTTCCTGCCTCACCTCGGGCCTGGCCTGCTCGCAGCCAAGCGATTTCAGGACGTTGGACAGTGGGTCAGACGCGTCGGAGCCTCCGCCCATAACGCCTTCAAGCAGCTTCATCGCACCGCCCAGCGCCGCGCCACCAGCCGCCGCGCCTGTGACGGCCTTCAGCGCATCGTCCGCGACGCAGTCCAGGCCTGATCCGTTGCTCAGAGAATCGATTGTTCCCTTGACCGCATCCAGCGCGCCTTCAGGGTCTTTCAAAAGGTTCTCAATCCCACCCCCAAGATCTGGAAGGATCGAAAGATCCGACCACGGACCTGAAATCAGCAAAGGAAAGATAAGGCCAGACGCATCCGCCGCCCCGCCCTGGCCTTTCAGCGTCGCCACGGCTTTTGGCGTCAGCCGGAACTTCATGGATTGGCCGCCAATATCGACTTCGCCTTCGCCAAAGATGCGGATCAGCGGGCCGAGGAACTGAAAATCAGCGTTTGTGAGCAGGCCTTTGCGGATATCGAACGTGCCAGAAACTTCAGAGAAGTCTGTCTGCTACGATCCACCGCCGCCGACAAAAGCGCTCTGAACATTACGCACCATCGCAGCGAGGTTATAGCCGACGATCGCGCCGTCCCGCAGCTTCATTGACCCTGATCCGTCAAGACTGCTCATGATCTGGTGCATGTTGGCGCCGCCGCCCGACACATTGATCGTCAGCGCACCCAACCCTTTGACCATGTCCACGCCCGCAAGGCTTTTCAGCATCGGCAGAAGCCGGATGGAGGAAGCGGTGATATTCGCGCTCAGTGCGTTATTCTGCGCCCCGTTGACCACGATATGGCCTTTGACACCGCCGCCATAAATGCCAAGCTCGTTGATATTTAGCGTCAGCTTGCCGCCATTCAGGCGGGCGCGAATGTCGCTTAGGCCCAGTTGCACATTCTGGGTGGTGACGGACTGCGCACGAAGTTTGAAGTCGCCATTGATGGCTGACAGCCCCGCCAGATTAAGCGGCTCTTTCGACCAGCCAGGGCCTTCGGGGGCCGTTTCGTCGGTGACGATATATGGGTTCAAATTCAGCGGCCCTGTCGTCAGGTTGGCGTTGATCGCCAACGGTTCGCCATAACTGACCGCGACATCGCCGGACGCGGTGATCGCGTCAAAGGCCAGCTTTTTCAGCGAAACGTTCAGCCGGTTCGCATCGGGCGGTGACACTGAACCCGTCGCGCTGAGCGTGCGGAACGCATCCGGGTGGTTCGATGACAGCACCGCGCCGGTCAGTTTCGCGATGGCGTGGAGGTCCGTGGCGCTGACGTCGAAAGCGCCTGCAACCGATGGGGCTGCGCCGTCTGGCGCCTGAACGTCACCAGTGAATTTGACCGCTCCCAGGCCTTGACCTTCGGCGGTGAGGTTCACGGCAAAGGCGCGAGAGGTTTCCCACCCTGCGTCGCTTTTCACCGTCAGATCAAAGCTAGCGGGTTGGCCGATATAGGCTGCGCGGCCTTTGACGGTGGCGTACAAGCCTGCGTCCGACAGCGCCACGCCGCGGTTGACGGCGACATTCGTAAGGTCGACCACGCCAGGATCAGCCGGCGCGCGCGTCGCCTAGGCAATCGCGTTGGCGGGCGCGTCTGCGGTCAGGCTGTACACGCCGTCCAGCGACAGGGCGCCAGTAGGCGGCGCAGCGACGCGGCCGATGTAGGACGCAGCGGCCAAACCATCGACATTGACTTTGGCGTCAACGTCAAAGGCCATCGCCGTCGCCCAGTCCGGACCACCCGCCACTTTCAGGCCGATCGTCGCCCGGCGGTCACCACGCACCACGCCGCCATCGGCGACAATCGCACCGCCTGCGTCGTTTAGGTCGATCTCGCCAGCCAGCGCCAGATCCGTCAGGCTCACGACTTGAGGGGTCGCAGCGCCAACCGCCCATTCATCGCATCAGCGGGCGAGGCGGAAGCCACCGCATATGCGCCCTTGATGACAGGTTGCGCACCGTCCGGGGTGGCGATATCGCCCTTGAATGTCACTTCAGCCAAAGCGCCAACGGCGCCTTTCAGATCTACGGTAAAGGCGCGGTCCGTCGCCCATGCCTCGCCGCCCGCAGCCATCAGTTACAGCGACGCATCCTGCCCGTCACGGGCCACACCACCTTTGATGTCGACCGCCAGGGCGGTCGCGTCTACCGCCACATTACCTTCAACGCTCAGGTTGCTCAGCCCGATCAGCGCGGGGTTCGCTTCGCCGACCGCCCAGGCCATCGCCGCAGCCGGATCCGTCGCGCTGACGCTGAACGCCCCGCCTGCCTTGACCGGCGCCTTCGCCGCAGGGAGAACCAGCGCGCCTTTGAAGGCGACCGCCACGATGTCGGATGTCAGTGACAGATCGATATCGGTTTCTGCGCCCGCCGTGATCGTGGCGATGGTTCCCAGCGTCAGGTCGAGCGCCGCCTTCTGGCCGTTCCAGACTGCGTCGCCGGTGACGCTGAGGGGGCGATCCAGCGCCTCCAGATCGATTGAGGCGTTGATCTCTGACAGCTCATATGACGCGCCAGCAGACCGGTCCGTGAACCGCACAGCGCCGTTGGTGATAGTTGTTTCGCCGAATGACAGCTCCTTAACGAAACTATCGCCCGAAGCAGCTTCGTCGGTGGCGGCAGGCGCGGCAATGGCGGTTTCGAACTGCCAATTGGCGACGCCGTCTTCGCGTACTTCCAGCGAGATGTCGGGATCGAATAGGCGTACTTCTTCAACCTGGATGGAGCCTGAGATCAGCGGGAACAGCTTCACGCCGATCTTGGCCGACCCTGCCGAGACCATGTTCGGTGGCTCAGCCCATTCGGCGTTGGACACGGTGATGCCTTCCGCCTCCACCCCTAGAACGGGATAAAAGCTGAGGTAAACGTCGCCTGAAATTACTAGGTCGCGACCCGTCTGAGCCTTCACCTGATCGGCGGCGAATTGAACGATTTGCCCAGTCGGCAGGAACATCATCAGGCCGACAATCGCGACAACGATCAGAACGACGATGACGCTCAGGATTTGCAATAGACGGCGCATGGCGATCACTCCCACTAGATTATTCGACCCCAGAATATCGAATTACAGGGCGATTTCAGTACAAACTCACGTGACTTCGATCAGTGCCCGATCTGAGCGAGCGCACAAGTACTAAAACCGGGGCCATTCCGACCAGAATGATAGCCAGCGCCGCAGGTGCTGCCTGAGCCAGATGTTCACGGCTGGCGTAATCATAAACATGGGTGGAGAGGGTCGAAAAGTTGAACGGGCGCAGGATCAGCGTCGCAGGCAATTCCTTGACCGCATCCACAAAAATAAGCATCGCCGCCGTAATCATGGAACCTGAGATCAGCGGCACATGCACCCGCCACAGCGCCCCGCCAGCCGTTTCGCCCAAGGTGCGCGCCGCAGCGTCCATCGACGGCGTCACGCGGCCAAAGGCCCCATCAATGGCGCCAAAAGCTATGGCGTTGAACCGCACGACATAAGCTAAGATGATCGCTGCGGCGGAACCGGTGATCAGCAGCCCTGTGCCAACGCCAAAAAGGTCGAGCGAGGTGTAATGGATCGCGCGGTCCACCTGCGCGAACGGGATGAGGACGCCCACCGCTAGAACGGCGCCGGGCGCGGCATAGCCAACCATCGTGGCTCGCGCCAACAGGCGCGCTCCCGCGCCGTGGGCGCGGCGGGCGCCAAACACCATGAACGTACCCGCGGCCACGGCGATCAGGGCCGCAGACACGCCCAGCGCAACCGTACGCATCAGGGCGGCCCAGAATTCAGCCTCGAACCACCCGTCGAGATGGTCGATCGCGTGATAACCAATCACGCCGACCGGCAAGGCGAAACCAAACAACAAAGGGAAGGCGCAAGTGGTCGTAGCCAAGCCCGCAGATAGGCCCGTCAGCCGCTCAGGCTGAATGGGACGATAGGACCGCGACAGGTTATGAAACCGCCGTCCGCGACGCCCTGCATGCTCCAACCCCAGCAGCAAGAGGACAAAGGTCATCATCAGCGCCGATATCTGCGCCGCCCCACCAACATTCGATCCTTCCAGCCAGGTTGAAAACACGCCCACTGTCATTGTGCGCACCGCGAAGAAATCGACGACGCCAAACTCGTTTAATGTCTCCATCATCACGATCGCCGCCCCTGCCGCGATGGACGGGCGGGCGAGCGGCAGCGCGACGCGATAGAAACTTTCCCATGGGCCACAGCCGAGCGCGCGGCTCACCTCCAACGCACCGACGGATCCTTCGCGGAAAGCCGCGCGAGCAAGCAGATAGACATAGGGGTAAAGTGACAAGGTCATCACGAAGCCCGCCGACCAGATCGACCGGATTTCAGGGAACCAATAGTCGCGCGAATTGCGCCACCCAAAGGTATCGCGCAGGAACGTCTGCACCGGCCCTGCGTATTCCAACAAGTCGACCAACGCATAGGCACCGATATAGGCCGGGATCGCCAGAGGCGCGAGCATCGCCCAGTCAAAAAACCGGCTGCCTGGAAAGCGCTTCATCGTTGTCAGCCAGGCCGCGACTGTGCCGATGCAAGCGGCGCCAAAGCCTGTCATCAGCATCAGCGCGAGGGTGTTCATGATATAGCCGGGCAGCACGGTGGCCATCAGATGCGGCCAGATGTTTTCCGTGGGAAAGAGCGCCATCCAGCCGACAGCAATCAGCGGCGTCAGGATCAGGCCCGCGATCAGGATAGAGCCGATCAGCCAACCATCCAGCCGCCACCGCGCCACGGGCTTATGCTCTGCTACCGCCATTAAAACCCGACTCCTTTCGTCAGGTTGATGCCAAGCGGGCGGGCGGATGTCCAGACCAATGGGCTGCGTGATTTTGGGCGCAGCCGCCGCGAAGCTTCAGAGCGCGACATGAATCAGTCTGGTCGCGCAGCGCTACAGTTTGAAACGCCCGTCTGTCATAAACTCCGATCTAGAAGATGAAGTCGCTTGCGGTAAAGTTGGCGACCTCATCATCCTCCAGCGTGACGCGGGTGTTGCAGATCTGGATGCGGCCGTCAGACCCGACCTGAGTGATCTGCAGAGCGTCGAAGCTGTCCGCACCGCCCTCAATCACGATCAGGTCGCGGCCGTCCTGGAAATCGGTAATCGTGTCCTTGCCGTTGCCACGATCAAAGATGAACCGATCAGACCCACCACCACCTGTCAGAATGTCTGATCCGCGTCCGTCGAGGATATCGTCCTTGCCGCCGCCGCCTTCCAGTGTGTCTTTGCCACCCTGCCCTTCCAGCAGGTCTTTGCCGCCGCCACCTTGCAGCATGTCACGCCCGCCGCCGCCTTCCAGCGTGTCCTTGCCGCCGCCGCCCTGCAACGTATCTCGGCCACCTCCGCCCTGGAGCAGGTCTTTGCCGCCATTCCCGATCAGCAGATCCTTGCCGCCATTGCCCGCCAATTCGTCTTTACCGCCCCCACCAGCCAACTTATCAACGCCGCCGCCGTCGGAAATCGTGTCGTTCCCGCCGCTGCCTTCGAAGCTGTCAGCCAAGCCCGTACCTGCAAAGGCGTCGGGGCCCAGCGTTCCACCAATTGGCGCGGCGCCAGTAGCGAAAGTGGCGAAGCCGAACGCCTGCCCGCCATTTCTATCGCTTACCGTGAAACCAAAGCTGTCGCTATCAATTGAAGGGTCGCCCGCCGTGAACGTGAAAGTCCCATCCGATGAAAGGGTCACGGAACCATCCAGTGGTGTGAGGACTGGATCGATGGCTAATACCAGCACGTCGCCGTCCGCATCATTGGCGATCAAACGTCCACTGAACGTTTCACCTGCTAACAGCGTGACTTCCAACGGATCCTCGACAACTGGAAAGTCATTCAGTGGATCGACGTTGTTCGTGATCAGCGTCGTCGTACACCCGCCATTTCCATCGTCCGAAAGCACGGTCACCGTATCGACGCGGAAAAAGTCGGGATCCGGCGTATAGGCGAAAAGACCATTCGCTGAAATCGTCGCTGACCCGTTCACCGGCACCCCGCCAGGTGCGATAGAAAGAGTGACCTCGTCGAATTCTTCATCTTCTGGGAAAAGCAGCACCGTGACCTCAAAATCCTTAAGGCCATCAAGGGTCAGATCCGCCAGCACCGGGGCGTCATTCACCGGATTTACAGTGATTGCGACGAAAGCGGTGGTTGGGGTCACGCCATCGCTGACCTCGTAGATGAAGCTATAACCAAAATTCCGATTTGGATCAGGCGTATAGATAAAGGTTCCACCCGGGTTCAGTGTAAGGTCGCCAGCAAAAACATCGGAGCCCTCAAGGACCGTGAAGGTCAGATCATCGCCATCTGCGTCGCTGGCGACCAATTGGCCGGACAGGGGCGTATCTGCATCTGTTGTCAGCGCGGTTGTGATCGCGACGGGCGCGTCGTTCACCGAGGAGACGGTGATCGTCACAGTCGCCGTGTAGCTGAGAAGGCCGTCGGACACAGTGAATGTGATGCTGTCAAAACCTGAGAAATCCTCATCCGGCGTATAGGTAAGCAAGCCAGTATCGCTCACCTCAGCCACGCCGTTCTGCGGATCTGTTGCTTTGGCGAAGGTCAGATCATCGCCATCCACATCCGTCGCGTCGAGGGTCAGAAACCCAACGCCATCCTCAACGACCGTAAGGACGCCATCAGCCGCGACGGGCGCATCGCCTTGCTCAACCACGGAAATGCTGACAGTGGCGGTGTCCGACAAGTCGCCGTCGGTTACGGTGAAGGTCTCCGTGTCGGACCCATTGAAGTCGCCCAGCGCTTCGTAGGTCAACAGCCCCTCCGGGCTGATTGTCGCCTCGCCGTTCTAAGGCCCTTCCAACAGGGAAAACGTCAGGTTCGGGCCGTCGATATTGGTTGCAGTCAGTTGGCGTTCGCCCACGCCGCCTTCCACAACCGTCAGGCTGGCGGCGTCTGCAATCGGCGCGTCGTTCACAATCGTCACAGTGATCGTCACGGTCGCCGTATCGGTCAGGTCGCCATTCGCTTCGATCATAGCGTCGCCATTTGCGGGGCCTTGGATAACCTCAACCGTCAGGTTCATGCTGTCGATATCGGTTGCGCCAGGGCTGCGGGTGGCGGTGCCATCCTCAGCCACTGTAATCACGAAATCATTCAGAACCGGGGCGTCGTTGACCGGCGCCACCGTGATCGTAATGTCGCCCTGATCAACGCCGTCGCGACCGTCAGAAACGCTGAAAGAGAACGTCACTTCGCCCGCAAAATCAAAGGCTGGCATGAACGTGAAATCACCGTTGTCTTCAATAACCAGTTCACCGTTCGTCGGCGAAGGGCCATCCAAGGCGAATGTCAGCCCATCAGCATTCGCATCCGTGGCGACCAGCGCCGCTGACAGGGACTCGTCTTCATCAACGTCAAAGGCGCCATCCTCAGCCACGGGCGAGGTGTTCTGGAAGGTTCCCGTGATGGAATAGATCTGGTTGAAGAACGCAACATTATCGCCTTCATTTACCTCTGCAATCAGATCGTCAGGATCCAGCACGACGCCGATGCGATCATCCCCGCTTGCGATATCTGGCACGGTGAAACCGGCATCGATGCCTTTGCGGATGAAGCCAGGCGAGATATCGGCGATGCTGATCGTCCGCACGACGATATCGCCAGCATCAAACTGGTCGTCAAGCGAGAGGATGATGTCGGCTGTCAGCAATCCTTCAAAACCAGCAGAGCCGTCATTCGCGACATTGATCGTAAAGGTGATCTCATCACCGATATCGCGATCAGCTTCTGCGGCCACAAAGGAAACCCGGTCGTGCGCGCGTTCGGCTGAGGGCCGGTGACAGCCAACGCAGTATCCGTGAACAAGACGTTGTTCAGCTCGTTCGCTTCGATGATCCCGTCGCCAAGATCTGCAACTGCGCCCAGAAAATAATC
Source organism: uncultured Pikeienuella sp. (assembly GCA_965659735.1). Classification (GTDB taxonomy): domain Bacteria; phylum Pseudomonadota; class Alphaproteobacteria; order Rhodobacterales; family Rhodobacteraceae; genus Pikeienuella. The sequence continues at coordinate 8,363 of CBFHXH010000035.1, forward strand.
GCTTGGCGGAATGTCGGCGAGAATGACGATGTCGACATCAACCAAACCCTTGGTTTCACCCACATCCAGATCGCCCACCAAAACAGAGCCAATCACGATGTCCGTTTCATCGAAAACTTCATCAAGGGACAGCACATAAGCGATCGTGAAAGACCCGCCGAGCGGGTCCTGCCCTGAATTGGTCGCGGCGGCGCGGAAGGTGAACTCATCCCCCTGTTCCAGCGAAGTGAAGAACGAGATATTCGAAATGAAGAGGTCAGAGAAACCAATGACTGGGACGACAGGATTTTCAGGCTTGTCATCCGGCCCACCATACATCGACTGGATCGCTGGAGCGTCCAGCGTGCCCAGCCCACCAAAGAACGGGCCCGTGAAGCTCATGATCGTGCTGGACAGGTTATCCAGTTCGTCGGGTAGGACGAATTCACCCTCAAACGGATGCTCCAGGCCCAGCGCATGGCCAATTTCATGGAGATAGACTTGAAAGCTCTCGCTCGCGTCTTCATCCATGAAGATGTCGCCAGCGATTTTCGACCGGTTAGGGAAGAATGCAAAACCGGCGGCCTGCTGCTTTTCGACGCTGACCGAAAAGTCATGGACGCCAAAAATCAGATCGGCCGACTCAGGCGCGACCGCAACAAACACCAGGGAAGACACCGCCGCCCATTCTGCAAAGGCCGATCGGGCGACATCTTTTTCAGTCTCTGTCAGTTAGCGAAAACTGTCGCGGAAAGCAGCGTTCTGGATATCACCATGATGATCAGGAAGGCTTTCGGAAAAGCCATAAGTGATCACCTGGCGCAACTCGCCAAACCGATCCACCCAAAGCCGATCCGTGGTGATCGCGGAGAAATCCGTGACTTCAATCATAACACATGCTCACTCAATCAGGTCGGGACACGCGGCGAAAATGCGCCCTGCTGAAACCCTATACAACCTAAACGGACATCCGGCGACAAAACTTGCTGTCGCTTAGCGGCTGGCGGCGTCGTACCAGGCGACGATCGCAGCGCGTTCTTCGGCGCGCATGCCGGTGATGTTTCCGGGCGGCATCGCACGGCTTAACCCCGAATGCAGATAGATCGCCCGTGCCTGCCCGGCGATCGCCGCGTCGCTGTCGAACCGAACGCCTTTTGGGGGCCACATCATATTAGCCCAAACCGGTTCCGCCTGATGGCACATCGAACAGCGCCCCGCCACGATCTGCTTCACGTCCTCAAAACCGGCAGCGCTGGCGAAACGCTGCGTCTGAGGGTTCGCGGCCTGATCTGCGCTTTCGTCATATAGCGGCCTGGCGGACAGCCAGATGATCACCACAAAGATCACCGCCGTGATCGCCCAGGTCCAATGCGGATTTCCTGCCCGGGCGTGGATGGAGTTGAAATAATGCCGGATCGTTACCCCCATCAGGAAGACGAGGCTGGCGATCAGCCAGTTGTACTCTGAGGCAAAAGCCAGCGGGTAATGGTTCGAAAGCATCAGGAAGATGACAGGCAGCGTCAGATAATTGTTATGGGTTGAACGCAGCTTGGCAATCCGCCCGTATTTCGCATCCGGCGTGCGTCCCACCTTCAGATCGGCGACGACGATACGCTGATTGGGCATGATCACATGCGCCACATTCGCCGTCATGATCGTGGCGGTGAACGCCCCAAGATGCAGGAGCGCTGCGCGGCCGGTGAAGACCTGATCATACCCCCAGGCCATGAAGACGAGGATAGTGAACAGGATCAGCATCAGAACCGTTGGGTGCGCGCCCAGCCGGCTTTTGCATAAGGCGTCGTAAAGCAGCCATCCGATTACCAGCGACCCGGCCGAGATCAGGATCGCCTGCCAGATCGCCAGATCAAGCTTGTCATAGTCGATCAGGTAAAGTTCAGCCCCCGCCCAATAGACCAGCATCAACAGCGCCGCGCCGGACAGCCAGGTCGCATAGCTTTCCCATTTGAACCAGGTCAGATGCTCCGGCATGTTTTCGGGGGCAACCATGTATTTTTGGACATGATAAAATCCCCCACCGTGGACCTGCCATTCCTCACCCGATGCGCCGGGCGGCAATTGTCGGTCTTTGCGCAGTCCCAGATCAAGCGCGATGAAATAAAATGAGGTCCCAATCCACGCCATCGCAGTGATGACGTGCAGCCACCTCACGGCAAAGCCGACCCAGTCGGTCGCGACGGCCAGATCAAACACCTCAGCTACCGCGATAGGTGCTGTAGCCATAGGGGCTCAGCAACAGGGGAACATGGTAATGATCATCCGCCGACATGGTAAAGTGGATCGGGATGATGTTCAGGAAATCGGGCTTGGCGCCGCACGCCGACAGATAATCGCCTGCATGAAACACCAGTTCGTAGTCGCCCTGCTCAAACTCCCCCACCGGCAGGATCGGCGCGTCTGTCCGCCCATCGCTGTTCGTTGTCAGCTCAGCCAGTTTTGACCGGGCGCCAGCCTGATGGCGAAACAGCTCAATACGCATATCGGCCGCTGGCAAGCCCCTCGACGTGTCGAGAACATGGGTCGTCAAATAACCTGACATGAGATCGCCTTCTTTCCTTCGCGGTCGTGTTCTGCAAGATAAACCACGCCCAGCGGCGCCGGTACACCGCAAAGGGTTCCAATCCGCGCCCGAAAGTTGGACCATCGGCCTGCTCCATCAGGAAACAAGGAAAAGTCAGTGCAGCGATACCCACGTGAAATGAGCGGTCATGGCCCAAAACCCCCAAACGCCGCATGGCCAGGCGGCGCCAAGATCGCAGTGCAGTTCGTCGTCAATTACGAGGAAGGCGGCGAAAACTGCGTATTGCACGGCGACGCTGCGTCTGAGGCGTTCCTGTCCGAAATTGTCGGCGCCACCGCGTGGCCTGGACAGCGGCACTGGAACATGGAATCGATCTATGAATACGGCGCGAGGGCTGGCTTCTGGCGCCTGCACCGCCTTTTCACCGGCGCGGACATCCCCGTAACGGTTTATGGCGTCGCCACGGCGCTGGCGCGATCGCCCGAACAGGTGGCTGCGATGCGCGACGCAGATTGGGAAATTGCTAGTCACGGCCTGAAATGGATCGAATACAAAGACGCCACGCCAGAAGATGAGCAGGCGGATATGGAAGCGGCGATCAAGCTGCACGCCGCCGTAACCGGATCGGCGCCTCGCGGCTGGTACACAGGCCGGTGTTCCGACAACACAGTGCGATTGGCGGCGGAGCAGGGCTGTTTTGACTATGTCTCAGACAGCTACGCCGATGATCTGCCATATTGGTCGACATTCGATGGCGCAGAGCAGTTGATCATTCCCTACACGCTGGACGCCAATGACATGCGGTTCGCCACACCGCAGGGTTTCAATGCGGGCGATCAGTTCTTCGTCTACCTCAAAGACAGCTTCGACACGCTGTATGCCGAAGGCGCAGCTGGAGCGCCCAAGATGATGAGCATCGGCCTGCATTGCCGTCTGATCGGCAGGCCGGGGCGCGTCGCCGCGCTTAGCCGGTTCATCGACTACATCAAGACATTTGATGATGTCTGGACCCCGCGGCGCATCGATATCGCGGATCACTGGCGTTGCACGCACCCCCACCTTGCGCCAAAGTTGGTGCCATGGACAATGGATCGCGACGGTTTCCTCGCGGCTTTTGGCGGCGTCTTTGAACATTCCCCGTGGATCGCCGAACGCGCTTACGCGGCTGAACTTGGTCCCGCCCACAACTCAGCAATAGGCGTACACGGCGCACTGGCGACGCAGTTCCGTCTCGCCGCAGATGACGAAAAGATGGGGGTTCTGACTGCACATCCTGATCTGGCGGGTAAGCTGGCGAAGGCCAAGCGCCTGACGGCGGAATCAACGTCAGAGCAAGCCTCAGCCGGGCTCGACATGCTGACCGACGAGGAACGCGCCGCCTTCACAGACATGAACCAGCGTTATACTGCCAAGTTCGGCTTTCCGTTCATCATCGCGGTGCGCGATCATGACAAGGCCAGCATCCTCGCGGCCTTTCAGACCCGGTTGAACAATAGCCGCGACGCTGAATTTTCCGAAGCCTGCTATCAGGTCGAACGCATTGCATTGCACCGCCTAAAGGACCTTTTCGCGACATGACTGACAAATCCAACTTTTTCGCGCCCCGGGGCGGTCACCCGCCGCAGACGCAGGTCATGACCGACCGCGCCGTGTTCACCGAAGCATACGCCGTCATCCCAAAGGGCGTGATGCAGGACATCGTGACCAGCGCTTTTCCCTTTTGGGAAAACACTCGCGCCTGGGTCCTCGCCCGCCCATTGACCGGCTTTGCCGAGACATTCTCGCAGTACATTATGGAAGTCGCACCCGGCGGCGGCAGCCGGACGCCAGAACCGGATTCAACAGTTCAAAGCGTGCTGTTCGTTGTAGAAGGTGAGGCGACGCTGACCTGCAACGGCCGCACCGACGCTATTGGCCCCGGCGGATACGCCTATATTCCCGCGGGTTTGGACTGGTCGCTGTCAAACAAGGGGGCGGCGCCCACGACGTTCCATTGGGTTCGCAAACGATATGAAGCGGTGACAGGGCTGGACTGGCCTGATCCCATCATTGCTAACGAGGCGAACATCGCCCCGACCGTTATGCCTGACACCAACGGGGCCTGGGCCACCACCCGGTTTGTCGATCCAGCTGATATGCGCCACGACATGCACGTCACAATCGTGACGTTTGAACCGGGCGGCTGCATTCCGTTCGCCGAAACGCATGTGATGGAGCACGGGCTGTATGTGCTGGAGGGTAAAGCCGTCTACCGGCTGAACAAAGATTGGGTGGAGGTTGAAGCCGGCGATTTCATGTGGCTGCGCGCCTTCTGCCCGCAAGCCTGCTATGCAGGCGGCCCGGGGCGGTTTCGATACCTTCTGTACAAGGATGTGAACCGCCACCCCAAGATGGACCTTTGACCATGGATCCACTGTTTCTGTCAGCAGAGCCAATTACAACGGCCGCTTTTGCGCCCTATGGCGAAGTGATCGAAACGGATGGTAAGGAACACGTCCTGATCAACGAAGGCAAGTGCAAGCGGTTCACCGACCTCGCCACTGTCGATGTAGTCGATGGCCGCGCGGGGCTGAGCCTGTTTCAATCCGACCTTAGGCCCCTGCCCTATCTTTGCACTCTGCTAGAACGCCACCCGCTTGGCTCGCAGTGTTTCGTTCCGATGTCAGAGGCGACCTGGCTGATCATCGTCGCGCCAGATGAGGATGGTGCACCGGGCGCTATTGCGGCCTTCGTCGCAGGGCCGGGGCTGGCGGTGAACATCGCCAGAAACACCTGGCACGGCGTTCTGGCGCCGGTGACAGGCTCTGGCATGTTCGCTGTGATGGACCGGATAGGCGATGGCGCCAATCTGGAAGAGCACCCCTTGGCCCGCCCGGTTCTGATCGACGCACCTAAAGCTGGCTGAACGACTGATCCAACCCGTCTGCGACTGCGTCCACATCATCCAAAGACAGGCATAGCGGCGGCACCATGCGCAGCACCGATTGGGATGGACCGGATTTTGACAGGATCAGGCCCTGATCGCGGCAGGCTTCGAACACCGCTGTCGTTGTATCGCGATCGGGCGTCTTGGCGTCGCGGTCGCTGACCATTTCGATCGCCAGCATCAGCCCTTTTCCGCGCACATCGCCAATCGCCTCATACCGGTCTTTCAGATCGTTCAGCCGTTCCAACAGCGCTGCGCCGACGATCCGCGCATTTTCCTGCAAGGCTTCGTCCCGCATAACCGCCAGAACCGCCCGCGCTGCGGCGGCGGAGGTGGGGTTGGCCCCGTACGTGTGGAACATGAACTTGTCCGCCATCGGCGCTGCAATTGCCTTCTTCGCGACAACAGCGCCGATGGGAAACCCGTTGCCCAAGCCCTTGGCCATGACAACGATGTCTGGGACGACGTCATCCGCCTGGAACCTCCAGAAATGATCGCCCGTGCGGCCAAAGCCCGATTGCACTTCATCCGCGACGTAAAGGCCGCCCGCCGCGCGCACGCGTTCAGCCGCGCCGCGCATATAGCCGGGCGGCATTTCGATGACGCCGCCATAGCCCTGAACGCTCTCTACGAACATGCCAGCGACCTGACCGGATGTGGCCGAAGCGATCGTGCGGTCAATTTCATCGAGATAGGGTTCGACCCCGGGTCCAAAGACGCCACGATACTGGTTAGGTTCCGCAGCAAAAGCGACGTTTCCAGGCATTCCCGGATGGCGCCAACCGGAAATACCGGTGATCGACTGCGCCGCAGCCGTTGGCCCGTGATAGGCGGTTCTGAGCGCCAAAACGTCGAGATTACCAGTAAACGTGCGCGCCATGGTCAACGCCAGATCAATCGCCTCAGACCCTGAATTTGTCAGATGGACGACCCATTCGTGGCCTTTCGGCATGGTTGCGGCCAGTTCCTCAGCCAGGTGGGCTGGGGTGGGATGGTAGAACATCGTTGTGCAATGGGTCAGGGTTTGCGCCTGTTCCATCGCCGCGGCGACGACCCGCGGGTGCGAATGGCCGACCGAGATGCAGACGTTCATGCCCAAGAGGTCGATGTACCGCCGATCATCCGTATCCCACAGGTACTGACCGCGCCCACGCTGAAATACGATCGGTTCGCGAAAGGGCGTAAACCTCGTCAGCGACGCAGCGTAGTACTGATCGCGCCGGGCCGCCGTCGTTTCCAGGCGCCAGTCGGTTTCAGGCAGGGCGCCAATTTCTGGCGATACATCAGTCATTTGCCGGCTCCTTTACTGCGAAGACGGATATTTTCTGGATCGAATGGCGGGCGCGTGAGGATGTGGGCCGGGCGCTGGTCGCCCAGAATGTTGATCGTCAGCCCATCCGTCGCCGCCGGGTCGCGCATATAGGCGAGCGCAAGCGATTTGCCAGTGCGGTGGCCGTAAGCCCCCGAGGTGACAACACCAACAGGCTGGCCTTCGCAGCACACCGCGTGCGCGTAGAACGGGTCGACATCGGCGATATCAACTTCCAACAGCTCCGTCCGCCAATCGGTTGGCGCGGTCTTATTGCGGACAAACGCGGCCAGACCCGCCTCGCATGGCGTGCGTTCGGTGGTCAGGTCAGCGCCCCAAGCGCGATAGCCCTTTTCCAGCCGCATCGAATTGGCGGCATAGCTGCCATAATAGCCGATGTTGTAGGGGGCGCCGGCGGCCTCCAACGCCTCAAAGGCACGCGCGGCGAGGGGTGCCGGCAGGTGCAGCTCCAATCCTGCCTCACCAATATAGGACACACGCAGCGCGACCGCCTCCGCCCCCGCAACCATCATGCGGCGGCAGGTGAGCCAGGGGAATTCCGCCAGATCATCAGAGGCCAGCGTTTGCAGAATCTCAGGTGCCAGCGGCCCCATAAGGCCGATTACAGCAATGTCTTCAGTCACATTCGACAGTAGAACGTCATGGTCGGCGGCGAGGTTTGTGAGATGGTCAAAATCAATCTCCTCCGCCGCGGCGGCGGAGGTCAGGTAGGCGTGATCGTCGCCAAGACGCGCAACAGTGAATTCCGACAGCACGCCGCCCGCAGGCGTAAGCGCATGGGTCAGGCCGATCCGACCCGCGCGGGGCGGATTGTTGGCACCCAGCGCATCAAGGAACGCGCCAACGCCCTGACCGCGTATGTCGAATTTCGAAAAGACCGACAGATCAGCCAGCGCCGCCCGATTGGTCGCGGCGTCGACTTCAGCGACAACAGCGTCATGCCAGTTCGAGCGGCGAAAGGTTTCATCGGCCACATCATCAGCCTTGTCCGAAAACCAGTTGGGGCGTTCCCACCCGTGCGCTGCGCCCATCACCGCGCCCCGCGCGCGCATGAGGTCATGCAGGGGGGAGAGACGCTTGCCCCGCCCCGCAGGTCGTTCTTCGTCTGGATAGTGGACGCCGAACTGCAAGCCAAAGCATTCCACCGCCTTGTCGATGCGATAATCGCGGTCGGCCCAGGCCCCAAAGCGGCGACTGTCGATCGCCAGCGCGTCCATTGGCGGGGCGCCATGGGTCATCCAGTGCGCCAAGAACCAACCAGCACCGCCCCCTTCCATAACCCCCATCGACGACCCGGTCAGAAGCCATGCATCCGGCAAGCCATGCGCCGGGCCGATCAGCGGGTTGGCGTCAGGGGTGAAGGTGATGGGGCCGTTGACCACCGATTTCACCCCGCCGGTTTCCAGCGCGGGAATGCGGTTCATCGCAGCTTCGATGATATGCTCAACCCGATCGAGATCAGGCGGCATCAGGTCGGCGCCGAATTCCGGTGGCACGCCGTCGGGCGACCAGACCTGCGCGTCCTTTTCGTAAGGCCCCAGGATCAGGCCATCGCGTTCCTGACGAACATACCAGCTTTCCTCCGGATCGCGGATGATTGGCAGCTCAGGCAGACCCGCTGCCTGCCTGCGCGCGACAGCGTCCACCGTGTCGGTAACAAGATACTGATGCAGAACCGGCGTTGATGGGATGTTCAGCCCCATCATCCGCCCGACTTCCCACCCCCAGGTGCCAGCGGCGTTGACGAGATGGCGCGCGCGGATCGAACCCTTGGCCGTTTCGACCACCCATCGCCCGCGATCCCGCTGGATGCCCAGCACGGAGCGGTACCGTTCCACAACGCCCCCATCCCGCCGCGCGACCGAAGCCATGGCGTTGGTGGCGAGACTTGGATCGACATGACCATCGTCAGGCTCGTAAATCCCGCCAATCAGACCTTCGAGATTGGCGAGCGGGTGGAGTTCCGCGATCCGGTCCGGCGTCAACACCTCTAACGGATAGCCGGTGAAGTCCGACAAACCGGCGACATGGCGGAATTCGTCCATGCGATCCGGGTTACGCGTGACACGCATCGCACCTGAAGAATGGAACCCGCAACTGGCGCCCGTCTCCTCCGGCAGGATATCGCGGTAGAGCCTGACGCTGGTCGCGCGCAGTTCCTGGATCGTCGGGTTATGGGCGAAATGGGTGCACAGCCCCGCCGCGTGCCAGGTGGACCCGTGGGTCAGGTCGTTCTTTTCCAACAGCACCACATCCCGCCAGCCCGCTTTGACTAGGTGGTAGAGCAGCGAGACGCCCATCGCGCCGCCGCCAATGATTACGACATTTGCATACGTCATGACCGCATCCTCTTTCCATCCGGATCAAATGGCGGACGCCTCAGCGGCGTCGCCTGACAGGGCTGACCAGCGACCATGATCGTTAATTTCCGCGCCGTCGTCTCCGCCAGAGTTTCACCGGGTCCGATGTCGATCATCCCGAAGGCCAAATTCAACCCGGTCCGCGCGCCGACCCCACCGCTGGTGGTCAAGCCAACCATGGCGCCGTGTTCATAGATCGGCTCATCATGCAGCATCAGCGCGTCGCCTTCGATCTGCATCAAGATCAAACGGCGGGTCAGACCCTGTTCGCGTTGCCTCGATAAAGCGGCCTTGCCGATGAAATCCTTGCCCCAGTCGATGGTGAAGCCAAGCCCCGCCTCAAGCGGTGTGATATCGGGCGCCAGATCATGGCCCCAATGCTTGAACCCCTTTTCGATGCGACAGCCATCCACTGCATAATGGCCCATAGGGCGGGCGCCCGCAGCGATCAGCGCGTCGAACAGACCGGGCGCGTCGGCGTTGGCGGCCGTCAGTTCCCATCCGAGTTCGCCAACAAAGCTGACCCGCGTTGCGCGTATGGGGGCGCCGTTGATGCTGAGATCCGTCGCCCAGCCAAACCCTTTGTCGGCAAATGATCCTGCGAGTGATTGCAAGATGGTCCGGCTGGCGGCGCCCATCAGGCCAATTACACAGAATTCTTCCGTGACGTCGGTCAGGTCAGCGCCCTCAGGCAAATTCCGACGCAGCCACGCAAGATCGCGCGTGCGCGTCGCCGCGGCTGAGGTGACATGGAACCGATCATCCCTTAACGGCGTGACGGTTACATCCGCTTCAATTCCGCCGGCCGCGTTCACGAACTGGGTATAAACCGCCCGCCCCAGCGGCCCATCCAACTGCGCTGTGGATATGTGGTTCAAACCAGCCAGCGCCGAGCGCCCCGTAACCTCCACCTTAGTGAAAGGCGTCAGATCGATCAGAACCGCGCCATCCAGCATCACGGCAGCTTCGCGCGCTGCGATGGCGCGCCAGGGTTGGGCGCCAATGCTATAGGGCAGCGTCGCCTCCGCCTCTGACTGCGCGTACCACAGGCCCCGCTCCCAACCAGCGGTCAGGCCAGAGACAGCGCCCTTCGACGCCCAGCGATCATGGAGGGGGGATGTCCGCAGCCCACGCCCGGCCTTTGGCTGCTTGAACGGCCAATGCAAGGCGAACAGGTCTGCGACCGCTTCTTCCATCCGCGCGGCCATATGGGCGGGCTGGGCGGTCAGCGGGTCGGCGCGGGCCACGTCAACTTCCCACATATTCATCGGCGGGCGGTTGTCAGCGATCCAATCGGCCAGCACGCGGCCAATGCCGGCGGATGACATGACCCCGACCGAATTCATGCCCGCCGCGACGAACAGGCCATCAACCTCTGGCGTCTCGCCCACCAGAGGGCGCGTGTCGGCGGTAAAGCTTTCGGGGCCGTTCATGAAGTGCTGAATGCCTGTATCGCCCAGCATTGGGACAAGATCCAAGGCCGCCTCCATGAACGGGGCGAACTGGTCCCAGTTTTCGGGCAGTTCCAGAAACGGCCTGTCGCCTTCGGGGCCGTACGGATCCCAGCATTTGGCGTTCGGCTCAAACCCGCCGATGACCAGTTTGCCCGCATCGCCCTTGATGTAGATCCCGCGATCAAGATCGCGCAGCACCGGGAAGGGGTCTGGCAGGCCTTCGATGGGCTGGGTGACTACATACATGTGCTCAACCGCCTGCAGCGGCAGGGCGACGCTGGCGGCGGCGGCGAGCTCCCGGCTCCACGCACCGGCGCAAAGGACGACGCGGTCCGCCGCGATCATCTCGCCATCGGCCATCCGCACGCCCGTGGCGCGTCCCGCTTCGGTCAGCAGCGCCGCAACGTTTGCGGTCTCGCGGATACGCACCCCGTGATCACGCGCCGCGCGGGCGTAGGCCATGCAGAGGTCAACAGGGTTCACATTGCCGTCCTCTGGCACCTTCAGCGCGCCGATAACACCCGCGATGTCGAGCATCGGCAATCCCATCTCCGCTGCTTCGACCATGCTGGGCGACAGTCCCTGAGTGCAACCAAGATCAGCGATGCGGTTCAGCTCATCCAACCGCGCTGCGTCGCGGGCCAGCCAGTATCCGCCCGTTCGCCGGTATCCGGTCGACATACCGGTTTCGCTCTCAAGCGCCGGAAACAACTGCAACGCATGAGAGGCGAGCTGTGTCATGTTTGGCGTCGCGCGCAGCGGCCCGACAATGCCCGCCGCGTGCCACGAGGTGCCCGAGGTCAGCTTGTTACGCTCCAACAACTGAATATTCCCGGCGTTCCGTTTGGCGAGGTGATAGGCGGTGCTCAGCCCGATCGCGCCGCCGCCGATGATCAGTATGTCGGTCATAGCGCGCGCCCGAATTGACCAGGGCGGCGTCGACGCCCTAGGATTTGGCTATGAATATTCACGCGCTTTGGTGTCACCCGCGATCCGTCTCCACCGCGTTTGAACGCATCATGCGCGAACGCGGTGATCTGAAGGTGCTGCATGAACCCTTCATGTACCACTATTACCTGACCGCCAAAGACCGACTGTTCCCTGATTTCCGGCCAGAGCCCGGCCATCCGCAAACCTACGCCGACATCCGCGCCATGATCCTCCGCAAAGGGTCTGCGGGGCCGGTTTTCTTTAAGGACATGGCATATTACGTCACCCACGACCTGCCCGCGGATACGGAATTCATCACGGCTGTCAGCCATGCGTTTCTGATCCGCGATCCGGCGGAAAGCGCGCTCTCCTATCAGAAACGCGACCCCGGCTTCACGCTCACCGAATTGGGGGTTGAGGCGCAGTATGTCCTCTATCAGCACCTTCGCGCTGCAGGCGCCGCGCCGCTGGTCATCACTGCGGATCAGTTGCGCACTGATCCGCAGGGGACGCTGGCGCGCTATTGGGCGCATGTTAGCCTCAGCTACGTCACTGACGCGTTTGCGTGGGACGACACGGTGCCTGAAAGCTGGAAGTCGGTCGCCGCCTGGCACGACACGGCACTCAGCAGCGGTGAAATCCGCGCGCCCGACGTGTCGGACACGGTCGCTGAGCTGGCCGCACTGGGGCCGCCCTATACCGACTATGTCGCGCACCACCGGCCGCACTATGACGCTTTGCGCGCAATCGCTCATGAACAGGCACATCAGAAATAATCCCTGTCTGGGGTTTCCGATTTTCGGCGTTGAATATAGGCGGTCAGCGCCTCTTCTGTCGCCGGATCAAGGCCGGGGTCCTGATAGGCGTCAAGCTGGTCCTTCCAGATCTGGTTCGCACACGTGGCGGCGTCCCGCCCACCTTCGGCGTCCCATTGTTCGAACGAGGCGTCATTCGCCGCCCAGGGCCGGAAGAGCGCCGACATGAAATTCATTCGCGTATGATCAGCCCCGAGAAAATGCTGCCCCGGACCGGTGGCCGAAATCGCGTCCATCGCCTGTGCGTTCTCTGAAAGATCAATCCCGTCAAAAAACCGGGCGATCTTACCGCAAAGATCATGGTCAAGGATCGTCTTTTCGTACGATGTCACCAACCCGCCTTCCAACCAGCCGGTCGCGTGGTTGATCAGGTTGGCACCTGCAAACATCGACATCATCAGGCCCCAGGCGGCCTCTTGCTGGCTTTGCCCATCTGGCAGCTTGGACGACGACAGGGTGCCGACGGTGTGCAGCGGCACGCCCAAACGGCGGGCGAGCTGCCCTGCGGCCAGCACCATTAACCCCGCTTCAGGCGTACCAAAGGTGGGCGCGCCGGATTTCATCGACATGGTCGAAGCGAAGCTTCCCATCAGGCAGGGCGCGCCAGGGGCGATCAGCTGTGTCAGCGCCAGGGTCGCCATCGCCTCGGCCAGAACCTGCGCCAGAGTTCCCGCAACCGTGGCCGGCGCCATCGCGCCGGTCAGAACCCACGGGGTGCAGGCGACAGGCTGCCCGGCGCGGGCATAGGTCTTCAGCGCACCAGACATCGCGTCATCCATCACCAAAGGCGCGTTGGTGTTCGATACGCAATACAAGACGGCGTTCTCGGCCACATAATCTTCGCCAAAGACGATGCGCGCCATGTCGATGGCGTGCCCCGCGCGTTCGGCCCCGATAAAGGCGCCCATCAGCGCGCGGTCCGAATACCGGAAATGGGCGTAAAGCATGTCGAGATGCCGCTTGTTGGCAGGCAGATCTATAGGCTCACACACGACGCCGCCTGAATGGTGCAGCCATGGCAGTGTGTGATGCAGCTTCACCAGATCAACGAAATCACCATAGGTGGCGTAACGCCGACCCCGGTCATGATCACTGACAAAGGGCGGCCCCCAAGACGGGCAAAGTACTGTCGCGTCGCCCCCCAACTGGACCGAGTTTGCGGGGTTGCGCGCATGCTGCACAAAGCGGGCCGGAGCGGTCGCCTGGATCGTCTTGCGGCAAAACCCAGGCTCAAAGCGCACACGGTCACCATCGACGTCGCATCCAGCCTGGCGAAAGATCTGCAGAATTTCGGCGTCGCCCCGAAACTCCATCCCCGTTTCGGCAAGGATGGTGTCAGCATTCGCCTCAATCAGGCTGAGGCCGTCTTCGGACAGTACATTGTACGGCGCGAGCTTGCGCATGATGAAGGGTGCGCGCGCAGACATATCCGCGCTTGCGTCGTCCTGTCTGATCTTTCGTCCACGTCTGGCCATGGGCGACCGTCGCAACGCCCTTGACGGGTCGCAACAAAATTCCGCTAGTATCAGGATATCTTATACTAATGGAAACCTGCGCATGTCCCTCCACCGCCCCTTCAACCCCGGTCTGGTCAGATCGCTAGAGGTGCTGGTCGCCGTCGCGGAAACCGGCCAGATGCGCACCGGCGCGCGGCTTTTGGGCCTGTCGCAACCCGCCGCATCGCAGCATATAGCGGCGTTGGAGCGGGAATTTGGCATGCAGCTTTTGGACCGTAGCACCCGCCCCGCCCGCCTGACCCATGCAGGCGTGCGGCTGCATGGTCGCGCGCAGAGCATCCTGAACGCGCTTGGCGATATGGAGACCGAGATGCGCCATATCGGCGACGCCTCCATCAGCCACCTTCGGGTCGGGATGCAGGCGTCGGTCGCAACCACGCTGACGCCGCCGCTGGTCGCGTTGGCGCAAGCGTCGTTCGGGGTTGAGGATATTACCCTCCGCGCCGGGCAGAGCGGCGATCACGAACAGCTACTGCGCACCAAGCAGGCCGATCTGGCCATTACGTCGAACCCGTTTCTCGACCTCGATGGGTTGGAACGCTGGTCGATCCTCACCGAAGCATACCTGTTGGTTTTGCCTGCATCCTATAAAGGCCCGGTGAATAGCCTTCAGGCTGTGCAGGAACGTCTGCCGCTGGTCCGGTTTGGCGATTCGACCAATGCAGGTCGCCAGATCATGCAGCATCTGCGGCGCCTGCGGTTTGAACCAAGGCAGGTGATCCAGGCCGATCGGTCCAGCATGGTGACGTCATGCGTCGCGCAAGGGCTGGGGTTCAGCCTGCTGACCCCGACACTGCTGATCGATGGGCTGGTGGAAAACATGCCCTTGCGGCTTAGCCCCCTGCCCGTCGTAGGCCTGTCGCGCACGCTGACCGTCGTCGCCAGATCGGGCGAGCTGCGCGACCTGCCCAAGGCTGTCGCCACGCTGGCGGCAGACGAGCTGGAGCGCAAGATCAACCACCATGTCGGACCCGTCGGCTTGAAAGCCATCCGGCGGGATGATGGATAAGGCGGCCTATTCAGTAGGCCCGATCAGACCGCCAAGTTCGCGCATCAGTGGCTCAAAGATCGGAAAACTGGTGTCGATGGGCGATCCATCGTCAACACTGACCGGGTTCTTGGCTGAAAAGCCCAAGACGAGAAAGCTCATCGCGATCCGATGATCCAGCCGCGCCTCAGCGAGGCAGCCGCCGGGTACGCCACCGGGGCCCGTGCCATGGACAGTAAAGGTGTCTTCAGTTTCTTCGATGGTGACGCCCATCGCCTCCAAGCCCCGCGCCATGGCATCGATCCGGTCACTTTCCTTCACCCGCAGTTCTTTCACGCCCAGCATGACCGTTCTGCCCGTTGCGTTCGCCGCGACGACGGACAGCACGGGGAATTCATCAATCATGCTGGCGGCGCGTTCGGGCGGCACCTCCATCCCCTTCATGTTGGGGGAAAAACGAGCCCGCAGGTCGGCGACAGGCTCGCCGCCTTCTTCGCGTTCATTTTCAAAGGTCAGATCAGCGCCCATTTCACGCAGCGTGATGTAAAGCCCGGCGCGCGTTGGGTTCAGGCTGATATTCGGCGCCAGCAGATCAGATCCTTCGGCGATCAGCGCCGCGCAGATCGGGAACGCGGCAGATGACGGGTCACGCGGCACGGTGATGTCGACGGGGGTAAGCTCTGGCTGGCCCGTCAGGCGGATGATCCGGCCTTCGGGCGTCACCTCAGTTTCCACCTCGGCGCCAAAGCCGCGGAGCATGCGTTCGGTATGGTCCCGCGTCGCCTCAGCCTCAATCAAGGTTGTCACGCCAGGCGCGTTCAACCCCGCCAGCAGCACAGCCGACTTGACCTGCGCCGACGGAACCGGCGAGCGATATTCGACCGGGCCGGGGTTTGCAGCGCCTACGATGGTCAGCGGCAAGCGCCCTTCGGACCGGCCATAGGACTGCGCGCCAAAGAGCGCAATGGGATCCATGATCCGCCCCATCGGACGGGACCGAAGCGATGCGTCGCCGGTGAATGTCGCCGCAATCGGGCTGGTCGCCATGGCACCCATGATCAGGCGCACGCCCGTGCCGGAGTTGCCGCAATCGATGACATCTTCAGGTTCAACGAACCCGCCCACACCGACGCCGTGCACGCACCATGATCCGTCGCCGACGCGCTGAACATCAGCGCCAAACGCCCGCATCGCCTTGGCGGTGTCCAGCACATCCTGCCCTTCCAGCAGACCTTCGATCCGGGTTTCCCCAACGGTCATTGCGCCAAAGATCAGCGCGCGATGCGAGACGGACTTATCGCCCGGAACATTGGCGACGCCCTTCAGCGCGCCGCCTTTGCGGGAGGTCATGGGTTTGGCGGGACCGTGGCCGGACATGGATGCTCCTTCACTTGTTGAAGGGGGTATAGCCCTGCCCGCCTTGTTGGTCCATGCGAGCAAAGCGCAATTGAGCAACGGCGATGCGGTTCGGACGGCCTTGGCTCAGAATTTGCCAAATTTCAGGTAGGCCTCTTGTGGATCAACGCCGGATTTGATCGCCGTGCGGATTGCGCTTTCGGTGTTGATGTCCGTCTCCGCCGCCTCAATCAGGTCTTCTACAATGCCCTGCGGCACCCGGATCAGACCGTCGCGATCGCCGATCAAGTAGTCGCCAGGTTCGATATCAACTTCGCCAATGCGAATGGGCACATTTACGGCGGCAGGCAGCCACCAGCCAACGATATCGCGGGGGGTGAAGCCGCTGCACCAGGTCTGGAACCCCATGTCCAAAAGGAAGTTGGCGTCGCGGATCATCCCGTCAGCCACCGCACCGCGCACACCCTTGTCCATCAGCGTCTCAGCGCTAAGCTCACCCATATGGGCGATTTGATCATCATTCGGTTGGTTCACCCAGATGTGGCCGGGCGGACATTTCGATAAAAGGCCCGTCCAGGCCAAAAGCGTCTCATGCGGGTCAGCGGCGGGATCAACCTTGCCGAGGATGGTAAACGCAGGCCCCGCCATCGCCTTTTCCGGCATCAACGGACGCAGGCGTGGCGGTAGAGTAAAGTCGCGACATCCCATCTTGCGCAAAACGTCGTGGACGACGCCGGTATAGCAGTTGGCGAGGCGGTCTGAGATAGCGTCGGTCATTTTCACTTCCTTAAGCTGCTGGCAGGCACGCAGGCCCAAGCGGGTCGAAGGTTTTGTAGGTCAGGATGAATTCTCGGTGGCCTAGTGCCTCAGACTTGGTGCGCTCACCGCCCGCGACGGCGAGGGTGAGGTCATAGATCTCATCGCCCACCTCAGCCACTGGCGAGCCGCGCAGGATGCGCCCGGCGTTCACATCCATGTCGCCCGCCATACGCTCATACGTTTCCGGATTGGCGCAGATCTTGATGACCGGCGCAATGGCCGAGCCAACGACGGAGCCGCGCCCGGTTACAAAGTAGGTCAGGTGGCAGCCACAGGCCATCAACTCCGCTATTTCAGCATTATCGTTGATATTGGGGTAGCCGAAGGTCGGCTCACCGTCGGGTACCACATCCAGCAGGTAGAGGCCGCCCTTGGGCGGGATGTCGCCCGGTTTCAACATGCCGTGGATCTGGCCTGAGCCGGATTTGGCGTAAGCGCCCAACGACTTTTCCTCAATCGTCGTCAGGCCGCCATCGGCGTTGCCCGGTGCGAAACTGCCATAGCCCATCTTGGAGTAATAGGCGGCGGCCTTGTCCACCGCGCCGCGCAGTTCCGCCGCCAGTTCAGGCGTGGCGGCGCGTTCAGCCATAACGTGTTCGCAGCCGATCAGCTCCCCCGTTTCTTCAAAGATGCAGGCGGTGCCCGCGCCGACCAGACGGTCAAAGGACAGGCCCGCCGCCGGGTTGCCGGTGATGCCGGATGTCCCATCAGAACCGCCGCAGACCGTGCCAACGACAAGCTCATCAACGCCCATTGGGGCGCGCTCCGCCGCTTCCAGATCCGGCAGCACACGGTCTATAAAGGCGTGGCCCGCCGCAATCGTCGGGCCGGTGCCGCCAACGCCCTGAATGACCAACGTCTCAACCGGTCGGCCCGAGGCGGCGACGACTTTCGCCAGTTTCTGTTTGTTAAAACTTTCGCAACCAAGACTGACCAGAAGGGCCGCGCCGACATTGGGATGGGTGCAAAGCGCCTCCATCATCCGTTGTGAATACTCGTTCGGGTAGCAGCCGGGAAAGCCGATCAGATGCACATCCCGGTCGCGGTAAGCCAGCGTGATTTCGCGCGCGACATGGTGGGCGCATTCGACCAGATAGGCGACGACCATTGTGTTGCGAATGCCCTTGCGTCCGTCACTTCGGGAATAGCCGGTCAACATGCTACGCCTCTCCCACCAGATGGGTCGGCGTGTAGCCGGAGCGGACATTGTGAACATGGACATGAGCGCCCAGCGAAATATCCGCCGTCGCAACGCCGATCGGGAAATTGTATTTCAGGATCGTCTCACCCGCCGCAATCGCCCGCGCCGCAATCTTGTGGCCAAGTGAGAGGGGCGATGGCAGCGTGATAGTCTCGCCCGCGACCTGCAGCGCCTCGCCTGCATTCAACGCCGTTGAGATCATAAGTACATTGTCCGTGGCGGCCAGCCTGACCAGACGCGCATCCGTATCCATTGGCACCTCCATTTACTGCAAATCTAGCGGCAGTGCGGGACCAGTAACAAGTCCTGCGCGACGTCAGGATGGCTGGCGCTGCGACCAGAGGGCCGCGACCAGAATGATCGCGCCGCCGATCAGAACGCGGCCTGTCGGCGTCTCCGCCAGGATCACACAGGCGAGGATCGGGGCCAGAGGCATTTCCAGCGTCGACAGCAATGCGGTTTCGCCTGACGGCAACCGCCTAGCGCCTTCGGACAGGGTGACCGAGGCGACCACGAAGACCAACCCAAACCCGATCAGGATTGGCAATTCCGCACTCGGCGCCGCGAAAGGCTCGCCTAAGACCAATGCGGCGAGAAGCACAACCACAGACGACAGCGCGTTCGGCAGGGCGGCGGTGGTTTCGGGATAGCGACGGAAAATCACCATTGATCCCGCCATCATAACAGTCATAAATAGAGCCAACGCATCGCCTAACAGCGCTGTAACGCCAAGCGAGCCAGATACGATCACCAGCACGCCGCAAAAAGCGGCCAGGCTGGCGATGACGACAGTGCGGGTTGGCCGCTCCCCAACAAAGGCCCAGGCCATGGCCGCGGCGATTAAGGGCGCGGCGGCGTAGATCAGCGCGACATTGGCGACGGTGCTTAGCTTGAAAGCCGGGATGAACACAGCTGTACCCGCCGACATCATCAGCGTGACGACCAGCGTTGGCATGCGAAAGGCCGCGATTTCCCGGAACAGCGCCCCGCGCAGCGTCAGGTAGCCAAAGGTAAAGCCGGCCGCTGCGAGGCCACGCCAGAAAATGACGCCCCACGCCGCCGTTTCGACCCCTTTGGTGAAAATACCCGCGGATGAGAAAACAATGGCGGAGATGATCACAAGGATCACCCCGCTGGATCGAGCAGTCTTGGCCAAAACGCCCCCTTTGCTTCGGAGAGCGCGTGGTAACAAAGCGCTGCTGACAGGGGTCTGTCAGCAGCGCTGTCGATTACGCAGCCTTACGCTGGGGACGGCGCCCACGGCCCTGCGGGCGGCGACGGCGCTGTTGCTGCGGCTTGGGCTTGTCCTTG
>CBFHXH010000036.1:0-27435 GCA_965659735.1 uncultured Pikeienuella sp.
CCGTCCTCACCAATGAGGAAAATCGGGTAAGTCATCGGGGCCGGTTGATCGAAGGTCCAGATTCGGTTGCTCAGCGACATTGCTCGATATAGCGACGAAGCCAGAACACCCAACACAACAACGTCACCTGGGTTCCGGTTAGCCCGGTCGTCGCGGAACAGCGAAAAACTGTAATTGATCGGCCCACTTGGCCCTGAATGCAGATCGATCGGCCACGAGCCTGCCAACGCCCCGTAAGCGCGGGTCAGATGGTTGGAGAAAGACATACCATAAGCCCGCACACGGCGTTCGCCAGGAACTTCTTCTCCAAACAAAGCAGCGGATCGGGCGACAACGTCGCCGCGCCAACCTACGCGGAAGATGTTGGTTTCCCCTTTGCCAGCGGCGGCCCAACGCGCGTGTTTGCCCGGCACGCTTTGGCCAAGTTCCAAACGCTCACGCAACTTATCCACTGGGCCGATCCCAGCGCCTTTTGTCGCCCAAAGAATGCCAGCCAGCGACACGTCCATCGTCGCCAGCGCCAGAAGGGTCAGACCAAATATTGAGAGGGCGTTTTTCATGGGTCAGAACTGGAAATAGATGATGACTGGCTTTGGTCCGTCGCACTGAGCGCGATCAGATAGCACATCGCAGCCCAGATTGTGGCGCGGATCGCCATGGGTATGCGGCGATAGAACGTCTGACCGCCTGCAAACTCTGCGCCCGCATCCCAACAGAACAGGAACGCGACGCCGAGCAAGGCAAATTCGGGCGGCGCTGGCGCGGCGGCCAGCTGCGCTGCAGTCGTGGTCCATATTAGGGCCGTTAAGTCGGCGATCTGGCCCAAAGAACCAGCGCGGAACAAAAGCCAGCCATAGCAGACGAACTGAAAGAACACCGCCGCCTTGACCAAACGTATCACTGCATCATCCAGCAGACCGCGGGGCGCCGCAGCGCCAAACGGCAGTAATCGATGGGCGATCAAAAGCGCGCCCTGATACACGCCCCACAGCATGAAATTCCATGCTGCACCATGCCAGAACCCGCCCAGCGTCATTGTGGTCATCAAGTTCACATTGGTCCGCGCCCCGCCCTGCCGGTTCTCGCCGAGCGAGATATAGAGGTAATCGCGCAGCCACGTTGAAAGACTGATATGCCAGCGGCGCCAAAGCTCCTGCGGATTGGTTGCGAAATATGGCTGCGCGAAGTTCAGCATCAGCCGAAAGCCCAGCATCTTGGAAATACCACGCGCAATGTCGGTATAGCCCGAAAAATCGCAGTAGATCTGTATCGCGAATAGCCAGGTCGCCATCACGACCATCCCGCCATTCGCATCCGGATCGCGTAGACTTGGTCGACCACAGGCGCGATCTGATCAACAATCACGATCTTCTTGAACAAACCTAGCAAGCACAAAACCGCCCCACGCTGCACCTGATCCCAGCTTAGCTGTCGCGGCGCGATAATGTTTGGCAGCAGGTTGCGCGCCCGCTCGATGGGTCCGGCGACAAGCTGCGGGAAGAAGGCGACGAACAACGCAAAGTCCAGAAAATCATCTGTTGGCTTCAGCTCTTTTCGATAGATGTCGATGGTGTAGCTGAGCGTCTGGAACGTAAGGAATGATATGCCTACCGGCAGGACAATCGACAGCGTGACCCAGCTGGGCTGATAGCCGAACAGCGCCATCAGATCAGCAAATCCGTCAGCGAAAAACGGAAATACTTGAACACCGCCAACAGGCCGAGGTTCACGGTGAGCGAGATCACCAGCAGACGCCGCCGCGCACCTTAGGTCGCCGCCTGATACATATGACGGTCGACAAAGTAATCAACTACAGTGCTCAGTAGGATCAGGCTAAGAAACCGCTAATCCCATGCGGCGTAGAAAACATAGCTGGCGACCAGCAGCATACGGTTCTGCAACCGATGCCCCAGCACAAGATAAGCGCCCAAGACCGCTGCGAAGAACACCCAGAAACTGGCTTCGTGAAACAGCAAGTCGTTTGTCCCCGGTCTGCGCAGCGTCGCTGATCCGCACTAGCTCAGGTTTCTGCACACCGCCAGTGACGCATCGCGCATCCTGTCAGCGGGCCTTTGTCAAAGATGCCCAATCTTCGCCCACGCCTCATCCGCCGTTTCCACAAAGCTGAAGAGGTTCAGGTCATCTTCCGAAATCGTCCCCGCATCCGCCAGGTTTTCCCAGTTGATGATCGATTGCCAGAACGCCTCGCCGAACAGCAGCACAGGCGTTGGCTCCATCCGTTGGGTTTGGATCAGCGTGAGTGTTTCAAACAGTTCATCCAACGTGCCGAAACCGCCGGGGAAAACGGCGATGGCCTTGGCGCGCATCAGGAAGTGCATCTTGCGGATCGCAAAATAGTGGAAGTTAAAGCACAGCTCTGGCGTCACATATTCGTTCGGCGTCTGTTCATGTGGCAAAACGATATTCAGGCCGATTGATTTGCCGCCTGCTTCGACTGCGCCGCGGTTGCCGGCCTCCATCACGCCGGGGCCGCCGCCGGTGACAACGACCAGTTCCTTACCGTCGCGCGCCAGGCTTTCCGTCGTCACCATCTTGGCGAACTTCTCCGCCTCCGCATAATAGTCGGACAGGTTCGCCAAGGTCTCGGTCCGCGCGCTGCCACGTTTTGCAGGTTCGGGAATACGTGCGCCGCCGAACAGAACAACCGTGCTGTCAATGCCCGCTTCGTTCATGATCACTTCGGGTTTCTGCAGCTCCAGCATCAGGCGCACGCCGCGCAGGGCGTCCGAACGCATGAACGTTTCGTCCACATAGGGCAGTTTGTAAGCAGGGTGCTGGGTCTGGGCGGTGACAGGCGTCGCCTCGACACCCTTCAGATCGTCCCAGATCGATTTGAAAATGGAAATACGCTTGTCCTTGGTTTCGCTCGCCACGGTTTGGTTCCTCTCTCCTACCCCTGATGCGTCATAGATCGCCGCGGCGCGCGGCGCCACAAGGCGTGCATTAACGCAACTATGGGGAGAGCGGGAAAACGGTATTCTCCCTTGGATTTAGAGGAAACTGATTAAGGGAGAACTGACAAGGCGACGCCAGAAGCACAGTGGCTTGGAGAATTCGCATTAACAGCTGTTCCCAAGGGGAGCGCGATGCTGTGTATCTACGCAGTTCACGCCCGGTTGCGGTGCTGGGTGGATGACCGAAACAACGCAAAGGACAAGTCCGGCGCGGTCACCGCCAACCGCACCTATATCGGGTTCTGGATGTTCACGCTGGGCCTTATCCTGGCGGGATCGGCCTTTACGATATACGAAAAGATCATCCCCAGCGCCGACGGCATGATCCGCGGGGCGATCCGCGGCCTTCCGTAGACCGCCGAAGTGGCGGGGCCCGAAGGGATGTATAAGCGCCGCGCAGCAGACGGTTTCCGGCGCAAGAAGATCATCTTTCTCCTGGAACCGAATGGAACGGACGCGGTTGACCTTACCTCGGCCGAGATCCGCGAATCCGTTTAACGGGACGTCTGGACCCTCGCTTGCGATCTGGATCTGGCGAAGCTTAACGCGCTGAAATTCAAATTTGATTCCAATAAACTTGACCTCCTGCATGAAGCATCAGGCGAAGGCGGGCATATCGGCTGCGAACCGCTGGACAGCGACAGCTCCCTCGCCAGTCTGGACCGGCTTGTCCTGGCTGCTCCGATAAGCACCACGTGGTTGTCCATGGCCGCGCAGGCCGCTGACGGCGTAGTGCCTTGGGCCGAAATTGCCGATGCGTTGACCAGCCCCGAAGCCTCCGTCCAAAGCGACGCGCGGCGGTATCTTGCGGAGCAATTCAACGACTATCTTGAACCTTCCTTTCGCGTGCTCACCAATGAAGGGGTTAACCGAGACCTGCGCCTGAACGTCCTGTGGACGCTGTCTCGCCGCGACCCGCTGGACAGGCCAGATCTGTTCGCCCCCGTCGAGCTGCCCGAAAATGTCTGGCGCGCCGTAATCAACGCCGCTGTATCAACGTCAGACGAAGAAAGGGTGATCGGCCGACGCATCGTCGCCCCATACCCCGCGATGGAGACCCGCAAGACTGTGGAGCGAATCGGCGCAGCCGAAGACCTGACCACCGACGAAAGGTTTCAGTCGCTACTGCGCCATTACGATTATAACCGCGGCGTTCTGACAGCGATCGCCATGATGGATGGCCGCTAGGCCCCATCGTGGGACGAAGCACAGGCGGGGTTCGACCGGATTTTTCAGTCAGAAAACGGTAAGCCAACAGATCAGGACCAGCTGAAAGCCTTGTATGGCAGAGGTTTTGTCGCCGCCGTCAGCGCTGACGCCATGCCGGAAGCCTTCAAACTGGAACAAGCAAACAAGGCGTTTGAGACCTTTTTGAAAGAGGTGGAAACGACAACTTCGACCTATCGCTACCGATCACAGGTCAACAATGCGCAGGGCTATCTGAAAGACGGGTACGCCATCTTCCGCTGATCAGGACGGGCGTGCTTGCGATAGGGGGGCGTTCGCCCTAAACCGTCGCGAAATTCTTATTCTGCGAAAGGTCATCACGATGTCGAACGCCCAGTTGGAAACCGCAATCGAAGCCGCTTGGGATGATCGCGATAGCATCACGCCCGAAACTAAAGGCGAGCAGCGCGAAGCCATCGAAGACACGCTGAACGCGCTGGACGGCGGCGGTCTGCGTGTCGCTGAAAAACAGGATGACGGGTCCTGGCATGTGAACCAGTGGGCGAAGAAAGCCGTCCTTCTGGGTTTCCGCATCAAGGATATGGAACTGCAGGGCGGCGGCCCGCAGGGCGGCGGCTGGTGGGACAAGGTGGACAGTAAGTTCGCGGGCTGGGGCGACAACGCCTGGAAAGCCGCCGGGTTCCGCGCTGTGCCAAACTGCGTCGTGCGCAAGTCCGCTTACATCGCGCCGGGCGTTGTTTTGATGCCATCCTTCGTAAACCTCGGCGCATATGTCGACAGCGGCACTATGGTCGACACCTGGGCCACGGTCGGGTCCTGCGCCCAGATCGGCAAGAATGTGCACCTGTCCGGCGGCGTTGGCATCGGCGGCGTGTTGGAGCCGATGCAGGCTGGCCCGACCATCATCGAAGACGACTGCTTTATCGGCGCCCGGTCCGAGGTAGTCGAAGGCTGCATCGTGCGCGAAGGTTCGGTTCTGGGCATGGGTGTCTTCATCGGCCAGTCTACCAAGATCGTCGACCGCGAAACAGGCGAAGTGATGTACGGCGAAGTGCCTGCAGGTTCGGTCGTCGTCGCGGGTTCGATGCCATCGAAAAACGGCGTGAACCTATATTGTGCTGTCATCGTCAAACGGGTCGATGCGCAGACCCGGTCGAAAACCTCGATCAACGAGCTGCTGCGCGACTGACCTTTCCAAAGCTGCCATGAATGCACAGCGCATCCCGAGGGGCGCGCTGTTTTTCGTTGGAGGAGGTTGCCCATGACCCATATCGACTGTGCCTTCATCGCTGTGCCCAACGCCAACAAAGTGGCCTATCTGGAAATGATCAGAAACATGGCCGCGATTTTCAAGGCCCATGGCGCGCTGAGCGTCGTCGACGTCTGGTCTGACACCGCCCCTGAGGGTGAACGGACGTCGTTTCGCAAGGCAGTTCAGGCCAAACCCGATGAAAGCATCGTCGTCTCATGGATGATCTGGCCCGACAAGGCGACGTCCGAGGCAGGCATGGCCGCCGCAATGCAGGATCCGAACGCGATGCCTGCCGGGCCGCCGCCTTTCGACGGCAAGCGGATGATCTTCGCCGGGTTCGAGATGCTGCATCAGGCGTAACATCAGGCCCTTTATCTAACGGATATGTGCTCGCCTGGACTGCGACATGGCATTGCCCGCATGCGCCACACCGCTATATCGATCCGCGACTGAGCCAAGGGGTGACCCGCAATGCTGGAACTTGTCTTCGCCTATGGCGCAGGGCTGCTGACCCTGTTCAACCCCTGCGTCGTGCCAGTTCTTCCGATCGTTCTGGTATCAGCGTTAAACGCAGATCGCCGCGGGCCGATCGCGTTGGCCGCGGGGATGAGCCTGTCCTTCGTCACCTTTGGAATGCTCGTCGCCAGTGTCGGTCACGCCATCGGGTTGGATGAACGGCTGCTGGCGCAGATCGGCGCCGCGATGATGAGCGGCTTTGGCCTGATCCTGCTGATCCACACCTTCGCAACCCGGCTTGAAACCGCCGCCGCCGGACTGTCGGCGAAGGCAGACACCCAGATGACTGCGTCGGATGATGTCGGCGTCAAGGGGCAGTTCATCGGCGGGCTGCTGCTGGGCGCAGTCTGGTCGCCCTGCATCGGCCCGACGCTGGGCGGCGCCATTGCACTGGCGTCGCAAGGCGAAAGCATGGCCAAGGCGCTGGCCATCATGATTTTCTTCGCCCTTGGCGTCTCCACCCTGATCCTGGCGATCGGATTGGGCGCACGCGAAGCGATCCGCAAGCGCGCCATGTCCCCGCGCGCCATCGCCGAACGTTCCAAGCCGATCATGGGCGGCGTGTTCGTCGCCGTCGGCGTCATGATCATGTTGGGCGTCCACCACATGATTGAAGCCCGGGCCGTCCAAAACCTGCCCTATTGGCTGCAAGACCTATCCGTTTCTCTCTGACACAGGAGCATATCCATGAAACGCCGCACATTCATCGCCGCCACCGCTGCCGCTCTGCTGGCCGCGTCCGCCTTCGCAGGCGGCGCAACGGTTGATTACACGCCGGGCCTGATCAAGAACGCGCTGGCCGAGGGAAAGACCGTCTTCGTTGACTTCGCCGCAAAGTGGTGCAGCACCTGCGCCCGACAGGAACGGGTGATCGGCGCGCTTCGGTCCGCCAACCCCACTTATGAGGAAATGGTGTTCGTGAAGGTGGATTGGGACGAATACAGCCGCCACGAAGTCACCAAATCACGCAACATACCGCGCCGGTCGACGCTGATCGTTCTGAAAGGGGATGAAGAGATCGGCCGCCTTGTCGCCGGAACGTCCGAAAGCGATATCAAGGCGCTGATGGACAAGGGTTTGGCTGCGGCGGACAGCTGAAGCCCATACCCAACAAGCTTTAGGTTCCATAGGGTGTGCTTAGGCGCGACCTATGCTTGCGGCCAAACCCTCAACCAATGGCGCCGTCAAACGTCATTAAGCTCATCTTGTTGCCATCAAGATCACGGACATAGGCACCGTAAACGATGGGACCATATTTAGGGCGCAAGCCCGGGTCGCCCTCGTTCGCGCCACCGCTTTGTAGGCTAACCTTATGCGCCGCCTGCACCTAAGCCTCATCCTGGCACTGAAAGCCGACCATGTTGCCGTTTCCGGCAGTCGCGGCGTTTTCGTCATGCGGTGTGGCGACCCAAACACGGCCGCCGCCGCGCAGTTCGTAACAAAACGCGTGGGGCATGTATTCGGCGATCAGTTTGCCGCCAATCACCGGCATCACGGCGTCATAGAAACTGCGCGCCTTTGCAACGTTGTTCGATCCAAGCATAGCATAGTTCAGTGACATAAATTGATCCTCGGTTCATTTGTTTCGACGTCGAGTCGCCAAGGAAGGTCAACGAAATTCGAGCGTTCCATCATCCAGATCCTGCTCTGGGATCGTACTTTTCTCGACTTCATAATCCTGGCTGAACACCCATGGTCCCCGGTCGCCCTGCTTGGCGAGCTTATGGACGCTGCGCTGGATATATCCCGCGCTGAAGTTCTCAGCCGTAATCAGGGGCCGCGCGATCATGTCCGCATCTTCGCGGCGCAGACGCGGCTCCACGATCTTGGCGCCCTTCACTTCCATCTGGTCTAGAACGCGGCAGACGAAATCCGACACGATATCGGCGCGCATGGTCCAGCTGGTGCGCAGATATCCGAAGACATAGGCAAGGTTCGGCAAACCGGTGAACATGATGCCGTTATGGGCCCATGCCTCGGATAGGTCGAAAGGCTCGCCATTCACCGAAAACGGGATATCGCCCAGCGGCGACAGATCCATGCCCGTCGCCGTCACAATGATGTCGGCGGCGACATGCTGACCTGAGGTCAGCTTGATCCCATCAGCGTCAAAGGTTTCGATCGTATCCGTCACGATCGACGCATCGCCGGCCTTGAGCGCCAGAAACAAATCGCCGCCGGGCACGACAGCAAGGCGCTGGTTCCACGGTTTGTAGGTTGGGTTGAAATGCGGGTCCATCGGGACCGCGCCTTCCAGATAGGCTTCAACCCCCGCCATTAGGTCAGTACGCAAGGCGTCTGGTTCTTCGCGCGACCGGCGCGCGACCTCAGCCCCGTCATGCAGGTATTTGCGACGCATGATCTCATGCACCCACTCATCCGGCAGGTCGAGTGGGCGAAGCAGTTCCGCCAGTTCATGCTCATTCGGTTTCGGAAAGTAATAGGTGGGCGACCGTTGGATGATCGTCGTGTGAGCGGTGCGCACGGCGATAGCGGGTATCAACGTCGCAGCGGTTGCGCCAGATCCGATGACAGCGACCCGCTTGCCGTCGATATCGGCGTCTTCGGGCCAGGTCTGGGGGTGGATGATTTCGCCCTGAAACTCATCAGCGCCCGGAAAGTCGGGCGTGTACCCTTCATCATGGCGATAGTACCCTTGGCACATCCAGAGAAACGCGCAGGTCATCACCCGCCCATCCGCCAGGGTCAGCGACCATTGTGCGTCAGGTTCGGACCAGTTTGCGGCGGTGACCTCGCATCCGAACCGAATGTGGCGGCGAATATCCTGTTCATCAATCGCCTCTTCCAGATAGGCGAGGATGTCCGCCGCGGGCGCGATGGGCTTGCCCATCCACGGCTTCCACGAATAGCCGAATGTGTAAAGGTCGCTGTCAGACCGGATGCCGGGATATTTGTGGATGCGCCAGGTGCCGCCGATGCCGTCTTCGCGCTCGATCAACGCAAAGGTCTTGCCGGGATGTCGCTGCTGCAAGTGATAGGCGGCGTCAATGCCGGATATGCCTGCGCCCACGATCAGAACGTCAAAATGGGCGACATCAGCGTCAGCGGAGATGGCGGTTTCGACGTTCATGGCGATTCCCTTTACCTGTGGCGCCTTGCATCATAGTTGGTACGCGCTGCGTTTTGAAACGGGTGCTTGCCTTGGCAAGGCATCTCGCCGCTGCAAAGCGCTGCTTTGTTAACCCAAAACGCCGTGGTAACGGCTATGCCCAGTTCCTTGACATGACCATGGGCTTACCGCACTTCCGTCGCGCAACTCAAAGAGGCGCCTGATGGCCAAGTCGACCAAACCGACATTCGTCTACACCCTGCTGGTCGGAGCGGGCCGCAAAGACGGCGACGGCCTGCCCGCCGACGCCAGCGGCGCCGCCCTGATGTGCTATGCCGCCGGCAAGGACGAGGCTGAAGCCGTTAACGAAACCGTCGCTATCCTGAAGCAGGCCGATATCAGCGTCTTGGAAGTGTCAGGCTATGGTTCGCTGGAAGAGCGGATCGAAGAGGGTCACGACATTCCCGACGAGGAACGCGCGCTGATGCAGCGCGCGTTGGAAGAAAACGCCGTGATCGTGGCGCAACTGACGCCGTTCTACGACAAGGCGTGATGCGCTGACGGCCAATCCTTGATCATAAGCTCGAGGTGATCAGGTAGGCTGCAACTGCAGCTCTAGTTCCCAATCTGTCGCTGAACCAACGCCCCCAGCCTTCCAATTCCCGCCTCGATATCCTCGACACTCGGCAGTGAATAACTCAGCCGCATGGTGTTCGCCCCCGACCGGTCGGCGAAAAACGCCTCTCCCGGCACATAGGCGGCACCAGCCTCTTCGATTGCGCGGGGCAACAGTTCGGCTGCGTTAATCCCCGCTGGCAGCTCAACCCAGATGAACATGCCGCCCTCGGGCTGCGACCAGGACACGCCGTTCGGCATGTGCCGCGCCAGAGCGCCCAGCATTGCATTGCGTTTGACGGCATAGCTGGCGCGGGCCTTCGCGACCTGTTCTGACCACATCGTGCTCGCCAAATCGAAAACCGCCATCTGGTTCAGGCGGGACGCGTTCAGGTCGCTGGCCTGCTTGATCAGCGCCAGCTTCTGAATGACCGAGGTCGCCGCACAAACCCAGCCGATGCGGAGGCCCGGAGTGAAGACCTTTGAAAATGATCCACAATGGATCACCCGGCTCGCCTCAATCCCGCCGCAGCGGGCGATGTCCAGTGCCTGAATGGCGGGTGGGGCGACACCTTCGAAACGGAGTTCGGAATAGTGGCTGTCTTCGATGATCGGGGTGTCGACCTCTGCGGCGAGCTCGATCAGGCGCAAGCGTACGTCTTGAGTCACCGTCTCGCCCGTCGGGTTGGCGAATTCCGGAACCACATAGGCGAACGCAACGCGCGCATCCCCTGCGGCGGCGCCATACGCCTCCGCCGTCAGGTTGGTGACGCCGGGACGGAGCGTTTCATAATTTGGCTGGCAGGCCGAAAACGCCTGCAGAGCACCCAGATAGGTTGGCGCTGACACCAGCGCGGTGTCGTCGGGCGACAGGAACAGTCGCCCAGAAATTCCGACCCCTGCTGTGAGCCGTTGGTGATCAGGATGTTGTCGATCGAACAGATCACGCCCTTGCCCGCCATATAGTCTATGATCCACGCGCGCAGATCCTCATCCCCCTCGCTGGTGGAATATTGCAGCGCCCGTCCAGCGCGCACGGGGTCCGACAGGACGTGGTCATAGGCAGCGCGAACCTCAGCCTGGGGGAACAGGGTCGGATCGGGGATGCCGCCGGCAAAGCTGACCACGCCTGGTTTTTCGATCAGCTTCAACAGCTCACGAATTTCCGAGGTCTGCATGCCATCCATGCGGCTTGCGAAGGTCGGGGTGAAGGCGGGTGGTGTGGATGCCTGTGTCATTAGGTCAGTGATACTGACCAACCTATATAGATCAATGGTTATGACCTAATATTTCAGAATCTGGCGAAAATTGTGACTAATTGCAAAGATTGGAGGGTGATTTTGTCATTTCATATCAAACTTGCCTTCCCGCCCCCCTCGCCATAGCAAGGCGTGACAGACAGCAGCGTAAAGAACCCGGCCATGACCACGCCTGACCCATGGGTGTTTCTCGACCTCGACGGCACAATGACTGACGCCGGGCCGGGCATCACGAAATCCATCGCATATGCATTAGAAAAGGTGGGCTGCACCCCGCCGCCGCTGAAGGATCTAGAACAATTCGTCGGCCCCGCGCTGCAGGAAACATTTCCAAAGCTGGGCGTGGACGATGTCGACGTCGCGCTGGGGTTCTATCGGGAAAGATATACGGATGTCGGGCTCTTGGAAAACTCGGTCTATCATGGCGTGCATCAGATGATGGACGACTTGATCGGACAGGGGTTCAAACTGGCCATGGCGACCGCAAAACCGCTGGTCTATGCGCGCCGGATCACGGACCATTATGACCTCGCGCCGCGCATGACGATGCAGTTTGGGTCGGAACTGGGCGGTTGGCTGACCAACAAGAAAGACCTGCTTGAACACGCACTGAAGGAAACCGGCGCCGACCCCGCCGCCAGTTTCATGTTAGGCGATCGCAGTCATGACGCCATCGGCGCCCGCCACAACGGGATTACGCCGTTGGGTGCGCTTTGGGGTTTTGGATCGCGTCCGGAATTAGTGGACGCGCGCTGCGCCGCCATCGGCGAGGCCCCCGCCGACATCCCCGCCATTGTAGAGAGCTTGAAATGATCGACCCCATTGACCTGACCCGCGACCTGATCCGCTGCAATTCGGTCACCCCGGCTGAAGGCAGCGCAATCCAGTTGTTGGAAGCGTTGTTGACCGAAAACGGGTTCGAATGTCATCGCTGCGACCGGAACGGCATCGCCAACCTCTACGCCCGCACACCACCCAGCAACGGGCCGATCTTTGGCTTTGGCGGGCATACCGACGTGGTGCCTGAAGGTGACGCTTCCCTATGGACGCACCCACCTTTTGAAGGTGTCATCGCTGATGATCAGTTGTGGGGCCGCGGCGCGGTCGACATGAAGTCAGGCGTCGCCGCTTTCGTCGCCGCCGCCATCGATTACCGCGAAGCAGGCGGCCAGGGCGGCATTGCGATGCTTATCACGGGCGATGAGGAAGGTTCCGCCACTGATGGCACCGTCGCAATCCTTGATTGGATGCGCGAAAATGGTGAACAGATCACCCACTGCCTGGTGGGGGAGCCAACGAGCCCTGAAAAACTCGGCGACATGATCAAGATCGGCCGCCGCGGGTCGATGACCGCCAATTTCCGCGCCGTCGGCACGCAGGGCCACACCGCATATCCGCACCGATCCGCCAATCCGCTGCCGCCGTTGATGCGGTTGCTGGACACCATCGCAAGTCACACGCTGGACGAAGGGACAGACCATTTCGACCCTTCAACGCTGGCCCTGACGACAGTCGATGTCGGCAACCCCGCCAACAATGTCATACCGGCCGAGGCGACGGCGACCTGCAACATCCGGTTCAATGATTCCCATACGTCGAAAAAATTGGCGCTGTGGCTACTGGAAGAGGCGACAAAAGCGACGTCCGGCACCGGCGTGCGGATAGAAACGAATTTCCGTGTGTCAGGTGAAAGCTTTATCACCGAACCTGAAACCCTGGCGACGGTGCTGACCGATGCGATCACAGCAGAAACCGGCGTGACGCCCGAACTGTCAACGACCGGCGGCACGTCGGACGCGAGGTTCATCAAAGATATGTGCCCCGTCGCCGAATTCGGTTTGGTTGGTCAAACCATGCACCAAACCGACGAACGCGCCCCAGTAGAGGAAATTCGCGCCCTTAGCCGCATCTACCGCGATGTTCTGACCCGATATTTTGCCTAAGATTTGGTCACCGGACCCACGCGATTTACAACCATGGGTGTAGGTTATTGGTGACGCCGGGGTCGGCGATTTTTTCCAAGCCGCCATCTTTTCATTGCTTAAATTTCTCAAGTTCTCAAGTGGTCTGGTGGTCATTCCAACCAAATGGAATGTGTAGATTGACTAGTCTGCGCCAAAATGCGCGTGATATTTTCATGTGGATAAGCCATAGCTTTTAAGTGAAATATTTCTGAATTTTGGGCTGACGTCTGTCAGTTATCTCTAAAAACCATGCGTTTTCTTTTGAAAATTTTTGGACCGATAGTGAGTTTTTACATTGCAGGAAAATTTCCTCGTGTTTTACTATTTGCTGCACTGCAACAAATCCGTGATTGACGTTGAAGCAGGTAAATCTGTTCTGGGAAACACATTGACTCGACGACGCTGACGTCCCTTACTCTGCGCTCAACAAAAAGAAGGGGGGCGGATTCAACTCGTCTCCCGAAGACTGACTCTGACTCAACGGGAGAAACCGATGAAATTCGACTTCTTGAAAAAGGCTACGATGGTCGCTGCGACCGCCGTTGCAGCGCTTAGCATTTCTGCTGGCGACGCAGACGCCAAGAAAGTGCGTTGGAAAATGCACTCCGCATTCGGCACCAACCTCGCCGTGATCGGCCCCGTCGGCCCGCGTGTTGCTGACATGGTCCGCGCGATGTCTGATGGCGATTTCGACATCAAGGTGTTTGAGCCTGGCGCGCTCGTCGGCGGCTATGCTTACTACGACCCGATCAGCCAGGGCGCTTTCGAAGCGGCTTACGGCACACCGGGTGCCAACCAGGGCAAAAACTCCGCTCTGGCGTTCGCATCTTCCTGGCCGTTCGGTCCAGGCGTTGGCGAATTCCTCGCATGGCTTAAGTATGGCGGCGGCGAAGAAATCATCTCTGAGATCTACGCTCGCGACAACATCAAGTTCCACATGTGTGGCATGATCTCGCCAGAGACATCCGGTTGGTTCCGTGAGCCGATCGAAAGCCTTGACCAGCTTAAGGGCCTGAAAATGCGCTTCTTCGGCATGGGTGCCAAAGTGATGCAGAAATTCGGCGTGTCGACCCAGCAGCTTGCTGGCGGCGACATCTACCCAGCGCTGGAACTTGGCACGATTGACGCCACCGAATTCTCGATGCCCGCCATCGACCGGTCGCTCGGCTTCTACCAGATCGCCAAGTACAACTACTTCCCCGGCTGGCACCAGCAGGCGACGACCAACGAAATTCTGGTCAACATGGACGCCTGGAACGCACTGCCAGACAACTACAAAGCAATGTTTGAAACTGCTTGCGCAGCGAACATCGCTTACGAAGTCGCTGACGGTGAAGCATCCCAGTTCGACGCTATGATCGCTAACGAAGCTGATGGCGTTAAGAACATGGTGTGGCCTGATGAAATCCTGGACCAGCTGCGCACTGCATGGGAAGAAGTGGTTGAGGAAGAAATCGCTTCCAACCCAGATGCTCAGAAACTGTGGGCGTCTTACACAGACTTCAACAAGAAGTACAAAGTCTGGGGTGACCGCGGCTACCTTAAGTAAGAGGCTGACGTAAAGACATTGACGCCGGCGCGTTTCCAAAAACGCGCCGGCGTTTTACGCTAAAGACTAACGCCGCAAAGACTGTGTAAAACAGCGCGGAATTTAGGGAGGGAGCCTGAGAGCGTTATGGACGCCTTACTCAACATATCGGCGCTGTTTGACCGCGTCGCCCGATGGTCCGGCAAGACAATCGGCTGGCTGATGCTGCCGTTAATCGCCGTGATCATGTTCGATGTCGTCACCCGAAAGCTGGACTATACGCGGCTTTGGTTCTCGGACTTTACGGTGGAATACGGCTATTCGATTTCCACCATCATGCAGGATCTTCAGTGGCACTTCCACGCTGCGATCCTGATGATCAGCTTTGGATTTGGTTATCTCGCCAACGCCCATGTTCGCGTCGACGTTTTCCGCGAACTGTTGCCCCAGCGCACACAGGCTTGGATGGAGTTTTCGCTCCTGATCATCATGGGCGTGCCATTCTTGATGATGATGATCCTTTATGGCTGGGACCTTTTTGCCATTTCGTTCAAGCAGAACGAAGGCTCTGACTCGATGACCGGCCTCGACTATCGCTGGTTCATCAAATTCTTTGTCCCGCTCGGCTTTGTCGTCGCAATGATGGCGACGCTGGCGACCCTGTTCCGGCTTGGGGCCTATTTGTTCGGCGACGCCGCGCAGCAGGCCGAAGCGAAGGACAAACTGGAAATATTCGCAGATGACGGCGGCGCTTTGGAAGAAGCGCGTCTCGAAGCGGAACGCATTCTGCGCGAAGAAGCAGAAGCAGCAGCGAGGCTGAAGAAAAATGGTTGAGCTTTGGGAAGTCATCTACGACCACCTCTACGTCTACATCGGCGCGTACATGTTCCTTGCGCTGGCGCTGACGCTGTTCACGGGGATGCCGGTGGCCTTTGCCGTCGGCGGCATTTCCACCCTGTTCGCATTCTGGTCGATCTACCTAGAATTTCTTGACTGGCCGATCTTCTATCAGATCATCCAGCGGGTCTGGGGTGGCGACGGCGCATCGGGTGCTGTGCAGAACCCGATACTTGTGGCCATTCCCTGCTTTGTCTTCATGGGGACGATGCTTGAAAAATCCCGCGTCGCCGAGGATCTGCTGCACATTCTTCAGGTCATGCTGCGCCGGGTTCCTGGCGGTCTGGCCCTGTCGGTCACGCTGATGGGCACGATCATGGCCGCGACCACCGGCATCATCGGCGCTTCGGTCGTCATGATCACCCTGCTGGCGCTGCCAACCATGCTGGCCCGCGGGTATTCCCCGGCGCTGGCGACGGGCACCATCGCGGCGTCATCGACATTGGGCATTCTGATCCCGCCGTCGATCATGCTGGTTCTGATGGCCAACTTGATGGCGATCTCGGTCGGTAACCTCTTCATCGGGGCGATCATTCCCGGCCTGCTGCTATCGGGCCTCTACTTCCTCTGGATCATGACCGTCGCCACGGTGAAACCGTCCATGGCCCCGTCGATGGAGCTGGACGAGCTGGACCTGGAACCGAGCGGCCGCAGCAACATCTGGCTGTTCCTGGGCATCTGCGTCGTGTCGATCTTCGCGGCGTTTGAGGCAGAGGTTCTGAATATCCACGATGACATCAACTGGCCTCTGATCGGCTTCATGACGATCTTTATCGCCGCAATGTGGATCGGTAAGAAAGAGGGTAACACCCTACTGGGCGGCATCCTTAAGGGTTTCGTCCCACCGATCTTCCTGATCGTGATGGTGCTGGGTTCGATCTTTGCCGGTTGGGCGACGCCAACCGAGGCGGCAGGCGTCGGCGCCTTCGGCTCGCTGGTCCTAGCGGCGATCAACCGGACGCTGTCATGGGACGTTCTGCGTTCGGTGATCCACCGGACTTCGCTGACGGTTGCGATGATCTTCTTCATCTTCGTCGGCGCAACGGCGTTTTCCACCGTCTTCCGGAACGTCTATGGCGAAGACCTGATCATTGAGTTCATCGAACATCTGGACCTGACGCCCTGGCTGCTCCTGTTCATGCTGATGGGCACGATCTTCCTTATGGGCTTCTTCTTTGACTTCCTGGAAATCACGCTGATCATTCTGCCGGTGTTCACACCAATCATTCAGGCTCTGGCCCCTGCATTCGCAAGCCATCTGGGGATGGAGGACCCCACCAACGCCGCCCAACTTGTCAATGTGCAAGCGCAGGTGACGTATTGGTTCGCCATACTTGTGGCGGTGAACTTGCAGACAAGCTTCCTGACACCGCCGTTTGGTTTCGCCCTGTTCTACATGAAGGGCGTGGCGCCAAGCACAGTGAAGATGCAGGAAATTTACCGAGGGATCATA
The DNA here is from genome assembly GCA_965659735.1 of uncultured Pikeienuella sp. Lineage (GTDB taxonomy): Bacteria > Pseudomonadota > Alphaproteobacteria > Rhodobacterales > Rhodobacteraceae > Pikeienuella. The sequence goes on from CBFHXH010000036.1 coordinate 16,718, forward strand.
CCCTTCGTGATCCTCCAGCTGATCGGCCTTGCGCTGGTGGTCGAATTCCCAAGTCTGGCGCTATGGCTGCCGGAACAGGTGTTTGGACGTTAGCGACGTTCACGACATATACATTTGAAAGGGGCCCTCAGAAAAATCTGGGGGCCCTTTTTCGTTTCGCCGCCACCGCAAGCGCACCCATCCGCCAAATTTATCTGACCGCAAAGCGCTCTTCAGGAAATCCAGGCACCTTGTCATCCGCGTCGCACATGAAGGTGTCGTTGATAAGTTCATCGGCGACGGCGCAATACTGGTTTTTTGGGCTTTAAACCGCCCCCAGGGTCGCCGCCAACAGGGCCTTGAGCCCGTCGAAATCGCCAGCGCAATCCACACCGGGCCCGCGGTGATCGGCGCGATTGGGGATACGATCATTATATGTTCGCGGTTGGAAGGGCTGGCGAAAGATCATGGCAAAACATGCGTCGCATCCAAAGCCATTGTCGATTTGTGTCCCGATAAGGCGTTCGAACCGATGGGCGATTTTAGGCTGAGAGGGTCATCGCAACAGATATCGACCTATGCGCTGAAGCTGGAGGGTTGACGCTAGCGTCAGTGGCGTCCGGCGCTGTTCCGGGCCATAATTTAAGACAGGCAAACCAAGCATATCCCATGACCAGCGCCCCACATCTGAACTTTGAAACTGAACGATTGCCGTTTGATCCGCTTTCGCTCGACGACCTCGACCTCGCGATCGAACAATGGACCGATCCTGAAGTGGTTCGATATGTTGGCAACTACACCTATTCCAAGGCGAAACTGGTGGAAGAGAAGCCAAAATTCGTGCGTCGCTGTGCAGACGGCTGCATCGGGGTCTGGCGGCTGACCGAAAGGGCGACGGGGGACAAGATCGGCACCGCGATCCTCCTCCCTTCCCCCGTAGAACTTGATGACACCGATTGGGATCTGGTGACCGGCGATGCGATCCTGGAAGGCGATATTGAGGTCGGCTATGTCTTGAAGCGATCCGACTAGGGCAAGGGCTACGCGACTGAGGCATGCGCCTGGATGCTGCGCTTCGCTTTCGAGGCGACAGCGCTGGCCGAGGTGATGGCGACCACAGCCCATGAAAACCTCGCATCGCAGAGTGTTCTGAAAAAATGAGGATGGTCCCTGTCGGGTTGATCCGCGCCTATCAAGGCGACTTCCCCGGCTTTCATCTGACACGTGAAGAATGGCGCCGCAGCTGCGCCTGACGCCCCATTCCGGGCATGGCGTTCGTCGCCGTCCCTTGCCATAACGGTTGCATGCTGCGCTTCGCTCTTCAACGCCTTGTCTCGCTCACGCTGTCGCTGATCGTTGCCAGCGTGGTGATCTTTGCGGTGGTTGAGGTGATTCCCGGCGATCCAGCCTCCTACATGCTGGGCCTCAACGTCGCCGAAGACACGGTCGCCGCGCTGCGCGAGGAACTGGGCCTGAACGCCAGTCCGGTTGAACGCTATTTCAGCTGGATCAGCGGCATGTTGGCGGGGGATTTCGGCGTCAGCTACACTTACCGCGTTCCGGTGGCCGAGCTGATTGGCGACCGGCTCTGGATATCTCTGCCCCTGACGATCTATGCGCTGGTTCTGTCAACGTTAATCGCCTTTCCCGCCGGCATCATCGCCGCTGCGCGCCGGGGTGGGCCGGGCGACATTGGTGTCATGGGTTTCACCCAGCTGGGCGTCGCGATCCCGAATTTCTGGTTCGCCATGCTGCTAGTCATCATCTTCGCCATCAACCTCCGCTGGTTTTCAGCAGGTGGCTTTCCAGGCTGGGACGAAGGGTTCTGGTTGTCGATCAAATCCCTCACCCTGCCCGCCATCGCGCTGGCCCTGCCGCAGGCGTCGATCCTGGCTCGTGTGATGCGGTCGTCTCTGCTTGATACGCTGGATGAGGACTTCATCCGCACCGCCCGCGCCAAAGGGCTGAGCCGTCGTCAGGCGCTGTGGCGCCATGCGCTGCGCAATGCATTGATCCCGGTGCTGACGATCATTGGCCTCCAATTCAGTTTCCTGTTGGCGGGCGCGATCATCATTGAAAACGTCTTCTTCCTGCCAGGCCTTGGCCGCCTGATATTTCAGGGCATCACCCAGCGCGATCTGATCGTGGTCGAAAGCGTCGTCATGATCCTGGTCTTCGCGGTCATTCTGGTGACCTTCCTGGTCGACCTTGCCTACGCATGGGTCGATCCACGGCTGAGGCGGCGATGATTAGAGCGCTCTTAACCAACTGGTCCGTCCGCATTGGCGGCCTGCTCAGCCTGATCTTTATTGCGGGCGCGTTGATCAGCTTTATCTGGACGCCGTTTGATGTCGAAACGCTCGCCATCAAGGAAAAGCTGCAGACGCCGAACCTGACCTATTGGTTCGGCACGGACCATTTTGGCCGAGACATCTTTTCGATGGTCATGGTCGGGGCCCGCACCTCCATCGCCGTGGCCATCGTTGCGGTCGGTATCGGCATTCTGCTGGGCGTGCCGCTGGGCTTGGCGGCGGCGGCGCGAAGGGGCGGTTTGCTGGATGAGCTGATCATGCGCACGAACGACCTCATCTTCGCCTTCCCGTCGCTGGTCATCGCAATCCTGATCACCGCCGTTTTTGGCCCCGGCGCCGTCAACGCGATCATCGCCATCGGCATCTTCAACGTGCCGGTCTTCGCCCGCCTTGCGCGCGGCACAGCGCTGTCGCTGTGGGCGCGTGACTTCGTTATGGCGGCGCAGGTAGCGGGCAAGTCGGCGACCCGCATTTCGGCCGAGCACATTCTGCCCAACATCCTGAACCTTCTGATCGTGCAGGGGACGATCCAGTTCAGCCTCGGCATCCTCGCTGAAGCGGGGCTGAGTTACGTCGGCCTCGGCGCCCAGCCGCCCATTCCGTCCTGGGGCCGGATGCTGGCGGAAAGCCAGACGATGATTTCCTTCGCCCCCCACATCGCAATCTTCCCCGGCATGGCCATCGTGCTAACCGTGCTGGGCCTGAACCTGATGGGCGACGGGCTGCGCGATGTCTTCGACCCAAGGCTGAGGCGCGCACGATGAGCCTCCTCTCCATCCAGAACCTGTCACTCGCCATACACGGGACGCCCATCCTGAAGGACGTGGGCCTCGAAATCGCGCCGGGCGAAGTGTTCGGGATTATTGGCGAGTCAGGGTCCGGCAAGTCCATGACCGCCTTCTCCGTCATGGGCCTCACGCCCGGCGGATCAGAGGCAACCGGCGCGATCGCTCTCAATGGCGACGACCTGCTGGCCAAGTCCGACACAGCGATGTGCGCTGTCCGCGGCGCTGATATCGGCATGGTGTTTCAGGAGCCGATGACGGCCCTGAACCCGGTGCAGACCATCGGCGATCAGGTGGCGGAAACAGCGCAAATCCACGGGGTCGCCAAGGCCGAAGCCCGCGCCAAGGCGCGCGAGGCGCTGAACAGGGTAGGCCTGCCAGCAGACCGCTTTCCCATGGACCGCTACCCGCACGAGCTGTCCGGCGGGCAGCGCCAGCGCGTCGTCATCGCCATGGCCATCGCGCTGCGCCCAAAACTACTGATCGCGGATGAGCCGACTACCGCGCTGGACGTCACCACGCAGGCTGAGGTCATCGATCTGCTGAAAGGTCTGGTCGATGAATTTGGCATGGGCCTGATGCTGATCACCCACGACCTCGCGCTCGTCTCAGGTGTTGCTGACCGCATCGCGATCATGCGCCATGGCGAGATCGTCGAAACCGGCGCTACAAAAGCCGTCTTTGCGGAAATGAAACACTCCTACACCCGCGCGCTTTTCGCAGCGTCGGCCCATCAGCCGAAGCGGGAAGGCGATGTCATAGAAGATACCCCAGTGTTGGAGGTTCAAAACCTCGTCCGCGACTATACTCTACCGCGCACATCCCTGTTCGCCAAACCCGGCCACCACCGCGCTGTAGACGGCGTTAGCCTGACGATCCGCAAGGGCGAAAACCTGGGCCTGGTAGGAGAAAGCGGATGCGGAAAATCCACCCTCACCCGCGCCATTTTGGGCCTGGAACCTGCGCAGGGTGGATTGATCAGTGTGATGGGCGAAACCGTCACCGCTGACCTTTCCCGCGCCACCCGCCGCCGGATGCAGGTTGTGTTTCAGGACCCTTATGGCAGCTTCAACCCCCGCTGGCGGGTGGACAGGCTGATTACCGAACCCTTCCACCTTCTAGACAGCCCGCCAACTGGCGCGGCGCGGGTCGACGCGATCACCAAGGCGTTGATCAACGTCGGCCTCAGCCCTGATGATGCGGAAAAATATATCCACGAATTTTCCGGCGGCCAACGCCAGCGCATCGCCATCGCCCGCGCCCTGATCATCAAGCCAGACCTGATCATCCTGGATGAGGCTGTGTCAGCGCTGGACGTCTCCATCCGCGCGCAGATCCTCGACCTGCTGGCGGACCTGTCGGACCGGCTGAGCCTTAGCTATCTGTTCATCAGCCACGACCTCAGCGTCGTGCGCGCGGTGACCGACCGCGTGCTGGTCATGCAGGCGGGCAAGATCGTTGAGGAAGGCGAGACAAAGGCCATGTTCCAAAACCCGCAGCACGCCTATACGCGCCAGTTGATTGCGGCGGCGCCGGTGTTGGAAGGGGTGTGAGGCTCAGGTACTGAACCACCGTCACTGCCTGACGGATAGTATTCCCTCAACAACGATCAGCGCAATTCCGGCAAGCGTCAGCGCATCGGGAACTTCGGCGAAAAAGATCAAACCCCAAACGACCGCAAAACCCACATAGGCGAAGTCAAAGACGCCAATAATCGCCGAGGGACCGTATTGGTAAGCAATCGCCGTGCCGACGCTGCCAGTCAGGATGGCGCTGGCCATCAGCGCCATGGAAATCCACTCAGCGGCGCCCATCGTCGCCCAAGGGGCCAGCAAAAAGCTGTCACCACGATCTGACGGTTGGCCCATCAGCACTAGAGTCGCCGCGCCCCCGACCACGATGAAACTGAGGTTCAACGAGACGGAGAGCATGATTGGATGAACCCCCCGACAATTAGACCGGGTCAGAAGCATAGCCAGCGCATAGAGGATCGCCGCCAGCAGCGGAAGCAGAGCGAAGACGTTAAAGTCGCCAGCGTTTGGCCGCAGGATCACCAGCACGCCGACAAACCCTAGAACGACCGCCAGCCAGCCTAACCTCCCGACCTATTCCCCGATCAACAGTGCTGAAAACAAGGTCAGAAAGATCGGGATCGTTTAGTACGTGGCTGCAGCAGCGGACAGGTCGAGATTTGGCAGGGCCAAATAGTATGAAACCCACATGCCGACCAGCAGAAGGCTGCGCAGAACCGTCCATCCAAATGCGGGTGGGATGCTAAGATGCTGCGGCTTCCAGACAGCCGGATAGATCACCAAAACCGGCAGAACGGGGCATGACCGCAAAACAAAGATTTGCCACAGCGCAAATTTCCCGCTGGTGAACTTGATGAGCGCGTCGCCCAGCGAAAGTGCCAGAACCGTAAATACAATCGCCACTACCGCCAAGGGCAGGTTATCGACATTAGCCTGCGGCTTGATGTGGGAAGTCATGCTGTCGCCAGTCACGCCAAAGGGGACTATGCGATCACCGAGATCGCAGAAAAGATGTCCCACTATTAGCAGAGGGTGCTGACAGCGCCATGTCAACAGTCATTCATGGCGCGGATGAACTGTACCGCCATCACTGTCAGATCAGTGATACTGCGATACAGCTTATCCTAGGATCATGCGCCTTAAGACAGCGCCAGCATCAAGCGACGCACAATGGGCGCTGATAGGATGGACTGTGGACCACGCCGTCATCGAACAACAGGCCGATGTCACGATCTGGCAAGCCCACGATGTCGCCCAGAATTTCTTCCGTATGCGTGCCCAGGGATGGAGCAGGCGCCGGCGGCTGACGAGGGTGGGCTGAGAAATTGATCGGTGAGCCCGGCACAGGAAATGTCCCCAGATCCGGCGTGTCGATGGTTGAAAACATCGGGTTGGCGTCAGACAGATCCTCATCTTCCTTCAGCGCCGTTTCAAAGTTGCGAAAGACCGACCAGGTCAGACCAGCGGCTTCGAAGTCGGGCGCGAAATCTTCTATAGCGCGTGCTGCAAAGAATGGCGCAAACAGCGCCGTGATCACTGCTCGGTGGCGATATCTTGCGCCTTCGTCGTTCAGATCGACACCCAAAAGGTTTTCGAGGTTACGGATTTCGTCGGTCATGCCCAGCGTTTTAACCAGACCCCGCCATTGGCGGTGAGTCAGGCCGATCACCATGACCCGTCGACCATCCTTGCACATGAAATCCTGGCCATAGGCCCCATATAGCGCATTGCCTGACTTACCGCGCGGCGCACCGCCGGTTGCAACATCTCCGATGATGCCAAGATTTCCCAGCATCGCTGCGGCGACATCTTTCAGGGAAAATTCCACATCCTGACCTTTACCTGTGCGCAGGCGATGGCGTTCCGCCGCCAACAGCGCAGACACCATCAGGTTACCGGCGATGCAGTCCCAAGCAGGCAGTGCGTGGCCAACGGGGTCAGCATGGTTTTCTGGGCCGGTGATATCCGGAAAGCCCAGCGCGGGGTTTACTGTGTAATCCACCTGCGGGCGGCCATGGCGATCGCCCTTTAGGGCCACCATGATCAGGTCTTTGCGGTGCTGGCTAAGCGTTGGATGATCCATCCAGCCCCTGACTTTAAGGTTGGTCAGAAACATACCTGCGTCGTCACCGGGCGCAGTGATGATCTGTGTGATCAGCTCTTTCCCACGCTCAGTTCTCATGTCGATGGCGATGGATTTCTTACCCTTGTTCATGCCCGCCCAGAAATGGCTCAGCCCGTTATTGGCGACAGGCCAGCGGGTCGCATCAAGGCCCCCGCCCAGTCGGTCGAATCGGATCACCTCCGCCCCCATCTGGGCTAGCGTCATTCCCGCAAGGGGAACAGCGACAAACGCGGATCCCTCGACAACGCGCATTCCTTTGAGTGCCTGGTTCATGCTAAATCCTTCCAAATAACGGTCGCCTGCATACCCTGGTGCGCGCCCGGAACGGCGGTGCACAGGCGCATACGATCGGGTTCTTCGTCATGACCAAGCAGCGTCAGCGCGTGATCGTGAAACATCGGGTGCACGCCGCGATAGGTGAAGCGCGCCGGATCGCGGCCGGCATGACGCACCGCCGCGCCCAACAGCAATGTCGCCTGCAACGGTCCATGGACGACGAGGCCGGGATATTTTTCCACACTCTGCGCGTAAGGCAGATCATAGTGAATGCGGTGGGCGTTGAACGTAATTGAAGAGTATCGGAACAGCATCGCCGTCGTCATATCGACCGGTGTGTTGAAGACCGTCTGCGTTGGCGCTGGCTTGGCCTTTGGCGGTGTGAAGATGTCAGGAATGTCGAGATAAACAATGTCCTGGCTTTCTGTGATCGCCAGCCGGTCACCTTCGAAGATCTCATGCGCAACTTTCACGAAAGTCAGCGCGTCAGATTTTTCGTCCACCGCCGTAATGGTCGATACCTTACGCAGTGCGGCGCCCACGTGTATCGAACCATGAAATTCAACATCGCCGCCCGCCCACATGCGCCTTGGGTGATTTACGGGCGGCAGGAACCCGCCGCGTTTGGGGTGGCCGTCTTGCGCCAGAGCTTCCATTGGCGGGGTGTGGTTGAAGGCGGTCCAGTGCCAAAGATGCGGCGCTGGATCGCCAGACTGTGGTGCGGGGGACTGGTCGGTGGCAAGCGTTGCATGCGCAGCCGCAGCTTGGTCGGCGCTAATGCCGCCCTTAGTTGCATCTTCGCGGCCAACCCATTGCGATAAATCTGGCTTCAGCAAGGTCCTCACACTCCGGTGGTTGAGCGGCGGAAGATGGCGCAATTTCTTAATAAATCAATATATTAGTAAGATTTGGATCGTCGACACCTGTATACAATCTGCAGAATATAATGATACTTGGCGGTCTAGACGCGCGATAATATTGACCATTCTTGTGTATACACCTGTATTTATAAACGCCTAAAGTGGGGCACTTTTTTTATTGGATCGTCAATCGCTCACAGAATTTGGTATTTAATTGGCATAGGTCTAGCACGGCTGAAGCTTTGGAAGGGAAGTTGCGATTCTCTCTTCCAAGCTGGAACGCTGGGCAGCGATAGGTCGAAACATACTGGGCGACTTCCGCCGCTTTAAATAGTTCAGGCTTACCCAAAGCATCTGTAAGCTATGGTTCACGGATCTGCGCCTATCGGTTAGATAGGCACACCGCGACCAAAAGCTAAATAAACCTTAATCTCTCTTATAGTATCAGTATGTTATTCAAGGTTTCACGCGTGAAACCATACCCGTCTCACACCAGTACCTTCGCCAGATCATCGATGATGTCCCTGTGAAACGCCTCAGCCCGGGCGTTCGGCTGCTGCGCTGCCGCACGGGGACCAAAGGGATCTTCGGCTTCGATGGACGACCCCGACATTTCCGCCAGAACAGCGTGGCCGCAGAACGGGACATGAACCTCAGAATACCCGCCCTCATGCGTCATCGCCAGCTTGCCGCCGCATAGCGCGTCCGCGTCATCCATCGCCCGGCGGGTCAATGCGCGGAATGTATTCGACCCCGCCATCATCCGCGACAGCGGGTCTGCGACCGAGGCGTCGTAGCCACAAGCGACAACAATCAGATCTGGATTGAACTTGTGAACCAGCAGCCGGACGATGGTGTCATAGGCGTAGAGATAAGCGTCATGTCCCCCGCCAGGCTGTAGGGGAATATTGACGTTTGCGCCCACCCCGGCGCCTTCGCCCCGGTCATCGACGCCGCCTTTGTCCCAGGGGAAGTTCCGGTCCTGATGAATCGAAATCGTCAGGACCGACGGATCGTCATAGAACACCGCTTCGGTGCCATTCCCGTGGTGCACATCCCAGTCGATCACAGCGACACGCAGATCAGGCCGCGTCGCCTGCGCCGCCCTAATCGCCACGCCGATATTGTTCATCAAGCAGAACCCCATCGGGTAATCCGCCGTCGCGTGATGGCCCGGCGGACGGGACAGCGAATAGGCGTTCTTGTGGGTTCCGTTCAGAACGCTTTCAAAGGCCGAGACCGCTAACCCGGCGGATAGCGCGGCAATCTCGAACCCGCCCTTGCCGAAAGGGGTACGCAGGCCCATCTCACCCCCACCCGCATCTGACATGTCCTTGAACGCGTCGAGGTAGGAGGCCGGGTGCACCCTCAACAGCGCTTCGCGGCTGGCCATCGGGGCCGAGGTTACGTCTAGCTCAGCCAGCAGGCCTGTGACCTCCAACAAATTCTTCAAGCGGCGCTTGGTTTCTGGGCTTTCGGGCAGGCCGCTGCCCTCGGCCGGCTGAACGAGACCGCCGACCGGCGCGACCGAAGCGTAGTTGCCGCCAAAGTGCCAAAAGCACTTTTCATCGTGAAAAAACCCGGTGCTCATCTCACCCTCCACTTGCTATTCGACTGGTAGAGGGCCGCAGACCGGTGGCCTCCGTCAAGGGCGTTTCCACGGGCCGTGAGGTCACAGCTTTGGATCGGGCGAGGCACCAAAGGCCTGTATCAACCAGTCCGCCACCACCTGCATCGCCCTGGGCGGCCGCGGCTTTGCCGGGGCGACGAGGAAGAACCCCTCGCCCACTGGCCCAGCGACAGGGTGCCGCATGTCTAAGAGTGTGTTGAGCTGGAAGTAAATCCGCGGTCTTTGTCGACGTAGCATCTCATAAAACGAATGAGTTTTAGCATTATCCATAGAAATAAACCCTTCTTTTAACACATATATTGTAAATAAGCAAAATTTAAATCGATATATAATGTCTAAATATAAATATTTTATTTGGAGCTTTGCTTAAGCTGAGACGAGATACCGGGCACAAGCAGCTAAAAAATAGAGCTTGGCTTTTCCCTGACGGATCAATGCCCCTTCTTCGCGAGGTTTGAGCGAGGTGTTTGGCAGGGTCTTCTCTTATCGTTTCCCTAATGGGAATGTCGAGTAAAGCTGCATATATGTAGCCGATGAATATACAGAGATCTATGGGTGGTATGTGAACTATAAAGAAGGGTCTGACGTATGCCCTGTTAAAGCTATGATGCGTCTACAAGGCCTTTATCTAGCCCTGTCTAACGACTGAGGCCTAATGGGTGCCTTTATTGAAAAGGTAGAATGAGCCTCGCTATCGCTCCTACCTGTTTTTTTTATTCCACTGGGAGTATTTGGATGGCCCTGTAATAATCTCTTCAACAGACAAGTCTTCAAACTCTTTGTTATCGAATGAGCTGGGTGCTGACTTACCTATCTCGCCTTTGACTGGTATATCCTCGCCAAAATTATTATCAAAAGCTCTCCGCATAGACTCTTCCAGCTCCCCAAATCCCCGAATGCGTAGTGCATAATGAAGCTGTCATGTATCGGAAGAACTAGATAATCCATTCGTCCAAAGTGGAGCATGACCTCTTCTGCAATACAGCTATCTACGTACTGCAGATGATTGCCTTTACCCTTAAAAAAATCATCTTCGATACTGCTTGTGCGTCGTCAGAGTTTTTGGAACCAAGAGCTGGGTAAATTAAGAGAGAGTTTGTCTCATCTGGTTGGTCTGATTATGCGGCGGATTTGCGGTGAAGCAAACGCCGCGCTTCTATGGTTTTTCGTTTGATCCTTTCTCTACTATTCAGGATTGTTTGGACCCGTCAGAAGTAGA
>CBFHXH010000037.1:0-27247 GCA_965659735.1 uncultured Pikeienuella sp.
GCCCAGATCCGCGCTCAGATCGAAGAGACCTCTTCTGACTATGATCGTGAAAAACTACAGGAACGTCTGGCCAAACTGGCTGGCGGTGTCGCAGTGATCCGCGTTGGCGGCTCTTCCGAAGTGGAAGTGAAAGAGCGTAAAGACCGCGTCGACGACGCGCTAAACGCGACCCGCGCTGCGGTTCAGGAAGGCGTTGTCCCAGGCGGCGGCGTTGCACTGGTCCACGCTGGTAAAGCCCTCGTTGGCATGGAAGGCGACAACGCCGACCAGACCGCAGGCATGAAGATCGTAGCCCGCGCCATTCAGGCCCCGCTGCGTCAGATTGCTGAAAACGCAGGCGTCGACGGCGCTGTTGTTGCTGGCAAGATCGTCGAGACCGACGACAACGGCTTTGGCTTCAACGCACAGACGGAAGAGTATGGCGACATGATCGGCATGGGCATCATCGACCCTGCCAAAGTTGTCCGTCACGCTCTGGAAGACGCAGCATCCGTTGCGGCCCTTCTGATCACGACCGAAGCTATGGTTGCTGACAAGCCAACCAAAGACGGCGGTGCCGGTGGCGGCATGCCTGACATGGGCGGCATGGGCGGCATGGGCGGCATGATGTAAGTCAGCCGGCTCAACCTAAGCCTTAAAATTGGGGCCGCCTCTGCAAAGAGGCGGCCTTTTCTGTTCCAGATGTTTCAACCACGACAAGGTTTCATGCGTGAAACCATCGTTAAACCATTGATATAATTAAATAAGGAGTTTTCACACTAAACTGGCACCTTGGGGTTTCTCAGGCCTCAAACGAAGCCAACAGGAAATTGGGCCTCGCTGAGCCCATCTGAATCAAAAGAATCTAGATTAGAGGCAACTGCCCGATAATTAGCACCTTGTAGCGGAATTCGCTTGAAATATATATCACAATGACATCCAATTTCTCACAAATATTTTGCCATTAATGCTATATATTCCATGGAATTGCGCATCTTGCTACGCAAAGGATGTTCAAGTTCAGCGTTGTGGAGGGTGTTATGGCGAATGGCGGTATTGTTAACGGGGTCCTCTTTTAGGATTTCATTTTCACAAACAATCCAGATGGCATTTTCAATGAAGGCCAGAACGGTCCTCTGCCCACATTACCTGCAGGCCTGACGATAACACTGAACGCAAGCGCGGTAACTCATCAAATCAACGTCGACGACGACGATATGTTGTTTGAGGACAGGTTCCGGGACGGCCCTAGCACAGCAGTGTTGAACCAGACGCTCGCAGATCCATCCTCGGCGACCAATGTGGCGGGCGATACGATTACCGTCGCAGCGGGTCAGGTGGCGGAAGTGGAATTCACCTTGACCGTATCGCAGCCGAATGGCCCCAATATCGACCCCCTCTTTGTCGCCAGCGGCGCCAACGAAAACGGCGGCGACCTTTTCCTCGTGGTGCCAACCTAACCTATCCCGCAAGGCGTCGTCCTAACACCGATAGCTGACGCCGACGGGGGCGGCGCGCCGTATGAAGACCTCGTCTGCTTTGCAGCTGGCGCGCGATCAAGACGCCAACGGGCGACAAGTTGATCGAAGCTCTGTCCGCAGGCGATGAAGTCTGCATTCTCGGCAGGGACGGCGCGAAGATCAGCTGGATCGCGTCGCGCAGGATTGGCGTGGCTGAGTTGTCGGTGAACGCACAGTGCAGGACAGTCAAGATTTCTAAAGACGCGTGGGGTAAAGGCGCGCCCTCATCAAATCTACGGGAATCGCCCCAATATCGCATTCTGATCACTGAGGCCCGTGCTGAGATCATGTTCGGCGATTCAGAGGTGCTGGCCCCCGCCCACACGCTTTGCAATGACGGATCCATCACAATTGATAGGGATGCAGAAGAGGTCGCCTATTATCATATCCTCTTCGACCGTCATTAGATCATCATCGCTAACGGCCTGCCGACCGAAAGCTTCTTTCCCGGCGAAACCGCGCTCAATGCGCTGGACCAGGCCACGCGGGCAGAGATTAAATCGCTCTTTCCAGACCTTGCCGCGAAAGGGTTCAAAAAGCCGGCGCGCCCGATGTTGAAAGCCTACGAAGCCAGGGCGCTGGTGACCAACGCCTGAAGGATCTACGCTGCGCCCCAATACGAAAGTCTGACGGAGCGATCAGGAACATGGATCAAGACCCCTCGTTTTTTGGAACGGCCGATGACCTGCGCACGGCCGTTGAGCTGCTGACTGGGCCTTTCGGCCCTTTGCCGGACCTGCCGACGTCCTTGCCTGAAACAGGTATGGGCGACAGTGAAACGATCGCGGCGCTGGCGCCCCTGATCATCGGCCGCGCGCGCGACCTGAAGGCGCCAACCGCTTTTGCGCATATGGACCCACCCACGCCGTGGGTCGCATGGGCGACGTGGCTGTGGAACGCAGCGCTAAACCAGAACCTTCTTCACCCCGATGTGGCGCCGGCGGCGATAGAGATTGAAACGCGCGTCATCGACTGGATTGCACCCGCCTTTGGCATGGATGGCGGGCATATGACCGCCGGATCCACCCTCGCCAACCTGACTGCGCTTTGGGCGGCGCGCGAGGTCGCGGGCGTCAAGCGCGTGATCGCATCTTCCGCCGCGCATTTGTCCGCTGGCAAGGCCGCCCATATTCTGGGTCTGGGGTTTGAGACGATCGAAGTTGACACCCAGGGCAGGCTGAACCCAAGCGCCCTGCCCGCCGATCTATCGGATTGCGCGCTGGTGCTGACTGCTGGCGCCACCAGCACCGGTGCAATCGACGATCTGGGCCTTGCGGGCGCCACGGCATGGACCCATGTCGACGCCGCCTGGGCGGGGCCACTTGTATTCTCTGACCGATATCGCTGGCGTCTTTCAGGGCTGGATCAGGCCGATTCAATTTCGGTATCCGCCCATAAATGGTTGTTCCAGCCAAAGGAAAGCGGCCTGATCCTGTTCCGTGAAGCAGCGACGGCGCATCAGGCGGTCAGCTTTGATGGGGCCTACCTCGCCCAGCCAAATGTCGGTGTTCTGGGCTCGCGCGCCGCCGTTGCCGCGCCGCTGCTGGCGACCTTGCTGGCGTGGGGCCGCACAGGCTTGGCGGACCGGATTGAAACAACGATGGCGATGGCCGACGATCTGCATCAGCAACTCAGCGCGCATAGGGACGTAGAGGTGTTTGGCGACAATGTTTCCGGTGTCATTCTGTGGCGAGACCGCCGACTGGACGACCAGAAACAGCTGATCGCGCGCTTGCCCGATGGTCTTGCATCGCACACGGTGGTCAATGGGATCAGTTGGGTGCGCCAGGTGGCCGCCAACCCCAATGCTGACGTCGAGGCGATCTGGACCCACATCGCCGCGGCGCTTTAGATCGCATTGTCTCTAAAACACCGCCGAAAGGACACGCCGTGAAAGATCTCGAAGGACGCATCGCCCTTGTTACTGGTTCAGGTACTGGCCTTGGGCGGTCCATGGCGGTCAAGCTGGCCGAACGCGGCGCCGAGGTGATCGTGAACTATTCCCGATCCTCAGCGGAAGCTGAGGAAGCCGCCGACCTTTGCCGTGCGGCCGGATCGCAGGCAGAGGTGATCAAGGCCGACGTCTCATCCCCCGAAGGCTGCGCCACCCTTGCAGAGGCTGCCGGCCGCAGGGGTCGCCTGGACATCCTGATCAACAATGCCGGCATCACCCGCCACGCCCGCGATCACGGCGATCTGGATGCGCTGAACAAAGATGATTTCATGGACATCTACGCCGTGAACGTCGCTGGGCCGTATCTGGCGCTGCAGGCGCTGAAACCGCATCTGGTCGCCGCCTACGAACAGTCCGGCCGCGCCAGCGCTGTGTTGAACACATCGTCCATAGCAGGCGTGATCGCGATCGGTTCATCCGTCGCCTATATCGCCTCCAAAGGCGCGTTGAATTCGATGACCTTGGCGTTGGCACGCGGATTGGCGCCGCAAATCAGGGTGAATTCCGTCTGCCCGGGCTTTATCGGCACCCGCTGGTTCAAGGACGCGATGGACGAAGACGCGTACGAGAAACAGGTCGCCGCAGTCGAAGCCTCAACCCCGCTTGGCGTGGCGAGCGGCCCCGACGATATCGCCGACGCCGCCCTATTTCTTGTGTCTGACGCATCTCGCCATGTGACTGGGGAGCTTTTGAAGGTCGACGCCGGGACGCATCTCGGCAAATCGCCCCTCAAAAAGTAGTCAGGCGAGGTAATCCACCGCGACCTCGCCATATGGCAGGGTCAGATCCGCAATGATGTGACGCCCGGTGATGACTTTCCTGACAGGCAGGTCGGCGACCGGCGCGTTCTCATACGGGATCAGGTGCAGGCACGCCGGGGCGGACCATGACCCTTTCACGGTCACGTTGATCAGGTTATACTTCACCAGTTGCGCGGTCGCGGGCTTGCCGTCGATCAGCTTCAGGTTATACTGCGTCTTCGTCAGCGCAGCCTGGGCCTTTTCCGGGTTCCGCACGTGGCTTTCGAACTTGTAGCCCATCGTGCCAATCGCCACCTCAACCCCGGCATATGACAGGCGCCCCGTCAACGTATCCTCGACGACCTCGACCTTCGGATGCGCGTATTTCTTGGGAAACCCCCAAATTTCCCGTCCCGCGGCGATGGGCGGATCGTTATCCAGGTACATCTGGGCGACAAAGTTGCAGGGCTCGCTATCATAATGGCATGGAATGACCACGCCGCTTTCGGTATAGTCGCCAAAGCCGGAACTGTCAGGCATCTTGATCCATTCGTAGAACACCTGGTTTGACTGGTCGGGGATCAGCGGCTCCGGCACCGCGGCGCGGATCGCGTCAGGATCGCTTTCGTAGATAATGATCATGTATTCGCGATCGACGAACCGGTACGGCCCATGCGGATAACTTGGCCCCGCAAGCGGCATCGACGGGCTGGCGAGGATGTCTTCCTTTTTCATCTGCGGTCCCTCTCAGAAAAACTTCTTTTCGATATCGGTGCTGCTTTCGACCCCTACCTTGTCGTAGGCGGTGTCGAAAAACGCCTCGCCTTCGGCCCGCCCTAGAGTGAAGAAGTGATCCAGAAAATCGCGTGAGGCGTTCAGCTTGGACGAGACGCCGAAATTCCTCAGAGATTCCTCGCCATCCACCGTGTGGATGAACATTCGCTTCAGCTTGCCCCCGTCATCAAACCCGTTGTCGATCAGTTTCGACATGAAATCGATGACCCGCATTTCGCGCATGAGAGAAGAGTTGAAGCTGATCGTGTTGATCCGGTCCAGGATGGCCTTGCTGATCTTCGGCACTTCCTCAATGTTGATCGGGTTCAGCTGGACGATCAGAATGTCCTGACAGACCCCGGAATAGATCAGTGGGTAGAGCGGCGGGTTGCCCATATAGCCGCCGTCCCAATAGTGCTCGCCATCGATCTGGACCGCCTGGAACATGAAGGGCAGACAGGCGGGGGCCAGGACAGCGTCGATGCTGAAGTCTTTCTCCGTGAAGACCTTCATCTTGCCGGTCATCACGTTTGACGCGCAGATGAACAGCTGCGCCGCCTCTTCCGAATGCATCCATTCGAAATCGATGACGTCCTCAAGCACGTCGCGCAGCGGATTCAGGTTCATCGGGTTCAGCTGATAGGGGGAGGCGAACTTCGACATCATGTCGAACATTGCAAACATAGGGCTGAAATCCATGTTGCCAACGCCCATCAGCCGGTCCAGTGGGCTGGGCTGGATCGGACCTTTGGCGGACGCGGCGCTGATTTTGCCCCAGAACTCGCCCAGCTTTTCGCGGGCCCCGGGCGCGCTACCTTTCGCCAGCCCATAGGCCGCGTACGACGCGTTCATGGCCACGGCTGAGGTGCCGACGATACCCTTAATGTCAAAGCAGTCCTCTTCCAGCAGCCGGTCCATCACCACCCAGGCGAAGGCGCCGTGACTGCCCCCGCCCTGCAGCGCCAAGCTAAGAGGTTTCTTGTCGGACGACTTGACTGCCTTTGGCTGAGTGGTCGCAGCTTTCGCCGGCGCCTTGCGCCGCGTTCTTGGCTTTGCGGTGGGCGCCTTCGCCTCAGCGCTCATCGTGCTGTCCACCCACCATCCACCGAAATCGTAGTGCCGGTGATGGAGGCTGCGCCATTCGACGCAAGGAACAGCGCGGTGTCGCCAATCTCCTCCACTGTTGTGAATTTTTTGTTGGGCTGGTTTGACAGAAGAACGTCGCGCACGACCTGTACTTCGCTCATCCCGTGCGCTTCGGCCTGTTCCGGAATCTGCTTTTCCACCAGCGGCGTCCAGACATATCCCGGGCAAATCGTGTTGGCCGTGATGCCTATCTCAGCCGTTTCCAGCGCCGTCACCTTGGTGAAACCAACGATGCCATGTTTGGCCGCAACATAGGCGGACTTGTAGGCCGATGCGACCAGACCGTGCGCCGAGGCCATGTTGATGATCCGACCCCAGCCGTTTTTTTCATCGATGGCAGGACAGCCTTGGTGGTGTGAAAGGCAGAAGACAGGTTGATCGCCAGAACGGCGTCCCATTTTTCATCCGGAAACTAGTCAATCGGTTCCACATGCTGGATGCCGGCGTTGTTCACCAGAACGTCGACCTTGCCCCAGTGTTCGATGACGCCTGCAACCATCGAACGAATGTCATCCGGCTTACCCATGTCGCCCTGCGCGAAGATGACGGAACCGCCGCTGGCGCGGATCTTTTCCAGGATCGCCCCAACCTCGAGCGACATCTTGCGTGCGTTAAGCGCGACCTTGTAACCGCGGTCAGCAAACGCCTTGGCGACGCCCAGACCGATTCCGCTGCTTGACCCGGTGATGATTGCTACTTTGTCGTCAGCCCTATTCAAAACCCCCTTCGAACAGATCGCTCACTGTCCGAAACGATCAAAATTGTTGCATTACACCATACAAAAGAGAAGAGATTCGCCTATTTTTTGAAGAAAGCAGGCGCATAAAGATTTGGCGTGTGTTTATGCAATATTTCTGCGACTCTTCGCATAATTGCCTACATTAAATCCAGCAAGCCCGTCTACATTGAATGCATATTGCTACAGCGCACCCATAGCAAAGCAGCGACGGCGTCGATGAAGTTCATGCTGTCTTTTCCTGCGAATAATGGCAGGGTCCGCTGGAATTCGCAGGGAAGGCCAATGCAGGATATTCTGGACAAGATCGCAAACACCGCCCGTCCCATGGCCAGGGATGGCGTCGTTGCCCAGTACATCCCCGCCCTCGCCCGCGTTGACCCAAACAAGTTCGCCCTAGCGGTCGTTACAGCCGACGGGAAAGAGTATGCGACGGGCGACACGGATGAACCGTTTTCGATCCAGTCGATTTCCAAGTTGTTCACATTGGCGCTTGCGATGGAATGGACGCCGGATGACCTCTGGGATCGGGTCACGCGGGAACCATCAGGAATGCGGTTCAACAGCCTGATCCTGCTGGAACAGGAAGGCGGCATACCGCGCAATCCCTTTATCAACGCAGGCGCCATCGTAATCGCCGATGCGCTGCTGCACCGGCGTCCACAGATTGAGGTGAGCTTTCGCAACCAGATGCGCCTGCTCGCGCAATCGGACCGCCCGCAATATGATAATGAAGTTCACAAGTCTGAAATCGCGACCGGCGATCTTAACCGCGCCATCGCCTTTGCACTGAAATCCTATGGCAATCTGCGCGAAGACCCGATTGAGGTGACCAACGCCTACTTTCATTTCTGTTCGATGGCGATGTCAGCACGCGACCTGGCGCGGTCGGCGATGTTCCTTGTCGCGCCGCAAGCCGGCGGCGGGGCCTGTGCAGGCGGCGCCAACACCCCGCGGCTGCGTGCGATCATGCGAACCTGCGGGCTATATGACCAGTCAGGTGAGTTTGCATTTCAGGTCGGGCTGCCTGCGAAATCTGGCGTCGGCGGGGGCATTCTAGCCATCTATCCCGGCCGCTTCGCAATCTGCGCATGGTCGCCGCCATTAGATAAATTCGGCAACTCGGTTGCCGCGACCAGGGCGCTGTCAGAATTCGTCAGCCACTTTCCCATCAACTGACGCTGAAGCTGAGGTCAATCGAAGGAACCGCGTGTTTGGCGCAGGACGGGTTAGAAAATCTGAAGAAGGTAGACAGACAAATCTTTGTCTTTGGCGTGACAGGCGTGATCGCCACTCTTGTTCATGTCGGCGTCGGAATGTTCCTGCATCACGGTGCCGGGCTGACGCCATTCTTAGCGAATATCTTCGCCTTTCTCTGCGCTGCGGGCGTGACGCTGTTCGGCAATTCGCGCATCGCTTTTGCAGACCGAAACAAGGATCGATCGGACCTGCCAAAAGCGGCGGCGACCATTCTGTTGGGCCTGGCGCTTAACCAGGGGCTGGTGCTGTTGATAACAGGGCCGCTGGCGCAGCCCTATCTGGTCGCGCTGGCGGTTATCATCGTCACCGTCCCTGCCGTGACATTTCTATTGTTCAAGTTCTGGGCGTTTCGCGACTGATGCGCGTTGCGGTGGATCAATGCCCCGAATATCGCGGATCAGATAAAGTGGGCGCTGCTTTACTTCGGTGAAGACGCGGCTCAGGTATTCTCCGATCATGCCAAGGCCCACAAGGATCAGCCCGTTCATAAATAGAACGACCGTGATCAACGACGCATAGCCAGGCACATCGATGCCCCAGAACAGCGCGCTGAAGACAACATAAACCATGTAGAACGCGGACAGCAGTGCGGCGATCACACCAATGACGGTCCAGATCCGCAAAGGCGCGACGGAGAATGAAATCACCCCTTCAAGCGCGAGGCTCAATAACGGCCTGAGCCGCTGGCTGGGCGTTCCGGCCGCACGGGCCGGGCGTTCATATGTGACCTCGGCCTGTTCGAAGCCTAGCAGCGCGAACATCCCTTTCATGAACCGCGTGCGTTCAGGGAACTGCGCCAGACCGTCCAGCGCCTTGCGATCCAGCAAGCGAAAGTCGCCGACATTGGCCGGGATGGGCGTCACGCCGATCCATTTCAGCAGCTTGTAAAACCCGCCAGCCGTCACACGTTTGAACGCTGTATCCTCGCGCCGTGATACGCGGCGCGCCAGGACGATATCAGCGCCGGCGCGCCATTTTTCGACCATTTCGGGGATCAGTTCCGGCGGGTCCTGCAAATCGACATCCATCGGGATCGCCGCCGCCCCCGCAACGCAGTCCAGCCCGGCTGTCAGCGCGACTTCTTTGCCGTAGTTGCGGCTAAGGCGCAGCAGTTTGATGCGCGCATCGTCTTTTCGGCGGTCCAAAATGCGCGCGACCGTGGCGTCGGCAGACCCGTCATCAACGAAGATGATCTCATACGCCTCCGTCGCCTGGGGTAGTATCTCAGCCAGCCGATCAAGGAACGGATTAACCGCGTCCTCTTCATTGTAAGCCGGGGCGATGATGGACAGTTCAATCATGGATCGGAACGCCTGAACACGAGGGTATGGTCGTCAGCATAGGCAGTTTTTAGACCGTCATCAGCAAATTTCGACGTCTTTTCGGTGCGAAAGGTCACGAAGTACGAAGCCCCGGTTTCATCCAGCAGCGCCGTGATGCTTTCGCGGTCATGCCGATCGCTGTATGCGACCGTCCAGATATAGGCGCCGTCCCAGCCGCCGATGTCTGGCAAGTCGGCAAAATTAGGCGTGATCATCTCATGCCGCCGGCGGCTGAGCATGGTCTGATCAGGTTGCGCCATCGACACTGCGCGAAAGTCGACCCATACAGCTCTTCGGGCCAGTTCGCGGATATCAGCAACCATCGGCGGAGCGATAAACAGGCTGTCAGGTGCCGTGTCTTGCAGCGCCCATTCGTAAAACCCCTTCAACGCAGGATCCCGGTCCAACGGTGGGGGCGCCGCGATGATGGACCAAATCACTGCGCTAATCCCCACAGCGGCGATGCCTGCTGTCACGAGTTTAATGCACAATGCCCCCGCCAGCGCCACAAACGCGGCCAGTGCGAAGGCGGCAAGCGACAAGACTTCGAATTCAAAGTTCAGCGCGATCAAGGCCGCAGCGGCCAAGCCCGGCGCAAACAATTTGGACCACTTGCGATCCGTCCACGCCTGCTCCATCCCCGCAGCGCCCATTGCCGCCCCCATGACCCAAAGCAGCGGCGAAGATCGCGACAGATCCAGCATGTATGGAATGACCGAAACCTGCCCGACGCCCAAACCCAGCGGATCAGCGAAGATCAGAAAGCAAAGGACGCCGCTAACCGCTAGGCCGCCAACTATCCCCACCGCCACCGCATTTCGGCACCCCGCCAGCCCGAAGGCTGCGTAGAGCGCGAAAACAAGATATCCGCTGAACGGAATGAGATAATGATGCCCCGCACGCCAGATATAGCCGTCGGCGATTGCGCTGGCTGTATCGACCTCGGCCGCAGTTGGTGCGCCCCACATTCGGATCGTCATGGGCGTGGCGACGATGATGCTGACCAGCGCCATGATGGCGACAGGCCTGAGGCCGCCTCTGCCAAGCGCCAGCGCCCCGCAGGCCGCCGCCACCGCGCCCTGCGCCGCCAACGCCGGTTGCGCGAGGGCTGCAAGGCCCAGCGCCGCGCCCGCCAGCGCCCAACGATGACGCAAAACGGCCAGGAACGCCGCAAGACACAGAACACACGCCAGCGACTGCAGGTGGAAATGATCGCCAATCGCGCCGCCATAGTCCCCACGCCCAATTCCACGCTGCGACGCCAGCGACGCAAGGACAAAAGCAAACGGCGCAAACCAGCCTGCCACGCCCAGCGTCCGCATGATCGCCAACATCAGCAGCCCCGCCGCAAATGTCAGCGCGATTGTCAGCGTCAGATGCGCCGGCGTCACACCGATCGTTGCATCCGACGCGCGCCAGATCAGCGAATAGACCCATGCGTGATTTTCAAAGGCCGCAAGTTGCACATCGCCCGGATAAAGCGACGGGTCAGCCGCCAGACGGGCGAGCGGCCCATAAACCATGTCGTCGCCGCAAGGATACACCTGCAGGCCCAGCGCCGCGCGGGCCACTCCGATCACGCCAATCAGCGCTGCGATCAGCCGCCAATCGGGCCACGCGAACCTGCCTTTGCCTTCCATGCGCGCGACGCTATCCGCGGCGGCGGACAGTGTCACTGCGCCCAGCGCGTAATTCGCTGCGACAGGTCGTTTTTCGCCCGAAAGCGCCGCGCCCACGCCTTGGCGCCCCCTGCACTGTCTGCTAGTCAACGGCAACGACGACGCCTTCGGGCTGAACGGGATCGCGGGGCGATTGACCCAAACAGGGAATTGTAACGCGGGTCGTCAAAGGATGGGTGCGCCCAACCTTCGCCTTGCGGCGTCGCGACTAATGAATTGCGAGGACCGCCTGATGCGCAAAGCCGCTTTGATAACCCTGATGTTCGCTTCGCCCGCCGCGGCAGATCCCGGCCATATTGGCGAAGTCGCGGGCCATGGGCATTGGATCGGCCTCGCCGCAGCTGGCGGCGCGGCGGTGATTGCAGGATGGCTGTCTGGCATTTTCGGCGGCGGCGAAGCTGAAGAAGAAACCTCGGAGGAGCAGGAAGCATGACCAAGACCGGCGTAATGATCTGCGGGCATGGGTCCCGTTCAAAAACCGCAGTCGATGAGTTCGCCAAGCTGGCTGAGCGTCTGCCGGAATTCCTGCCCAAGGATTGGCCTGTGGAATACGGTTATCTCGAATTCGCCAACCCGGTCATTCGCGTCGGCCTTGATAAGCTGCGTGATCAGGGCTGCGACGAAATCCTGGCTGTCCCAGGCATGCTGTTCTCGGCCATGCACACCAAGAACGATATTCCGACCGTCCTGAACAAATACCGGGCTGAAACCGGCGTCGCGACGCACTATGGCCGCGAGCTCGGCGTTGCTCCCAAGATGATCGCCGCCGCCGGGGGCCGCGTGCAGGAGGCCATCGAGAAAGCGAACGCCAAACTTGGCGAGTTACCGTTGGAAGAAACCGCGCTGGTCGTCATCGGTCGTGGCGCGTCTGACCCCGACGCGAACTCCAATGTCTCGAAAATCGCCCGTATGCTTTGGGAAGGGTTCGGGTTTGGCTGGTGCGAAGTCGGTTATTCCGGCGTCACTTTTCCGCTGGTGGAGCCATGCTTGGAACACGTCACGCGCCTTGGCTACAAGCGCGTCATCGTCTTCCCCTATTTCCTCTTCACCGGCATCCTGATCGACCGGATTTACGGTTTTACGGATAAGGTCGCGGAAGCCCATCCCGATATCCAGTTCGTCAAGGCTGGGTATCTCAACGACCACGATCAGGTCATCGCCCATTTCGCTGAGCGGGTAATGGAGATCAAGGATGGCCAGGTGCCCGACAACTGCGCCCTCTGCAAGTACCGCGAGCAGGTGCTGGGCTTTGAGTCAGAGGTCGGCATGGTTCAGGAAAGCCATCACCACCATGTGGAGGGGCAAGGCGCCTCCGCGCCCGGGTCGAACGTGGCGGACTGCAAGCTGTGCGACACGTTCTGCACGGGCGAATGCCGGTTGGAGATGGGACATCACCACCATCATGATCATTCTCACGATCATGGCCATTCCCACGATCACCACCATAACGATCACGCCCACCCGGAATACCCCCACGCGAAACACCCGCTGGGGCCGGAGAGCGTGCGCAAGAAGTGACCCTCGCCACCGCCATCTTCGACACCCACGTCATCGTCGATTGGTCCGCCCGGTCAGCGCCCTCGCCCGCTAAGCCGTCGAAAGACGCAATCTGGATCGGCGTGGCGCGCGATGACGGCGTTGAGACGACCTATTTGCGCACGCGTGCAACGGCCGAGGTGTGGCTTACCGAATTCTTAGCCGCGGAAACGGCGGCGGGGCGGCGGGCGCTGGTCGGGTTCGACTTTCCGTTCGGCTATCCAGCGGGCGTGGCTGAAACGGTGTGCGGCGAGGCCTCAGCTCTCAGCCTTTGGGACTGGTTCGCGGCCCATGTCGAAGATGGCGAGGACAACGCCAACAACCGCTACGACGTCGCCGCCAAGATCAACCGCCTCTACCCGGGCGTTGGCCCGTTCTGGGGCACGCCCGGAGCCAAGGAAATCGCCAACGTTCCGGCCCGTGGTAATGACCGTAGCGGTGATCACCCATCAGAACGCCGCGCCTGCGAAAGCGTCGCCAAAGGCGCGAAAACCGTCTGGCAACTGGCGGGCGCAGGGGCCGTTGGCTCTCAGGTCATCATGGGCCTCGCGTCTTTGCAACGGCTTCGCAAGGCGATCACTGACGTCTCCATCTGGCCGTTCCAGACGGGATGGGCGACGCCGGAAAGCGGTCATCTGATTGCAGAGATTTACCCATCGCTCTTCGCGGTTCCATCCGACGCGACATCGGGCGAAATCGCTGATGAGTTACAAGTGCGCGTCACTGCCGAAGCCCATCGGATGTTCGATGCCAGTGGCGACCTCGCCGCCATGCTGCGCGGCCCGGCGGCACTGGATGCGGAAACCCGTACGGTGGTGGAGCGGGAAGAGGCGTGGATATTGGGCCTCGGCCACCCAGCCATCAAACAACGTCCCGCTCCGCGCCCATTAACCTATGAGCGTGATCCAAAGGCGATCTACGCCGCCAGCTTCGCAACTGTGCGGGCAGAGGCGAATTTGGATCACCTGCCGGAACACCTGCGCGACATCGCGATCCGGCTGGTTCATTCCTGCGGCATGACTGATGTGCCAAACCGGCTGGCATGGTCCGACGACGTCGTCACATCCGCCCGCGCAGCGCTGCAGTCGAACGGTCGGATATACTGTGACTGCGAAATGGTCGGGTCCGGCATCATCCGCCGCCTTCTACCCGCTGACTGCGACGTGCGCGTCACGCTGAATGACCCCCACACGCCTGATCTGGCGCAGGAAATCGGCAACACCCGTTCCGCCGCCGCCGTTGAATTGTGGCGCGAGGGTATCGAAGGCGCTGTCGTCGTCATCGGTAACGCGCCCACGACGCTGTTTCACCTGTTGGAGCTGATCGATGAAGGCTGGCCCAAGCCCGCTGCGATCCTAGGCTTCCCCGTCGGGTTCATAGGCGCAGCGGAATCGAAGGCGGAACTCGCCGCCCACCCGCGCGGCGTGCCGTTTCTGACCCTGCGGGGACGGCGCGGCGGATCGGCCATGGCCTCGGCGGCGCTGAACGCAATTGCAGGAGGGCTAGGATGAGCTGGCTCCACATCATCGGCATCGGCGAAGACGGGATGGGCGGGCTGACGGCCGAGGCCCGTGCGCTGGTCGAGCACGCCGAGGTGATCATCGGCGGTGATCGGCATCACAAGCTCAGCCCGAGTGTGACGGCTGAACGGCTGAAGTGGCCCTCACCGTTCGACGCCATGATTGATGAAATCAAGCAGTACAAAGGGCGACGATTGGTAGTGCTCGTCACCGGCGATCCGCTATGGTATTCGGTCGGTGCGCGTATCCTTCGCGCCATTCCGGCAGATGAAATCACTTTCCACCCTCAACTTTCCGCATTCCAGTGGGCCTCGACACGGATGGGTTGGAGCCTTGCTGACGCAGAAACGCTAACAGTCCACGGCCGTCCTGCCGAACAGGTGATCCCGTATCTCGCGCCATGTGCGCGGCTGCTGCTGCTCACCAAGAACGAAGGCACCCCGGCCGAGATCGCCCGAATCCTGAGCTCGCAGGGCTATGGCGCGAGCCAGCTGACGGTGCTTGGCGCGCTCGGCGGGCCAAGTGAGACCCGCATCGACGGAACGGCTGCGAACTGGGAAGCTGAGACGCCCGCATTCCACCTGCTGGCGGTTGAAGTGTTGGCGGATGACAACGCCACGCTGATCCCGCGCGGCCCCGGCCTGCCTGACGACGCGTTCGCCCATGACGGCAAGATGACGAAGCAGGAGGTGCGCGCGGCGACGCTCGCAAAACTCTGGCCGCGCCGAAAAGCAATGCTGTGGGACATTGGGTCCGGCTGCGGATCAGTCGCCATCGAATGGATGCGCGCAGCCCGCGACGCCGAAGCGATTGGGCTGGAGCCGAACGCAAAGCGCCGTGCGTTAGCGGAAGAAAACGCGCTGAAACTCGGAGCACCTCGCCTCAAGCTGATCGACGCGAAAGCCCCCGAAGGCCTTGCAGACCTGCCTATGCCCGACGCGGTGTTTATCGGTGGCGGTCTTAGCCCATCTGTCATAGCCGCTTCCCTCGCCGCCCTGCCTCCGCACGGCCGTCTCGTCGCCAACGTGGTGACATTGGAAAGCGAAGCCATCCTCATCGCCGCCCACGCGGAACACGGCGGCGAGCTGACGCGCATCGCCGTCAGCCGCGCCGAGCCTGTTGGGCCGTTCCGCGGCTGGCGCCCCCTGATGACCGTCACGCAGTGGAGTCTTGTGACATGACCGGAACCCTCTACGGCGTCGGCCTCGGCCCGGGTGACCCTGACCTGATGACGCTGAAAGCGCACCGCCTGATCGCGGGTGCTGATGTAATCGCCTATCCGGCGCCAGCGGGCGGCGACAGCTTTGCGCGGTCCATCGCGGCGGCGGCGATCCGCGCGGACGCAACCGAGATCATCATCCCGATCCCGATGGCGATCGAACGGTTCCCGGCGCAGGACATCTACGACAAGGCCGTCGCCGACATCCGCCCACATCTGGATGCAGGCCGCAATGTTGTGACGTTGTGCGAGGGCGACCCGTTCTTCTACGGCAGCTTCATGTACCTATTCGTGCGACTGGCGGATGATTATCCGACCGAGATCGTGCCCGGCGTCGCCTCAATGACCGCCTGCGCCGCAGTCGCCGCGACGCCTTTGTGCGCCCGGAATGAAGTGCTGACCGTGATCCCCGGCCCGCTTGAGAAAGACGAACTAAAGGCCCGCCTGTCCGCCTCTGGCGCGGCGGCAATTATGAAGGTCGGGCGGCACCTGCCCAAGTTGCGCGCCGTGATCGAACACCTCGGGCTGACATCCCGCGCGACCTATATCGAGCGCGCCACACTGCCGACAGAAAAACGCATGGCGCTGGCTGATGCGCCGGAAAAGGCGCCATATTTCTCAATGATCCTCATCGCCGGAAGCGACCCTTATGCAACGCGCTAAACCTGTCATCCTCTGGTTCGTCGCATCCGCCGCAGACGCGGCGCATAAGGCCGCCAATGCGTTGGAGGCTGATCTGATTGGTCCCGATGCGATTGATGGCGTCGCGGATACTCTGCGCGCGTTTTTCGCAGCTGGCAGGCCCATCGTCGGCGTCTGCTCTGCGGGCATTCTGATCCGCGCGTTGGCGCCATTGCTGAATGACAAGCATTCAGAACCGCCTGTGATCGCATTGTCCGACGACGGTCAAAGCGTTGTCCCCTTGCTTGGCGGACACCACGGCGCGAACAGGATGGCGGCTGAACTGGCTGAGACGTTTTCGTCCGAGGCCTCTCTCACGACGGCTGGCGAGCGGTCATACGGTGTAGCACTGGACGAACCGCCAGTCGGTTGGGCTCTGGAGAACCCGCAAGACGCCAAGGGCGCAATGGCGGCCCTGCTGTCTGGCGCGAAAGCCAGCCTATCTGGTGAAGCTGAGTGGCTTTCGCCCCTTGGCGCCGCCACCGATCCGGCGACCCAACCAGACGGCGCAGTTCGCCTCACCGTTCAAGGGGCCACCCCGCTTACTTACTGGCGTCAAACCCTGTCGCTTGGCCTTGGTTGCGCCCGCAACTGCCCACCTGAGGAAATGGCCAAGCTGGTGCGCGAAACATTGGCGAAGGCCAGTCGCAACGTCCACGAGGTCGCGTCCGTCCGCTCCATCGACCTGAAAGCGGACGAAGCAGCGATCCAGTCACTGGCCGCATCGCTGAACCTTCGCCCGGCATTCTACAAGGCTGAGGTGTTGGAGGCGCAAACGCCGCGCCTTGCCACACCCTCCGACGTCGTCTTCGCCGAGGTCGGCTGTCACGGCGTTTCCGAAGCTTCAGCCCTCGCCGCTGCTGGACCGGACGCAAGCCTACTGATCGAAAAGCACAAATCCGCCAACGCCACTTGCGCCGTCGCTCAAATCACTGACGAAGCTTTACCCGCCACTCGCCGAGGTCGCCTTTCAGTCGTCGGCATCGGCCCCGGTTGGTCCGAATGGCGCAGCCCCGAAGCGTCCCGCCTGATCAACGAGGCGGAAGAGCTGGTTGGCTACGGCCTCTACATCGACCTCCTCGGCCCGCTGGGCGCCAACAAATCCCGCGCCGATTTCCCGCTGGGCGGCGAAGAGGCGCGTTGCCGTTACGCCCTCGAAGAAGCCGCAAAAGGCCGCGATATCGCGCTGATCTGCTCTGGCGACGCCGGCATCTATGCGATGGGCGCCCTCGTTATGGAACTTATGGCGCGAGACGAAGCTGCGGGCGGCGTTTCACCGAAGGAAAAACAGGTCGAGATCATCAACGCCCCCGGCGTCAGTGCGTTGCAGGCCGCATCCGCCCGCGCAGGTGCCATTTTGGGCCACGATTTCTGCACCATTTCACTGTCTGACCTCCTCACCCCGCGCGAAGACATCATCAAGCGGCTGCACGCAGCCGCGGAGGGTGATTTCGTCGTCGCCTTCTACAACCCCGTCTCCAAACGCCGCCGCACCTTGCTAGATGAAGCGCGCGAGATTCTGCTGAAACACCGCCCCGCCGACACGCCTGTTCTGCTGGCAGCGTCGCTGGGCAGGCCAGAGGAGACGCTGACGCTCCGCACCCTCGAAACACTGAAAACCGACGAGGTCGACATGCTGACCGTGGTCATGATCGGCTCATCGAATTCCAAAGCCTTCCAGACCGGTGATCTTAACGCTGGCGCGAGCGGCTGGCGCATCTACACCCCACGCGGGTATGCTAAGAAAATGAAAGGAGCCGAGGCATGAAAGTCTGGTTCATCGGCGCCGGTCCTGGCGACCCCGATCTGATCACCATGAAGGCGCAACGCCTGATCGAAACCTGCAAGGTCTGCCTCTATGCAGGCTCGTTGGTGCCAGAGGCGATTGTGGCGAGCGCGCCGCAAGATGCGCTGGTCAAAGACACCGCCCCCATGACGCTGGACGAAATCATGGTGGATATCGCAGCGGCCAAAGAAGCAGGCGAAGACGTCGCCCGTGTCCATTCTGGCGACCCATCGCTATACGGCGCGATCGCGGAACAGATCCGGCGGCTGAAAAAGATGGATATCGAATACGAAATCGTCCCGGGCGTTTCCGCCTACGCCGCCGCGGCGGCGGCCATGGGCCAGGAACTGACGATCCCCGAAGTCGCCCAGACCGTCATCCTGACCCGCACCGCGATGAAATCGTCATCGATGCCCAAGGGCGAAGACCTCGACACGCTGGGTCGCACGGGCGCAACCTTGGCGATCCACCTGTCGGTTCGCAATCTGCTCGCCATAGAGCGGGAACTGACGCCGCATTACGGTGCCGATTGCCCTGTCGTCGTCGCCTATCGCGTCGGCTGGCCCGACCAGATGTTCGTACGCGGCACGCTTGCCGATATCCGCGACAAGGTGCGGGCGGAGAAGATCACCCGCACCGCGCTGATCTTTATTGGCCCGGCGCTCAGCGAGACTGACTTCCCCGACAGCGCGCTTTATGATGGGGCCTATCCCCATGTTCTGAGACCCAAGAAGAAAAAGGCCGCATGAGCAAAATCGTCAACCTGAGGCAAGCACGCAAACAGCGGGACCGGACGGCGAAGAAAGCCGACGCAGCCTCAAATGCAGCCTTGCACGGGCGGATGAAAACAGAGCGGGCGGCTGAGGACAAAGCAGCCAAGGCGGCCCGTAAACATCTCGACGACCACAGGCGGGATGATCGATGACCTCGTCGCAGATGCTGGGCTTTGTAGACCTAAAGTCAGGCGTGACAGAGGCGGCGTTTCGCACCGCGTTCGACGCGTTTTCCCAAGGCCTGATTGACCGTGGCTTGGCGACTGGGCGGAAACTGACCCGTCGCCACCCCCATCACGGCTATGACAGCACGCCACCAGCGCAAGTCTGGCTGCTGACGACGCTGTTCCGTGATGCGGAACAGGCGGAGGCGTGCTGGGATTTCATCGAAGCTCGCCATGCAGATTTCGCGCCCCTCCACGACAACCTCAACCGACAAGTGACGAACTCAGCCTTTGCACTTTATGGTGACGTGCCTGTTGGTGGACCTGCATCATGAGTATCGAAGTCGAGCCAATCACAGGCGCCCTCGGCGCCAGGCTGACGGGGGTGGATCTTTCCCAGATCGACGACGCCGGATTTGCCGAACTGAAGACGGCGCTGGACCAATATTTGGTGCTCTACATCCCGGAACAGGCGCTTGATCGACATCAGCTTGCCGCGCTGGGCAAACGTTTTGGCCCACCGTTCCTCCACCCGCTTGTGAACAACGGCTTTGATGATGAACCGGCGGTGCTGGAGCTTTTGCGCCGACCAGAAGACGATACGATGTTTGGCGGCGAAAGCTGGCATGGCGATGTGACCTGGATGAAGTCTGTCGGCTATGTCTCGATCCTCCACGCGCAGGAATTGCCCCTGGTTGGCGGCGATACCGCTTTCAGCAGCACAATCCGGGCGTTTGAAACGCTGTCTGAGGGGCTGAAAGCACAGCTTCGCAAATTGAGCGCCGTACATGCCTATCACTGGTATGAACGCCGCGAAGATCCAGCGTTTCGCGTCACCCACCCCGTCGTTCGTCGCACGAATGATGGGCGAGAGGGCCTGTACCTCAACCGCATGTTTGTCAGCCGGTTTGAGGATATGACCACCGAAGAAAGCAAACCGCTGCTGACTTACCTGTTCGACCACATGCAGCGGCATGAATTCACCTGCCGCTTCCGTTGGGAAAGCGGGGGTGTGCTGATGTGGGATAACCGGTTTACGCTGCACTACCCGATCAATGATTTTTCCGGCCAGCGGCGGCGGATGATCCGCACCACATCGCTGGAAGCCTAGAAGGAGCGCGCCGATGAACGTCTCAGAAGCTGTCGACACACGGATGAGCTGCCGCGCATTCACCGACCAGCCTGTAGCAGGCGAAGTCGTCCGCCGTTTGCTGGACAAGGCCAGCCGCGCGCCATCTGGCGGCAATGTGCAACCCTGGCGCCTCTATGCGCTGACGGGCGCGCCGCTGCAGGAGTTATCCGACAAGGTTGACCAGGGGGTCCGCACCAATCCGATGGGATCCCCCACAGAATATGACATTTACCCCAAGGGCCTGACCGCGCCTTACCGCGATTATCGCTACAAGGTGGGCGAGGACATGTACGGCCTGCTCGGCATTCCGCGCGAAGACAAGCTGGCCCGGCTTGGCCAGCTGGCGCAGAACTTTAAGTTCTTCGGCGCTCCGGTGGGATTGTTCATGTATCTTGATCGCCAGATGGGGCCGCCGCAATGGTCCGATGCAGGCATGTTCCTGCAAACCCTGATGTTGCTCGCTCGAGAGGAAGGTCTGCATACTTGTGCTCAAGAGGCATGGGCGATGTGGTACCCGGAGGTTTCGGCCCATGTCGGCGCGCCGGAAAACGAGATGCTGTTCTGCGGCATAGCGCTTGGGTACAAAGACGAAGACGCGCCGATCAACCAGCTGCGCGCCGAACGCGCCGCTGTCGACGACTTCACGACCTTTCAGGGGTTCTGAAAATCAGGCGCGATGATATGTGCGAAGGAGCCTGCAACCTGCCCGACCTTAAGGCCCATTGCGCCCAGATCTGTTCCTTCGGCGTCTTTCGCGCTGAACAGCCGCGGCGCGGCGCCTTCTTCGGCGGTGGTGGCGTAATGAAATTCGTGGGCGTTTATCTCGGTGGGCAGC
Organism: uncultured Pikeienuella sp.; assembly: GCA_965659735.1. Lineage (GTDB taxonomy): Bacteria > Pseudomonadota > Alphaproteobacteria > Rhodobacterales > Rhodobacteraceae > Pikeienuella. Next base: position 20,757 of record CBFHXH010000037.1, read on the forward strand.
CAGGGCGTGTCGATGGTGTTCAGGCTGCGATAACCAAGATGCAGCTTTCGGGCTGCGAAGCTGGTCTCCAACGGCAACAGGCCCAGCATTTCGTGTCTTGCGCCGTCTTTGTCGATGATCCCTTTGCCGAGGGTCATGTAACCACCGCACTCGCCGTAAATGCGGGCGCCTCTGGTGGCCGCATCGCGCATGCTTGCTTTGAAGAACTCCGCGGCGGCGAGGACGCCCCCGTTCAGCTCTGGATACCCGCCGGGCAGGAAGACCGCATCCGCGTCGGCGCCCGGTCCTTCATCGGCGAGTGGGGAGAAAAAGCTCACCTCAGCCCCCGCCGCCCGCCAGTCGGACAGCATGTGCGGGTAAGAGAAGGCGTAGGCCTTGTCGCGGGCGACGGCGATGCGCTGGCCGAGCGGTGGAACCGGCAGAGCCGCGCCCTCGGTGGTCAAGGGCGCAGCAGTTTGGATCAATGCATCGACGTCGAGAGAGGCTTCGATGGTCTCTGCTGCGGCCTGAATGAACGCCTCCAGGTCAGTTCGTTCCTCCGCCTGAACAAGTCCAAGATGGCGCGAGGGCGTGGTCAGCGTTGCGTTTCTCGCGACGTCGCCGAAACATGTAAATCCTGCCTTCTCAACGGCTTGTCTGGCGATCCTCGCGTGACGCTCAGACCCGACGCGGTTCAGGATGGCGCCTCCTATGGTCAGATCAGGTCGCATGACCCGCGCCCCAGCCAACGGCAGCGCCGCCGACCCAGCCTGCCGCGCAGCGTCCAGCACCATGACAACCGGCGCGCCCAAGGCCGCCGCCAGATCGGCGGCCGATCCACGGCCATCCAGTGCGCCGTCCAGCAAGCCAACTGCGCCTTCAATGACCAGAAATTCGGCTCCCAGTCCACCAGCACGCGCCCTGATCTCACCCGCGCTCATCGCCCAGGCGTCGAGGTTGACCGATGCGCCGCCCGTCGCTGCTTCGTGAAAGCGTGGGTCGATATAATCCGGCCCGGACTTTGCAGCAGCGACGTTCAGGCCCCGATTGCGCAAGGCGCGCAGCAGACCGAGCGTCACAATGGTTTTGCCGGCGCCCGAGGACGAGGCGGAGATAAGAAGACCCTTCATGCCACCTTTCTAATTGCAGCCGCCCCACGCGGCGAGCCGAAAGCGACGCTTGGGGGAAAACATGGCGCGTAAACCTGATGGGTCCCTCCGCACCGGCTTCACGACCGGGGCCTGCGCGACTGCAAGTGTGAAGGCGGCGTATCTGCGGCTGCTGACCGGCGACTGGCCTGATCAGGTGCAGATCACCCTGCCCCGCGGTGAAACGCCCGTCTTTGCCTTGCACGCCACAAGAACCGCCACGGATGAGGCGACCGCAAGCATCATCAAGGACGCGGGCGATGACCCCGACGTGACCCATCAGGCTGAAATTATCGCGACCGTTACGCTCGCGCCGCCCGGCAATGGCGTCAGTTTTCATGCAGGGCCGGGCGTCGGCATGGTGACCAAACCAGGCCTGCCGATCCTGTCGGGCGAACCAGCAATCAACCCCGTACCGCGCCAGATGATGGCGGGTGTGATCCGCGATTTGGCCGCTGAACATGACGCGCCCGGCGATGTTAAGATCACCATTTCGGTCGCCGGCGGAGAAGAACTGGCCGCCAAGACCTGGAACCCGCGCCTGGGCATAGAAGGCGGTTTGTCGATCCTGGGCACGACGGGCATCGTGCGCCCGTTTTCCTGCGCCGCCTGGATCGCTTCGATCCATCGCGGCATCGACGTCGCGCGGGCGGCAGGGCTGTTGCATGTTGTGGGATCTACCGGCGCGATATCCGAACTGACCGCTCAGCGCCATTACGCCCTGCCCGACCATGCGATGCTCGACATGGGCGATTTTGCAGGCGGAATGTTAAAGTATCTCGCCAAGAACCCCGTGCCGCGCCTCACCATCGCAGGCGGGTTCGGCAAGCTGACCAAACTGGCGCAAGGGGCAGTGGACCTACATTCCGGCCGCAGTCAGGTGGATTTTGCCGCCCTCGCCGCCTGCTCCGCCGTTCCCGGCGCCGATCGCGGCAGGATCGCTGCCAGCAATACCGCGCAAGAGGCGCTTACGGCGATCGGCCCTGCGTTGGCTGAGGAAATCGCACACGCCGCCCGCGACAAGGCCCGCACGCTGGTCAGGGGCGCGCCGATCGATGTCCAGATCATGGTCATAGCTCGCGATGGCGTGATCCTGGCGGAAACGGCGGAAGGATCCGGGGGATGACACGCGTCCTCCTCCTCGCGGGAACGGGCGACGCGCGGCGCATAGCGAAAGATCTCAGCGACCTGCCAATCATCGCCTCGCTTGCAGGCGCGACCGCTTCCCCAGCGGATTACCCCTGTGACCTGCGCACGGGCGGCTTTGGCGGCGCCGAAGCCATGGCGCAATGGATCAAGACCAATGCGATCACCGCGATCATCGACGCGACACATCCCTTCGCAGCGCAGATCAGCGCAAACGCCGTGACAGCCGCCAAGGCGACAAACACGCCGATAACGCGCATCCACCGCCCGCCTTGGAACCAAAAAGCGGGCGAGAGATGGATCATCGTTCCTGACGTCGCATCAGCCGCAGAAGCGCTCCCCAGAGGGGCCCGCGCGTTCCTCGCCACTGGGCGGGTCAGTCAGGACGTTTTCACGGCACGCAATGATATCTGGTGCGCGCTGCGCCTGATCGATCAGCCAAAATCGATCTATCCGGGCAATGGTGAATACGTTGTCTCGCGCCCGCCTTTTGACGTCGCCTCGGAAACAGCGCTTTTCAGTTTGCTGAACATCTCGCATCTGGTGGTGAAGAACGCGGGCGGCGCGGCCGCGCGAACCAAACTGACCGCGGCGGCGAGGCTGAACATCCCAATCATCATCGCCTCACGCCCGAAAGAGCCGAACGCCACCGAAGCCATCCCAAAAGAAGACCTGAGGGACTGGTTGAGCCAGGTTGGCGCCGTCTAACCCCGCGCCAATGCTTGAAATGCTGCTGAATACCAGCACACTCCCCCAATCGAGGCGGAGGGGAGCCCAGCTATGCTTAGCAAGGAAGTCAATGACCTGATGACGCGGGTCGGCCCGAATGATGGTGCAGGCAAAGTCCTGCGCCGGTATTGGCAGCCTGCGGCGTTGACGGTTGAACTGGAGGGCGAACGTCCCGTCGCAGCCGTCCGACTGATGGGTGAAGACCTTGTCCTGTTTCGTGATAACGAAGGCGAACTGGGCCTGATCGGCCGCCAATGCCCCCATCGCGGCGCCGACCTCTGCTATGGCCGCCGCGAAGACAACGGCATGCGCTGTCCTTTCCACGGCTGGCATTTCGACCGCACCGGCCAATGCGTCGAACAACCGGGAGAGCCGCAAGGATCACGCATGCACGAGAACATCCGCGTGCCCAGCTACCCAGTTATCGAAAAGAACGGTGTCATCTTCGCCTATATGGGCCCCGGCGATCCGCCCCCTTTCCCCGCACTCGATTGTTTCGCCGCGCCCGATACCCATGTCTTCGCCTTCAAGGGCCTTTGGGAATGCAACTGGCTGCAAGCGATGGAGGTTGGGATTGACCCTGCCCATGCATCCTTCCTTCACCGCTTCCTCGAAGATGAAGACCCAGAAGACAGCTATGGCAAGCAGTTCCGCGACAAGGCCGCGAATACAGAGATGACAATGACGCAGCTCCTACGCGAATACCCGCGGCCTGAGATCAAGGTTGAAGAAACGGATTACGGCATGCGCCTCATCGCGCTGCGCCATCTCGATGACGGGCGGACGCATGTGCGGGTGACGAACCAGATTTTCCCCGAGGCAATCTGCATCCCAATCTCGAACGAGATGATCATCACCCAGTGGCACGTGCCAGTCGATGATGAGAATTGCTATTGGTATTCGATGTTCACCAGCTTTGGCGATCCGGTGAACAAGGACCTGATGCGCGAACAGCGGATGAAGGAACATCGTCTGCCTGACTACGCCCCGCTGAAGAACAAGCGCAACAACTATGGCTATGACCCGGCAGAGCAGGCGCGCGAGACCTATACCGGCATGGGAATGGACATCAACGTGCACGACCAGTGGGCGGTGGAAAGCCCCGGTCCAATCTTTGATCGCACCAAAGAACATCTTGGCAAGACAGATGTTGGGATCATCAAGTACCGCAAGATATTGCGTGAAGCGATTGCATCAATTTATGAAAATAGTGAAGCATTGAAAATGCAGAACGGTGGAACCGAAGCGATCACCGGCCCGATCTCTGTCGATGCAATCAGCATAGATGCAGACTGGACCAAGGTCTATGAAGCGCGCGATCAGGAACGCCGCGCGACTTGCGACTGGATCGACGACGCGTGAGCATCTTTGAAGGAACGCTGGGACAGCTTGGCTTGCTGCACGAAGACGCCGAGGCGCAAACCGCCGCCCTGATCGCCCAAATCCAAGAGGATGAAGTCGAAACTGTCCGCTTTCTGTTCCCCGACCAGCACGGCGTGCTGCGGGGAAAAGCGCTGGTCGCCGACGCCGTGCGATCCGCCTGCCGGAACGGGGTAAACGCGCCGTCGTCGCTGGTTCTGAAAGACACCTCGCACCGCACGGTGTTCGACGTCTGGGGCGATGACGCGGGCTTCGGCCCGGGCGCAATGACCGGCGCGAGCGACCTGCTGCTGGTTCCCGATCCAACTACCTATCGGCGCCTGCCCTGGTCGCCGCATTCCGCCTGGGTTCTTTGCGATATCGCGCAGACCGATGGATCGGCGATCCCCTTCGCGTCTCGCACGGTTTTGCGGACCGCCATCGGCTTACTGGCCGCGCAGGACATATCGCTGATCAGCGGGTTAGAGGTGGAATTCCACGTCTTCCGCATTGAAGATGACCGCATGACCCACGACGAAGGCGGCATGCCCGGCATGGTGCCAAAAACACAACCGTTGAACCATGGGTATCAGTTGCTGACTGACAGCAATTACGACGCCGCCGAGGATCTGTTGGACGATATCCGCCGCAGAGCGAACGCCATGGGCCTCAGCGTCCGGTCGGCGGAGGTAGAGTTCGGGCCCAGCCAGTTTGAGTTCACTTTCGATCCCGCCCCAACGATGGAACACGCTGATAACATGGTAATTTTCCGCACCATGGTCAAACAGCTCTGCCAGCGCAAAGGCCTGCACGCCACGTTCATGTGCCGCCCCGCCGCGCCCTTTGCCGCCGCCAGCGGCTGGCATCTGCATCAGTCGCTTGTCTCCATTGAAACCGGTGAGAACCTGTTCATGTCGGCAGATGACGCGCTAACGCCACATGCCGCTGGCTGGATCGCGGGACTGCTGGCGCATGCCGAGGAAAGCTGCCTACTGACCACGCCCACCGTGAATGGCTACAAGCGATATCAGCCCTTCCAGTTGGCACCCGACCGCATCCAATGGGGGCGAGACAATCGCGGCGCGATGATCCGCGCCCTGCTCCGCCCAGGGGATACGGCCAGCAGAGTGGAAAACCGTGTGGCGGAACCAGCGGCGAACCCGCATTTCTTCTTTGCCTCGCAAATCCTAAGTGGCCTCAGCGGCATTCGGCGGGGCCTCACGCCGCCAGCGCCAGTTGAGACCCCTTATCAGTCGGACGCGAAGACGATCCCAACAAATCTGGGTGCAGCGATCACAGTGTTTGAAGCTGGCGACCTTTATAGACAGACGCTCGGCGACGACTTCGTCGCCTATCTGGCGCATCTGAAAAAGGCCGAATGGGCAAGATACCTGTCAACCGTTTCCGCTTGGGAAGACCGCGAATACAGCCGTCTCTTTTAACGCCGCAAACAGCGCGCCATCCGTCGCGACCCTTGCTTGACAGAACCGCCGCCTCAGCCGACAAGGCGAGGAGTATGGTTCCTCGCACATCCGCGCGAATGCGGTGAGAGGACGAAGAGGGAATGCGGAACCGCCCGACCCAATCAGGGGGGCGAAGACCGCAGCCGCCCCCGCGACTGTGAGCGGAGAGCGCCTCGCCAGAAGCCACTGAAGCCTACGCTTCGGGAAGGCGGGCGAACGCGCAACGACCCGCGAGCCAGGAGACCTGCCATACGCCAGAGAAACCCATCCCGTCGGGTGTGACGGAGAGTAGACTGAATGATGTTGATCGACCAAGGTGCCCTTGGCGCCAATCGGGTGTGGCGCCACCCCATACACCGCGCATTTCGCTGCATTCGCAGCAATTCCTGACCGTCGCCACGCCTTCGCAGCCTTCGCGCGCGACGCCGCCCCCTTTTCGATTTACGGATCAAATCCATGCCATCAAAAATACCCGCAACCGTCATCACCGGCTTTCTCGGCGCTGGCAAAACAACGCTGATCCGCCACATGCTGCAAAACGCCAATGGCAAGAAGATCGCCCTGATCATCAATGAATTTGGCGATCTTGGCGTCGATGGCGACATCCTGAAAGGCTGCGGCATCGAAACCTGCACCGAGGATGACGTGGTTGAACTGTCGAACGGCT
>CBFHXH010000038.1:0-27011 GCA_965659735.1 uncultured Pikeienuella sp.
GATTTTCAATGCTTGCGGCGCTAACGTCGCTGGCATTGATTGAACACTGGATGTTAATGTCTAAGTTACCTGACGCCCGGCTATGGCGGTTTCTTCTGCCTGACGCCAAACCAGAGATCGGCGCCAAGATGAAGAGGGATCCCGATGGATTATGAAAAAGAATTCCAGGCGCAACTGGAAGATTTGAAAGCCGAAGGCAATTATCGGATTTTTGCAAACCTTGAGCGCAAGATTGGATCCTTCCCGCAAGCCAAGAACCGCCACGACGGCGGCGAGCGTCAGGTGACAATCTGGTGTTCGAATGACTATCTGGGCATGGGCCACCATCCTGACGTGACCCAGGCGATGAAAGACGCCGTTGACGCCTGCGGCGCCGGCGCTGGCGGTACGCGCAACATCTCTGGCACCAACCACTATCATCTGCTTTTGGAACAGGAACTCGCGGACCTTCACGGTAAGGAAAGCGCGCTTTTGTTTACATCTGGCTATGTGTCGAACTGGGCCTCGCTGTCGACGCTTGGATCGCGCCTTCCAAATGCGGTGATCCTGTCGGACAGCTTGAACCACGCGTCGATGATCGAAGGCATTCGCCATTCGAAAGCGCAGAAGAAAATCTGGAAGCATAATGATCCCGAAGATCTGGACCGCGCGCTGTCGGAATGCCCGGAAGGATCGGCCAAGATTGTCGCGTTTGAAAGTGTCTATTCCATGGACGGCGACATCGCCCCGATTGCAGAGATTTGCGACGTCGCCGAAAAGCATGGTGCGTTGACCTATCTGGACGAAGTGCATGCCGTCGGCATGTACGGCCCCCGCGGCGGCGGGGTTGCGGAACGTGATAGTCTGATGGACCGCATTACGCTGATTGAGGGAACGCTTGGTAAAGCCTTTGGCGTTGTCGGCGGCTATGTCACCGGTTCGGAAGCGATGTGCGATTTCCTGCGCTCGTTCTCGTCAGGCTTCATCTTTACCACGGCGCTGCCACCAGCTGTCGCTGCGGCGGCGACCACGTCGATCAAGCACCTGAAAGAATCCGGGCTGGAACGGGCGCAGCAGCGTCGCCAGGTCGAAAAACTGCGCGCGGCGCTGGATCGCGAAGGCATCCCACACCTTCCGAACCCCAGCCATATCATCCCGGTCATGATCAATGATCCGGTCAAATGCCGGATGATTTCCGACATCCTGATGGACCAGTACGGGATCTATGTGCAGCCCATCAACTATCCCACCGTGCCGAAGGGGACTGAGCGTCTGCGCTTTACCCCAGGCCCGCTGCACACCGATGGGGATATCGAACATCTGGTCGGCGCGCTCAGCTCGCTATGGAGCCAGTGCGCCTTGGCGCGGGTCGCGGCGTAAGTCGGATGATTGTCCCGCCGGTCCGGGACCCCGATCTGATCTGAAACCAAAAGGCCCCGGTTCATCGCCGGGGCCTTTTGTCTTCAAAGGGCCTGGATGATCATCCCGGCCGCCCATTCTGGATCTTGCTCATGCGCCAGGTGTCCAAGCGCAGGCTTTGGCAGGTATCGCGCATTCGGCAGAACCTCCGCCGCTTCGGCGGATACTTTCGCAGGAACGGCACCGTCCTCTTCCCCCGCAATCAGGTCAACTTCAGCTGTGATTGACGCAAGCGCACGGCGGAGCGGGTTGATCTTCCACTGCGCCATCATCGCCAAAGTCGCCTCGACATGCCGGGGATTGGTGATCAGGCGGTGATACAGCGTAACCATGTCATCGCTGATCGGCCCGCCGGTGGAGACGAGCAGTTTCTGCGTTTTCGCCCGATTGCTCGCCATGCGCGCAACAATGTCGCCAGTGAACGGGTTCAGCGACATCAGCTTTGCTAGCGCAGGGAACAAGATGCCAGCGAGGCCTGGAAATTCCGCTAGCGCAACGTTGAACCCGATGATGCGCGCATCCCTAAAGGTCGTCTCCGCCAGCCGCAGCGCCAGCGCGCCGCCTGCGGAATGGCCGACAATGACGTCTGGCGAAACTTCAAGCGTGGCCATCAGGGCGGCGATATCTTCGGCCATCGGGTTTAGGCCGCAGCGTCCGCGTGGGCCCCAGCGGGTACGGCCCTGACCGGGCAGATCAATCGCGATGACGTGGGCGTGGTCAGCCAGCCTTGGGATCACACCCTCCCAGCTGTCCGCAGATGCGCCGGCGCCGTGCAGCAACAGAATGATCGGCCCTGTGTCGCCAACTCGCTCCACATGCCACCGATGGGGCGCGCTGGCGATCAGCGTCATGTTATCGTTCCAGCGCTGCGGTGATGGTGGCGGCGACCTTGGCGGATGACGCTTGCGGCAGGGGGGCGTAGCGCGCCTCCATCTCCGCTGCGAGACGGCCGAGAGCCGGTTCAGGGCGCCTGCCCGTGTCGATCACCGCTGCGCCTAGGCCGGCTGCGGCGATGGCGCGGGCTTGCGTAAGCGCATCTTCCGCCGCGTGGGCCCGATCGCCCTGTCCATCCAGAGCAATGTTCGCGCGCCCGTCGGTGAGGGTGACGATGAAGGGCGTCATGCCGGCATATTGCGCGCGTTCCGCCAAAGACAAAGCAGCGCTGAGGCCGCTGGCCAGCGGGGTGCCGCCGCCGCCGGGCGCATCGCCAAGGCGGCGTTTGGTCATCACAAGCGATCGCGTTGGGGGCAGCAAAACCTCCGCCTCCGATCCCCGAAAGCCAACAAGGGCCACATGATCGCGGTCGGCGTAGGCGCGGGTCAGCATCAGTTCCACCGCGCCTTTTGCTTCGGCCAGCCGGGCATGGGCGGCGGAACCTGACAGGTCGACCGCGAAGATGATCAGCCGGTCACGGTGGTTCTGATAGCGCCGCAGGCGCAGGTCGGATTTTTGAAATTTCAGGCGGCCCTTTTGCGCGCCTCGCAGCTTTTGCAGGGGCGCGGCCGCGCGTAGCGTCGCCATCAGATCGAGCCGTCCTGCTGCGCCCGGTGCGCCGAGGCGCGAAGGCAGGGGCCGCCCGCGCCGCGTGGACACTGCGCGTGCGCCAGCGCCTTGTCCGGCCTTGGCGAGCGATGCGCGGGGGCCAGCCATCAGCGCCAACAGATCAGCTGGTAACAAGGCGGCCTCCGCCTCGGTCAGGCGGTCTTCGGCGCGCTCGCCATCTGTTTGCTGATCTTTCGTTTCGCTTTCCTGTGGCTGGTCATCTGGGGGCGGGGGCTGATCATCCTCCGCCTCGTCGGGGAGGGGGGAGATGACGGCGCGCGGCGCCAGAACCAACCTGATCGCGAGCGCCAGATCATCGTCATCTGGCGCATCACGTCCCGCCAACGCAGCGGCGGCGCTTGCGGCGCGCGCAGCAAAGACCGGAGCGCGGAGAGAGGTGATGCCCATTGCAGCTGATAGGCGCGTCAGCGTTTCGATCTGATCCGCCGTCAGTCGGGCCGGCTGAGCACTCGTCGTCATAGGGGGCGAACTTGCGTCAGTACGCGCATCGGTCAGGTCGACGTGAAAGGCTAGACGCTCCAGCAGAGTTTCTGGCGCGCGCTCATCCTCCGCAGCGCCTTCGTCGATCATCACCAAAGGGGGCGCGTCGCCTGCATCCATCGTCTGCGCCAGCCGCGCTGCAAAGGCGGCGTCGGCGCGTTCGGCCATGGGCAGGATCAATGCGCCAGCGGTTTCGATCACGCCGCGCCGACGGCGCAGCGAACCGGTTGCAAAGGCGTGTTCCAGATCGACGCCGCCATAAAGCTGATCATCTGTGATGGTCGGATGGATGCGTCGCTGCGGGGGGGGCAATAGCGCGGCGCCCTTTAGTGCCGTGTCCAAGACGGGGCCGATGCGGGCGCGCAGGGACACACCGCCCAGCCCGGCGGGGGCAACCCTGAGCAGCGCAAAGGCTAGTGCTGCGTCTGAAAGCGGGTCTGCCTTTGGACCCGGATCGGTGGTCACGCCAGCACATCCTCAACGGCCCGCGCGACACGTGCGCCAGCGCCTGTGTCATCCAGCGGATCGCGCCGCAAGCGATGGCGCAAGGCAGACGGCGCGGCGGCTTTGATATGGTCGCGCGTAATGGTTTTGTCGCCGCGATAGGCTGCTTCGGCGCGCGCGGAGCGCAGCAATGTTAGCTCCCCCCGCAGCCCGTCGGAGCCAAGGTGCAAGCACAACGCCGCGCAGTCGCGCAATGCTGATTTGGGTGATTTCACTTTCGCCAGAACGGCGCGCGCCGACAGAATATCGTCGCGCAGGGCGCGGTCCTGCTTGGTCCACTTGCGCATGAATTTCGTGGTGTCATTCTCAAAGGCTTCACGCCGTTTCACCACCTCGATCCGCAGTTCGATATCGGTGGGGGACGCGATGTCGACTGACAAGCCGAACCGGTCGAGAAGTTGCGGGCGTAGTTCCCCTTCCTCAGGGTTGCCCGAGCCGATCAGAATGAACCGTGCCGAGTGGCGGATCGACAGACCGTCGCGCTCAACCACGTTTTCGCCGGTTTGCGCCACGTCGAGCAATAGATCGACTATGTGATCCTCCAACAGGTTCACTTCGTCGATGTAGAGATAGCCGCGGTTCGCCCGCGCCAGCAGACCAGCCTGAAACCGGGTTTCACCGGTGGCCATGGCGGCCTCAATGTCCAAGGCGCCGACCACCCGATCTTCAGTCGCACCCAACGGCAGGTCGATGACCGGGGTCGGGAGGCTGATCAGTGTCTCGCCCGCGCCGCGCGCCCATTCGGGAACGTCAGACAGGGCGGGGCTATTGACTGGGCAGCCTTCGACCGCTGCAATTTCAGGCAACAGGGCGGCCAGTGCGCGGATGGCGGTGGATTTGCCGGTGCCGCGATCGCCCAGGATCAGAACACCGCCGATTGTGGGGTCGATTGCCGTCCAGATCAGGGCTTGCTTCATCTCCTCCTGCCCGACAATTGCCGAGAAGGGGAATGCGGGTCTGCTCATGCGTAAAGGGTCCTGTCGATGATGGGGCTGTGCCCGTTCCAAACGCCGTCTTCGCCCAAGACGCGAAAGCGGGCGTAGAGTTCTTCGGCGAAATAACCGCCCTCGCGCACCGCCTTGATCGCAGCGGCATGGGGGCCTTCAGCCCGTGCGAACGCGGCCATTGATGCAGCGTCGGGCCAGATGGAGAATGTAACTTGGCGCAGTAAAGGCGCCTCGCCAATGCCAATCTTGAATAGAACATCGTCATTGGCCCCGATCGCGCGGCTGATGGCGGGTTCATGCCCCCAGAACCGGGTCATCGTGCGGGTACGGATTGAGGCGCGGGTCAATGCTGCCAGCGGTCCGGTCGGCGCGTCAGCCGCCTCGGCGTCCCAGGGCACAAAGGGGGTTTGCCCCGACCACGCGCCGCGGGAGGAAGTGGGGGCTAGATAGATCGTCCAGCATTCGGACGCGTGCTTGCGGTATCGGCGAAAGACCCGCGCGCCAGTTGTGCGTTCCTTCGCGATGGCCTCATCCGGCCAGATCGCGAGGATCGCATAGACGCCGGTGTTGGGCAGGGGCGTGAACCCTTCGCCCACACCGCTGCCGCACAGCTTCCAAAACTCGATGTCGGGCGTGCGCGCCAACGCCAAGCGCGCAAACGCCATCTGCGTGAACGCCCACAGGCGCGCGCCGATACCGTCAAAGCGGTAGAACGTGATGGTGACGGCCTGAATGGCACCTCTCCTCTAAGTGTCAGATGAACTTTACACGATCGACGGCTCAGGGGAAGATTGTAACTTAAGTGAAAAATCCTCGAAACAGTATTTGTAAACTTTGTCTGACACATTTAGTCTGCACTTATGATGACAGCACCTCAGTTGAATATCTCCGCCCAAACCGCCGTGCCGCGGGCGACCGCGGTTGTGATTGGCGCTGGCGTTGGCGGCCTTGCCGCTGCGATGCGACTGGGTGCGCGTGGATATCGCGTTACGGTTGTGGATCGCCTAGATGTGCCGGGTGGGCGTGGATCGGCGATCAGGCAGGGTGGATACCGGTTTGATCTGGGCCCGACAATTGTCACGGCGCCGGATGAATTGCGAAGTCTCTGGTCAGCGTGCGGGCGCGATTTTGAGCGGGATGTAACGCTGAAGCCGCTCGACCCTTTCTACGAAATCCGCTTTCCTGACGGCGCCACCTTCACCGCGAACAGCGATGACGCGCATATGGTTGAAGAGGTGCGCAAGCTGTCGCCGCGCGATGTTCCGGGGTATCTGAAGTTTCTGAAAGACAGCGAGGTGCGGTACGAATTCGGGTTTGAAAACCTGGGCCGCCGTCCGATGAACAAGCTGTGGGACCTGATAAAAGTCCTGCCTCGCTTTGGTTTGCTGCGAGCGGACAAGTCGGTCTATGGCCATGTGAAGAGCCGGGTGAAAGATGAACGCCTGCGCATGGCGCTGTCGTTTCATCCTCTTTTCATTGGCGGTGACCCGTTCCATGTCACGTCGATGTATATCCTTGTCGCGCACCTCGAAAAGACGTTCGGAGTACACTACGCCATGGGTGGTGTCGCCGCGCTGGCGGAGGCGATGGCCCATGTCATCCGCGATCAGGGCGGCGTTGTGCGTCTGGGCGAGACGGTCGACCGCATCACTGTGAGAAACGGTCGCGCGTCGGGCGTCACGTTGGAGGGCGGTGAGCAGGTTGACGCCGATATTGTCGTCTCCAACGCGGATCCGGGACATACCTACACTCACCTTTTGCGCGAAAAGACCAAGCGGCGCTGGACCAACGCCAAGCTGGATCGCAAGCGGTGGTCGATGGGTTTGTTTGTCTGGTATTTCGGCGCAAAAGGCGGGCGAAGCCAGTGGCGGGACGTCGGACATCATACGATTCTGTCAGGCCCACGTTACAAGGGGCTCGTGAGGGATATATTCATCAAGGGCAAACTTGCGGAGGATATGAGCCTCTATGTCCACCGCCCTGCCGAAACTGATCCGACGGTCGCGCCGGAAGGGGATGATGCGTTCTATGTCCTCTCACCAGTGCCGCATCTGGGCCATAACGGTGCCAACTGGGCGGACGAACGCGACCGCTATCGCGCCAAGGTCCTGAAAGTTTTGGAGGAACGTTTGCTGCCCGGCCTGACCGAGCGTCTGACCGAGGAAGTGATCTTTACCCCCGATGATTTCGAAAGCCGGTATCTGTCGCCCCATGGCTCAGGCTTTTCGATTGAGCCGCGCATTCTGCAAAGCGCTTGGTTCCGCCCGCACAACGTGTCGGAGGAGGTCGATGGCCTTTACATCGTCGGCGCCGGCACACATCCGGGCGCAGGTCTTCCCGGTGTGATCGCATCAGCGGATGTCATGTCCCAGCTGGCGCATGACCCCGAAGTTGCTGCTGCGAGGGCGGGACGATGATTGCGAAGGCTGATCTGGACCATTGCCGGGCTGCGATCCGCACAGGCTCGCTTTCTTTCTACACTGCATCTTTGTTGCTGCCCGCCCGCGTACGCGATCCGGCGCTTGTGCTTTATGCGTTCTGCCGGTTGGCCGATGACGCCGTTGACCTGCGAGAGGATAAGGCTGCTGCGGTTCTGACCCTCCGCGACCGGTTGGAAGGTGTCTACAACGGGCGCCCGCGGGACGAACCGATTGATCGGGCCTTCGCGGCCATGGTTGAAGAACAGGACATGCCCCGCGCACTGCCCGAGGCGCTGTTGGAAGGCCTCGCCTGGGATGCGATCGAACGGCGGTATCAGACAGAAAACGATCTGATGGCCTATTGCGCGCGCGTTGCATCAGCGGTTGGTGCGATGATGTGCGTTCTGATGGGCACCCGATCAGCGGATGCGTTGGCGCGGGCGACTGATCTGGGCCTGGGCATGCAGCTGACGAATATCGCCCGTGATGTGGGCGAGGACGCGCATGCAGGGCGGCTGTATCTGCCGCTTGACTGGTTGGCGGAGGAAGGCGTGGACGCTGACGCCTTTATGCGAGATCCCCAGCCGACGCCCGAAATCCGGCGCCTGACAAAGAGGCTTCTGAAAACGGGCGAAGAACGATACGCCAACGCCCGCGCCGGTGTCGCTGCCCTGCCGCGTGATTGCCGGTTTGGCATTTATGCAGCGCTGCTGATCTATCGCGGGATTGGCGCTGAAATCCGGCGTGCCCAATATGACAGCATCACCCGCCGAGCCCATACGTCCAAGCGCCAGAAGGCGATGTGGATTGGCGAAGCGGCGCTGCGCACCGGTGTGGTCTTCGCCACCCCGCGCAGCGCGATCCTGCATCGCCGCCCGCATGACGAAACACGGTTTCTGGTCGAAGCCGCCCATCGCGACGACCCGACGGCGCGCAGCCGCGCGGATGCGCTGATGTCGGTCTTTGCTCAGCTAGAGGCGCGGGATCGCGCGCGCCGGTCCGAGTTGATGAACGGACCCACGGGTGCTACCTGACAGTCATGGACTGGATCGCATTCATTGGTTTCTTCGCCGCCTGCTGCGCAGCCGCGACGAGCGGTGCGCTGTTCCCGCCGGGCGACTGGTATGACGAACTGGCCCGCCCATCATGGACGCCGCCAAACTGGCTGTTTCCCGTGGCGTGGACAACAATCTACATCCTGATTTCAGTCGCCGGTGCCCGCATCGCCGCCCTGCCGAACGCGGGCGTGGTATTGTCATTCTGGGCGGCGCAAATAGTGATCAACGCGATCTGGTCGCCAGTCTATTTTGGGCTGCGCCGCATGAAAGCGTCGTTGATCATCATCGGCGCGCTTTGGATTGCGGTCGCAGCGACAATGGCGGCGTTCTGGTCATATGACCCGGTCGCAGGTGCATTGTTTGCGCCGTATCTGCTGTGGGTGACGATTGCTGGGGCGTTGAACTATCAGTTCCTGCGCCTCAACCCGTCCTACGCAACCTGATCAATCCGGCCCGCCAGGCCAACCGCGGCGGCGGGGCACACGCACCGCAAGCATTGGCATCAGCCAGGGGCCGCGGAACCGGTCCAGATCCAGCGCCTCGCATACGCCTTCGGTCTCTTCGCCGTCCAGCTTCGTGCGAATGACAGCGCGGTTGTAAAAGGGCGCGTCCAGCATCGCTAATGTCTGGTGCGGTTTATACCCGGGGTCTGCATGGGTTTCGCGTCGCACCATCCAGGGCGAACGGCGCACAGGCGTTAAGGGAGGGGCGGTTATTTGGCGCACTGCGCCGGTCTCATCAAATGACAGCGCGGCTGAGGTCGCTGCGCCGCTGCGTGGGATCGCATCGTAGAAACAGGTCGCGCCTGAACTTGTGGGGAAACGTCCCCAGCTCCAATACCTGAAGTCGGTCTCTAACGCTCTGACGCCAAAGTTGGCGTCGAAATAGCCGTGGCCCTTCCAGTTCCAGCCCGGGCGGTCGATGTCGACGGTGATGTCGCTGACTGGCGCAAAGGGGCGCCAGACATGGGCACCGTCCTCGGTCAGCGCCAGTTCTACATCCGTAATCGCGCGTGGTTTGATGCGCACTTCGCCTTCCAGAACGCCGATATGGGGTGTCGTGCGTTCGCGAAAGTCGATCACCATTTCATCACCCGTCCAGGTCAGGCCGCTGGGCCCGACGCGCATGGTGTCAGCGGTCAGCGCAAGCGCCTCCTCCCCCCGATCTGTCATTGTCCAGCGCCCGCCGGGGCCGTAGGTGACGACATTGATGCAACAATGGTTGGCGGGGTTCTTGCGGCCCGACCAGCGATACCAGGGGGAAAAGACGGAACCGATAAAGGCGATGATCGATATCGCGTGCTTACCGTCTTCGGATACGCCGTCTATGTACCACCAGGCATAGCCATCCGGCGGGACTGCGATGTCAAAGCAAGGTCGGTCGCGATCGCCTCGGCCGCGCGCAAGCCTGAGAGGGTCGCCATCGGCGCCCCTGGTCCCGGGTGCGCCCCGCCCCCCGCCAGGTAGAGGCCCTTGAGCCGGGATCGCGCCGTCGGTCGCCTGAACGTCGCATTCAGGTCGTGCGGGCTGAGCCCGTAGAGGGATCCCGCCGAGCCGGGAAACAGGCGCGCGAAGTCTGGCGGTGTCGTCAACGCGTCGATCCCGGGTTTGGGGCTGAAGGTCAGGCCAAACCTGGCCAGTCGTTGGGATATGAGCACCTGACATTCTTGTTTCGCCTCATTGCTGGGGGTTGATGTGCGCGCCGTTGGCGGCGCGTTTGTAATGATTTCAAATCGCTCAATATCGGGCGGCGTTTCACCTGCGCCGCGATCTTGGGCGCAGAGGTATATCGTGGGGTCGTCCGGCGTGCGGCCCCGGTCCATGTCTTCAAATTCGCTGTTCGGGCGATCGGCGAAGAATACGTTGTGATGGGTTAGGTCGGCGCCTGTTGGCGTCGCCGCAAACGCCCAGACATTCGCTGACAAGCTGCGCGGCGTAACTGCATCTTTTGTGACGGCCTTGACGGTTGTCGCCCCCAGGTCGCCGCCTTGCAATGACGCGGGATCGCCGGCGTACAAAACCGCCGCGCCTTTCCATTTTTCGCCCGATGCGCTGCGCACGGCACCTTCCGTGGCGCGGATTTCGACTATGTCACAACCATAGACGATCTCGCCGCCCAATTCCTCAACCCTGGTCGCCATCGCTTTGGCGAGAGTGCTGACGCCGCCATTAACGCGCCAGACGCCTGCTTCCTCAGCCCGCCAGATCAGCGACAGGATAGCGGGGGATTTCAGCGGTGAGCCGCCGACATAAGTGGCGTAGCGGCCGAAAAGCTGACGCAGGCGTGGATCGTCAAAGCTGCCGTCCAGCATCTTGGCGTAGGTCTTGTGGGGCGCAATCAGCTTCGCCAGTCGTGGGCGGCGCATCACATGGCCAACCATTGTGACGTAGGATGGGGCGCTCGTCTCCATCACCGGGGTCTGGAACGCGTCGAACAGGGCCTGGGCGTTGGTGGCGAATTTCGTGAATTGTTGCGCGGCCCGACCGCCCGCAAAATCACGGATCGCCTGTTCTGACGCGGCGCGGTCGCGGTGCAGGTCCAGCGTCGACCCATCCGGCCACCAGTGGCGCGCCAGAAGATGTTCAGCCGTCAGCTGAACCCGGTCATCCAGCGATACGCCAGTGCGGCGGAAAACATCGTCAAAGACATGGCGCATTGTCAAAACGGTGGGTCCAGCGTTGACCGGCCCCGCAACGCTGTCCAGCGCGCGGGCCTTGCCGCCGGGGTGCGCCGCGCGCTCCAGCAAGGTCACCCGCGCGCCCGCCGCAGATAGGGTCATGGCGGACGTGAGCCCGCCCAAACCGGCTCCGACGATCAGAACCCGCGGCGGCATATTCCATGCGCCGCCTTGATACGCTGTCATTGACTTTACCTCCGGACTGTACACTAATATTTACAAACAGTACGTCAATCAAAACTGACACTCGTGAGGCAAACCATGAAAACGCGCATTGAAAAAAGCATCGAATCCGCGCTGGGTTCCGCCCGTAGGTCATCGCGCAGCAGCGCCCCGCCCAAGCTGGCCGCCGCTTTGGATTACGCCATCAAACCGGGCGGCGCGCGTATCCGGCCGACCATCCTGACCTCAGTGGCGCTGGCCTGTGGCGATGATCGTCCGGATCTAACCAACGCCGCCGCCGCGTCGTTGGAGATGATCCATTGCGCCAGCCTGGTGCATGACGACATGCCCTGTTTTGACGACGCTGACATTCGCCGGGGCAAACCGTCGGTGCACAAGGCGTTTTCCGAATCGTTGGCGCTGCTGGTTGGCGACACGCTGATCGTGAACGCTTTCGACGTGCTGGGAGAGGCGGCGGAAAAAAGCCCTGCGCGGGGGATCAAGCTGGTGCGGCTGCTGTCAGCCGCCGCCGGCTCGCCAGAAGGCATTTGCGCCGGGCAAGCCTGGGAGAGCGAGATCAAGGTGGATTTGGGCGCCTATCACCGGGCCAAGACTGGCGCGCTGTTCGTCGCCGCCACGTGCATGGGCGCTGCGGCGGCGGGGCATGACCCTGCGCCATGGGCTGATCTCGGCTCGCGTATCGGGCAGGCGTTTCAGATCGCCGATGATCTGGCAGACGCGTTGAAGACCGAAGAAGAGCTTGGCAAACCTGTTGGTCAGGATGTAATCCACAACCGGCCAAATGCGGTGTCTGAACGCGGCGTCGCGGGCGCCATTGCGTATCTGGAAGACGCGCTGTCAGGCGCGATCTCCTCCATCCCGTCCTGCCCGGGTGAGGCCGCTTTGTGCGAACTGGTCCGCCATACAGCGGAAAAGCTGACGCCGATCTTGCCGACCCCCGCCGCGCGGGTCTGATCCCCCATGGCAGTCGCAGATTTCCCGCCTGAGCCCGCTGCGGAAGGCGGGCTTGGCGCCGCATGGCGCCGGTTTCGCAACCGTCTGGTCGCGTCCCGCAAATTTCAGCGCATGGCGCAATCCCTGCCAATCGCCCGAACCGTCGCCCGCAAGGATGGTGAGCGGCTGTTTGACCTGATCGCAGGCTTTACCTACACCCAAACCCTCTACGCCCTGACGCGCCACGGCGTGATGGAGGCGCTGGCTGACGCCGAGCGGGGCGCCGAAGACCTCGCCAACGCGGCGGGGCTGAGCGTTGAACGCATGCGCATGCTTTGCGATGCTGGCGTCGCGCTGCAGTTGATTGAAAGGGCAGGGAACAGATACGCCCTGTCGCGTCTGGGCGCCGCTTATTTGGGCGCGCCGGGTTTGACGGACCTCGTCCTGCATCATCGGGAACTATACCAGGATCTTGCTGATCCCGCTGGCGTGTTGGCGGGTGCGACGGATACCCGGCTGGCCGCCTATTGGCCATATGTGTTCGGCGCAGACGCTGCGCAGGGCGCTGAGGATCTGAGCCGATATTCGAACCTTATGGCGCGCAGTCAGGCGATGGTTGCCGAAGATACGCTGGCCATGACAAATCTGAGCAATGTGAAGCACCTGATGGATGTCGGCGGCGGCAGTGGCGCGTTCTTGGAGGCTGCGGGCCTCGCCTGTCCGCATCTACGGCTGTCGCTTTACGACTTGCCCGGCGTCGCCGATCAGGGCGACGCGCGGTTTGCTCAGGCGGGGTTGTGCGACCGGGCGGAATGCGTCACGGGCAATTTCCGCGAAGCCCTGCCCGAAACGGGCGCTGACGCGATCAGCCTGGTGCGGGTGCTGTACGATCATTCCGACGACACTGTCCGCGCCCTGCTGCTTCGCGCCTATGACGCCCTGCCGGTTGGTGGGCGAATCCTTATCTCCGAACCGATGGGTGGCGGCGACGCCCCGCACCGGTTCGGAGATGTTTATTTCGCATTTTATTGCATGGCCATGGGCACAGGTCAGTTGCGGTCCGCAGCTTGGATCAGCGTGCTTTTGTCTGAGGCGGGCTTTGCCGAAATCTATCATCCAACCCCACGCAGACCATTTGTGACCGGCGTCGTGACCGCTCGGAAGGTCAGATAGAAGTGTACATTTTGTTTGACACTTAGACGCGTCACTTTTAACTTACATCAACAAGCGTCGATCCACGACGCACGCAGTAACAAAGAAAGACACCGACCGGGATGGAGACTGAAGCGATCATTCTTAACGGCCCACGCGACCTCGAAATCGGCGCTGTGACCCTGAATGATCCCACCGCGGGCGATGTGGTGGTTGATATCTCCCATTCCGGCATCTCCACGGGCACCGAAAAACTGTTCTGGTCCGGCCAGATGCCGTCATTCCCCGGCATGGGGTATCCGTTGATTCCCGGCTACGAAGCTGTGGGTGAGGTAGTTGAGGCGCGGCCTGACACCGGGTTCCGCCCCGGTGACTTTGTCTTCGCGCCTGGCGCCGCTTGCTATCGCGAGGCGAAAGGCCTGTTCGGCGGGGCGTCCCGCCGGTTGGTGTCCGACGCATCGCGCCTTCAGAAATTGGATCGCCACGTTGGCGCAGACGGCGTTCTGCTGGCGTTGGCGGCGACGGCGCGCCACGTCATGGCGGGCCTTGGCAACCAGCCGCCTGATCTGATCGTTGGTCATGGCGTCATGGGGCATTTGTTGGCGCGCCTGACGATGATTGCCGGCGCGCCTGCGCCAACGGTCTGGGAAATTGACGACGTTCGCAAGGACGGCGCAGTCGGCTACCAGGTGACCACAGCGGAAGAAGATGAGCGGACGGATTATCGTTGCATCTACGACGTCACGGGCGATGCAAGCATTCTGAACACCCTGATGGGGCGCATCGTGAAGGGCGGGGAAATCGTTCTCGCCGGATTTTACGCCGCGCCGATCAGCTTTGCCTTCCCGCCCGCGTTCATGAAGGAGGCGCGCCTGCGCGTCGCCGCTGAATGGACCCCGGACGACCTGGCCGCCACCCGCGCCCTGATCGAATCGGGCGCGCTGTCGCTGGACGGCCTGATCACTCACACCCGACCGGCGACGGATGGCGCGTGCGCTTACGAGACCGCGTTCACCGACCCCGCCTGCCTGAAAATGCGCCTTGATTGGAGAGCTTCATGAGCCTCGACGTCCCAAATCTGAAAGACGGTTACGACGCCCGCCTGCGCGACGAAGCAGCGGAAGAACCTACGTTGGAAGTTCCGCACGCGGAGCCGACCAAGCACACTCAGATCATCGCGATCTACGGTAAAGGCGGCATCGGTAAATCGTTCACGTTGGCGAACCTGAGCCACATTATGGCTGAGCAGGGCAAGCGCGTCCTTCTGATCGGCTGCGATCCAAAATCCGACACAACCAGCCTGTTGTTCGGCGGCAAGGCCTGCCCGACAATCATCGAAACCTCGACCCGCAAGAAGCTGGCGGGCGAAGAGGTCGCCATTGGCGATGTCTGCTTTAAGCGGGGCGGCGTCTACGCGATGGAGCTTGGCGGGCCAGAGGTTGGCCGCGGCTGCGGCGGACGCGGGATCATTCACGGGTTTGAGTTGCTGGAAAAGCTCGGCTTCCATGACTGGGACTTCGACTATGTTCTGCTCGACTTCCTCGGCGACGTGGTTTGCGGTGGTTTTGGCCTGCCGATCGCCCGCGATATGGCGCAGAAGGTGATTCTGGTCGGATCGAACGACCTCCAGTCGCTGTATGTCGCCAACAACGTCTGCTCCGCAGTCGAATACTTCCGCAAGATGGGCGGGAATGTCGGCGTCGCGGGCCTGGTCATCAACAAGGATGACGGCACGGGTGAAGCGCAGGCATTCGCCGATGCAGTCGGCATCCCGGTGCTTGCCGCCATCCCGCAGAACGAAGATCTGCGCCGGAAATCGGCGAATTACCAGATTGTCGGCACGATGGAATCAGAATGGGGCGAGCTGTTCGCAGGCCTCGGCGAGGAAGTGGCCGTCGCGCCGCCAGGCCACCCGACGCCGCTGAGCCAGGACGGCCTCCTGGACCTTTTCTCAGCTGAGGAAACCGGCGCCGGGTTCGAGCTGGTCCCGGCCACGGACGCTGACATGCGGGGCAAGAACGCCAAACCCAAAGAGTCACTTGAAGTGGTATACGACAATGTTTGATTTCGAAACCCTCGACGCATTCGACGCAGAACTCGCGCGTCTGGAAGAGGCTGAAGCCGACACCGCAACTTCTGCGGATGCGGACGACGAGTGACCGACGATCTGCATATCCCCCGCGGCGAAGAGCCTGCGATGATCGACGGCGGCTGCCATGCCGGCGCCGACGCGATGCAGGACGCCGCGCGTCAGGCGGGCAAGTCGGACATCCTTGATCAATACGCCAAGGATTACCCACAAGGCCCTCATGACAAACCACAATCCATGTGCCCGGCCTTTGGCTCGTTACGTGTTGGGTTGCGGATGCGCCGCGTTGCGACTGTGCTGTCAGGGTCCGCCTGCTGCGTTTACGGCCTGACCTTTGTGAGCCATTTCTATGGTGCGCGCCGGTCGGTCGGGTATGTGCCGTTCAATTCGGAATCGCTCGTCACCGGTAAGCTGTTCGAAGACATCCGCGACAGCGTTTACGAGATGGCCGACCCGGATCGGTATGATGCCATCGTGGTCACGAACCTCTGCGTGCCGACAGCATCTGGCGTGCCGCTGCGCCTGCTGCCGAAAGAGATCGACGGCGTGCGGATCATTGGCATCGACGTCCCAGGCTTTGGCATTCCGACCCACGCCGAGGCGAAAGACGTGCTGGCGGGCGCCATGCTCGCCTATGCCCGCGAAGAAATTCAGGCGGGCCCCGTACCTGCGCCCGTCGGCGGTAAATCCGACAGGCCAACGGTGACCATGCTGGGTGAAATGTTCCCGGCTGATCCTGTCATGATCGGGGCGATACTGGCTCCGATGGGCCTCGCTGCGGGACCGGTCGTGCCGTGCCGTGAATGGCGCGAAATGTATTCTGCGCTCGACTGCGGTGCCGTCGCGGCGATCCATCCATTCTATTCCGCCGCGATGCGGGAATTCGACGCCGCTGGTCGCCCCATCGTTGGGTCGGCGCCGGTGGGCCATGACGGCACAGCCGCTTGGCTGGCTGGCATTGGCGACGCATTCGGCCTGTCCGCCGACAAGGTCGCGGGCGCGCAGAATGCGTTCCTGCCGGCTATCAAGGGCGCGCTGGCTGAGAATCCGGTTAAGGGCACGATCACGCTCTCGGGCTATGAAGGGTCCGAATTGATAGTTGCTCGCTTGCTTATCGAAGCGGGCGCCGACATTCCTTACGTCGGCACAGCTTGCCAGAAAACGGCGATGTCCCAGGCGGACTGCGACTGGCTTGAGGCCAAGGGCACAAAGGTCAAATTCCGCGCCAGCCTGGAAGACGACTGCGCCGCGATGGAAGCGATCAAGCCAGATCTCGCCATCGGCACCACGCCTGTTGTCCAGAAGGGTAAACAGCTTGGCATCCCGTCGCTTTACTTCACCAACCTGATCTCTGCCCGACCTCTGATGGGCCCAGCTGGGGCAGGGGGGCTTGCGCCCGTGATCAACGCTGCGATGGCCAACAAGGATCGCATGGCGTCGATGAAGTCCTTCTTTGAGGGTGTCGGATCCGGCGAAACGGCGGGCGTCTGGGAAGGCGCGCCGAACTTGCAGCCAGATTTCAAGGCCGTGCGCCAGAAGAAACTCGACAAGGCCGCTCGCGCCGCTAAGGCAGCGGAGATGATCTAGATGCTTGTTCAGGATCATGACCGCGCCGGCGGATATTGGGGCGCCGTTTACGCGTTCTGCGCCGTCAAGGGCTTGCAGGTCGTAATCGATGGGCCGGTGGGTTGTGAAAACCTGCCTGTAACCTCGGTCCTCCACTACACTGACGCCTTGCCGCCGCATGAATTGCCGATCGTGACCACTGGTCTGGGCGAAGAAGAGCTTGGCCGCGACGGGACCGAAGGCGCGATGAAGCGCGCCTGGAAAACGCTCGATCCCGCACTGCCTGCCGTTGTCGTCACAGGCTCCATTGCCGAAATGATCGGCGGCGGCGTGACGCCGGCCGGCACGAACATCCAACGCTTCCTTCCCCGCACCATCGACGAAGATCAGTGGGAGGCCGCTGACCGCGCCATGTCATGGATCTTTGACGAATTTGGCTGCACCAAGGGCCGCATTCCCAAGACCAAGCCACTGGCCGAAGGCGCAAAACCGCGCGTGAACATCCTTGGCCCAATGTACGGCACGTTCAACATGCCATCGGATCTGGCCGAACTCCGCCGCCTGATCGAAGGCATCGGAGCCGAGGTCAATATGGTCATGCCGCTGGGTGCCCATCTGCATGAGATGCGGAACCTGGTGAACTGCGAAGCGAACGTGGTGATGTACCGCGAATTTGGCCGCAACCTCGCCGAAAAGCTTGGCAAGCCGTATCTGCAGGCGCCCATCGGGGTCGAAAGCACCACGCTGTTCCTGAGTAAGCTGGGCGAGATGCTGGACCTGGATCCGGAACCGTTCATCGAGCAGGAAAAGCACTCAACGCTGAAACCGGTCTGGGATCTTTGGCGGTCCGTCACGCAGGACTTTTTTGCAACGGCCAGCTTCGCCATCGTCGCGAATGAGACCTACACCCGCGGCATCCGCCATTACCTTGAGGATGAGCTCGGTCTGCCCTGCGCCTTTGCAACGCCCCGAGTGGCGGGCAAGAAGACTAACAATGACGAGGTGCGGGCGCTGACGCATGCGAAACGCCCGCTCGTCATGCTCGGGTCGATCAACGAAAAAATGTATCTGGCTGAAATGGCGGCGGGCCACGGTCCGCGCCCGGCCTTTATCCCTGCCAGTTTCCCCGGCGCCGCCATCCGACGCGCCACTGGCACGCCGTTCATGGGTTACGCCGGGGCCACCTATCTGCTGCAGGAAGTGTGCAACAGCCTGTTCGATGCGCTGTTCCACATCCTGCCGCTTGGGTCAGAAATGGACAGCGCGGCGGCGACGCCGACGACGTTGAAGCGCGATTTGCCCTGGGATCCAGAGGCGCAGGCGCTGCTGGACGAGATCATCGAAACACACCCCGTTCTAACCCGTATCTCCGCCGCAAAGGCGCTGAGGGATGCGGCTGAATCGGCCGCTTTGGCGGCGGGGGACGACAAGGTGAGCAAGGGAAGCCTGGCTCATCTGGGACCGAAGACGTGAAACGCACCATGGGAGGGTCGTTGAATGCGCACTGAAGAAATCAAGCGGACGCCGCAGGTTGGGCGGGAATTCTGGCTTTACTTCGCCGCGATCTACGCTGTCGTTCTGCCCTTTGCGCTGATGCAGTGGCTGGCGCGACTTGTTCTGCCCGGTCAGCCGGGCGAAGCGCCGCGCTCCGTATTTGGCACCGCCCACGCAATGGCGTGGCGGATCACGCCGCAGATTTTCTCCGTCTAAGCGGAGATGCGAGATCGGTTTCCAATCCCGGCAGGGGGAGGGATCGAGCCCTGGTCGACACGTGGTCGGTCAGGCCCAGCCGCAGGGTGGCGCGGCGACAGTCTAACGATCCGGAGGAAAGTTAATGGCTGAGAACTCTGGTCTGTCTTTTACAGGCCTTACCGACGATCAGGCGCAGGAACTGCACTCGGTCTATATGAGCGGTCTTTGGCTCTTCGTAGCCATGGCCATCCTGGCTCATGTGGCCACGTTCATCTGGCGTCCGTGGTTCTGAGGGGGAATAGGAAATGAGCAAGTTCTACAAGATCTGGCTGATCTTCGATCCGCGCCGCGTGTTCGTGGCGCAGGGCGTGTTCCTGTTTCTGCTGGCGGCGATGATTCACCTCGTCCTGCTCAGCACGGACCACTTCAACTGGTTCGAATCCGCCGCAAAGGTAGCCGGGGGCTGACGCCACCAGCTTTAGCGACGGGCACGATCCGATTGCCAAGAAACCGTCGCGGGCGATCAGTCGCCCGCGACAATCCAGCTAACATATAAACAGCCGTCGGCCCAAAGGCGCGGCGGGGGAGCAAGCAAGATGGCGCTTCTGAGTTTTGAGAGAAAGTATCGCGTTAGGGGCGGTACGCTGATCGGCGGCGGTCTGTTCGATTTTTGGATCGGACCCTTCTATGTCGGCTTCTTTGGGGTCACGACGGCGTTTTTTGCGCTGCTTGGCACCATCCTGATTTTTTGGGGGGCCTCGCAGCAGGGCACCTTCAATCCATGGCTGATCAATATCGCGCCGCCGGACCTGAGCTATGGTCTGGGTCTGGCGCCGCTGATGGAAGGCGGTCTCTGGCAGATCATCACGATCTGCGCGACGGGCGCATTCATCAGTTGGGCGCTGCGCGAGGTTGAGATCTGCCGCAAGCTGGGCATGGGGTATCACGTACCCTTCGCCTTCAGCTTTGCAATTCTGGCGTATGTCACGCTGGTGATTTTCCGACCCCTTCTGATGGGCGCCTGGGGACATGGGTTCCCCTATGGCATCTTCAGCCATCTCGATTGGGTGTCGAACACTGGCTACGCGTACCTCCACTTCCACTACAACCCGGCGCATATGCTGGCGGTGACCCTATTCTTCACCACCACCTTCGCGCTGGCGCTTCACGGGTCACTCATCCTCTCCGCTGCGAACCCTGAGAAGGGCGAAGAGATGAAGACGCCCGAACACGAAGACACCTTTTTCCGCGATTTCATCGGCTACTCGGTTGGCCCGCTGGGCATTCACCGTGTCGGGTTCCTGTTGGCGATCGCCGCCGTGTTCTGGTCGGCGGTCTGCATCATCATCTCTGGCCCGGTATGGACTGAAGGTTGGCCTGAATGGTGGAACTGGTGGCTTGAACTGCCGATCTGGCCCAGCCAGCAAGGGGGGAACTGAACCATGGTGCCTGAATATCAAAACATCTTCACCCAGACCCAGGTGCAGGGTCCCCCGGAATGGGGCACGGACGATCAGGGCACGCTCGCCGCTGATCGGGGATCGAAGGCCGGGTTTTCC
Source organism: uncultured Pikeienuella sp. (assembly GCA_965659735.1). Lineage (GTDB taxonomy): Bacteria > Pseudomonadota > Alphaproteobacteria > Rhodobacterales > Rhodobacteraceae > Pikeienuella. The sequence goes on from CBFHXH010000038.1 coordinate 20,222, forward strand.
ACCCTTATCGGTTGGCTCGGCAACGCCCAGCTTGGACCATCTCTGATCGGCTGGACGGGCATGATTTCCATCGCCACGGGCATCCTGGCGCTGAACATCATCGGCTTGAACATGCTCAGCCAGGTTGGCTGGTCGATCCCTGAATTTATCCGCCAGTTGTTCTGGCTGGCGCTTGAGCCGCCCAGCCCCGAATATGGGCTGTCCATGCCGCCGCTGCATGATGGCGGCTGGTACATGATCGCCAGCTTCTTCCTGCTGATGTCCGTGATGACATGGTGGATCCGGGCCTACCTGCTGGCCCAGCATCACCGAATGGGCAAGCACGTCTTCTGGGCCTTTGGCGCGGCGATCTGGCTGTTCTTGGTGCTTGGCCTGTTTCGTCCGATTCTGATGGGCAGCTGGTCGGAAATGGTGCCTTACGGGATCTTCCCGCATTTGGATTGGACCACGGCTTTCTCAATCCGCTATGGCAACCTTTACTATAACCCGTTCCACGCGCTTTCGATCGTTTTCCTCTACGGCTCGGTCCTGTTGTTCGCAATGCACGGCGCGACCATCCTGGCGGTCACCCGCTACGGCGGCGACCGCGAGCTGGAACAGATCGTCGACCGCGGCACGGCCACGGAACGCGCCGCCTTGTTCTGGCGCTGGACCATGGGCTTCAACGCCACAATGGAGGGTATTCACCGCTGGGCCTGGTGGTTCGCGATCCTGACGCCGATCACCGGCGGCATCGGCATCCTTCTGACCGGCACAGTCGTCGACAACTGGTACCTCTGGGCGGTCGAGCATCACTTCGCCCCGCCATATGAGGGCGGCTACGGCTACGAAGCCTACACAGTCGGAGGAGAATGAGATGTTTCCGAACTGGTTTAACCAATGGGTCAAGGACAACCCGACCAATATTTACGGTCCTGCGATCCTGATCGGGGCGATTGGCGGCGCGGTTATCTTCGCGGTGCTGATCATCACCTGGGGGCAGCCCTATGCCACCGCCTCTGTCCAGACCGGCCCGCGCGGCACGGGAATGTCAGTCGCCAAGTTTGACGCCGATCGCGCCACGCCCGATCCGTCAATCGTGATGTACGAAGCGGCTAGCGCCGCCGCCGCGGCGTCTGAGGTCCCGGTTGTCGATGCGCCCGTCAGTGACGAAGTCGTTCGGGCGATGCGCGAATGGACGGGCATCCCAACGCTCTATTCCGGTGAGGAAGACAGCTATCAGGACGGCGTCGCGTCAACGATGATCGCCATGACCCAGGCCATCAATGACGAATGGTACGGGCATGTCGGCGACACCGGCGTGAACTGCTACAGCTGCCACCGGGGCGAACCTGTGCCGTCGTACATATGGTTCCGCGTCGATCCCGTTGTCGAAGTCATGGATGGCTGGGGCGCGGTGCAGAACACGGTGACCGAGCAGAGCGGGTCCACTTCCCTGCCTTCGGACGCCTTGTACAGACTGCTGTTCGAAGACGGACAGATCGCTGTGCATGATCTAGATGCGCGCGTCGTGAACGAACCCGGTGATCCAACCTGGCAGGATACGGAGCGGACATTCTCGTTGATGAACCACTTCGCCAATTCGCTGAATGTGAACTGCACATTCTGCCACAATACCCGGGCTTTCTATGACCCTGCACAGGTGACCCCGCAATGGGCGACGGCCTCTGTGGGCATCCAGATGGTTCTTGAACTGAACAACGACTACTTGGATCCCATTGGGGGACTGTTGCCCGATAACAGGTTGGGCCCGGTTTATGGCGACGCGCCAAAAGCCGCCTGCATGACCTGTCACAAAGGGTACAGTAAACCCCTACAGGGCACGCCGATGCTGTCTGACTGGCCGGAACTCGCCCAGCGATAGGTACAGAACTGGGAGCGATGGGCTGGTTCCCGACTTCACATGCCGGCCTTCCCCCCTCCCAGGCTCCGATCTTCCATAGGGGTCGGAGCAACCCTGGGTCCCGCGCGAGGCGTCCTCCCCGCGTGGGACCTTTTTCTTGAGAAGAGGGTGCCACAATGACCACATTTCTTGACCAGATCGCCGGGCCTTCTGACCTGAAGCGCCTGTCAGACACCGACCTTCGGCACGTCGCAGACGAAGTGCGAACCGAGGTGATTGAGGCGGTCTCGGAAACCGGCGGCCATCTTGGATCGTCGCTTGGCGTTGTTGAGATTTCCGTAGCGCTGCACGCCGTTTTCGAAGCGCCGCGTGATAAGATCATCTGGGATGTCGGACATCAGTGTTATCCGCACAAGGTTTTGACCGGCCGCCGCTCACGGATGAAAACGCTGCGCCAGGGCGGGGGGCTTTCGGGCTTTACCAAACGGGCGGAAAGCGAATTTGATCCTTTCGGCGCAGCGCATTCCTCCACATCGATCTCCGCCGCCATGGGCTTTGCGGTCGGTCGCGACATGGGCCGGGCGACAGGCGACGCGGTTGCTGTAATTGGTGATGGCGCGATTACTGGTGGCATGGCGTATGAGGCGCTTAATCACGCGGGCCAGGATGGCCGCCGCCTGATTGTCATCCTCAACGACAACGACATGTCGATCGCCCCGCCGGTTGGCGCGATGTCGAGTTATCTGAACCGTCTTAGCGAGGAGCCGCCCTTTGCCGCGCTCAATGATCTGTCTAAGGACATGGAGGCGTTCCTTCCCGGCCCAGTGCGTGAAGGCATGGCGCAGGCGCGCAAGCTTGCAACAGGCATGGGACATGGCGGCACACTGTTCCAGGAATTCGGTTTTGATTACATGGGCCCGATTGACGGCCACGACATGGGTCAATTGCTCACAGCTCTGCGCGCCGCCAAGGTCCGTTCCGACGGGCCTGTGCTGATCCATGCGATCACGACCAAGGGTAAAGGCTATGCGCCGGCCGAGGCGTCAGATGACTGCTATCATGGCGTCGCCAAGTTCGATGTCGCCACGGGCCAGCAGAAAAAGGCCAAGGCCAACGCGCCCAGCTACACGGCTGTATTCGGCGAAACACTGACCCAAATGGCTGCTGAAGATCCAACGATCGTCGCAGTTACTGCCGCAATGCCATCTGGCACAGGCGTGAATATCATGGAAAAGCGATTTCCTGACCGGGTGTTCGATGTCGGCATCGCCGAACAGCACGGCGTGACCTTCGCCGCCGGTATGGCCGCAAGCGGGTTAAAGCCGTTTGTGGCGATCTATTCGACATTCCTGCAGCGGGCTTTTGACCAGATCGTCCATGACGTTGCGCTGCAAAACCTGCCCGTGCGCTTCGCGCTCGACCGGGCTGGGCTGGTGGGCGCAGACGGACCCACGCACGCGGGCGCCTTTGACATCAGTTATCTCAGCAACCTGCCCAACATGGTGCTGATGGCCGCCTCCGACGAGGCGGAGCTTGCCCGCATGGTCGCAACCGCCGCCGCCTATGACGATGGCCCCATCGCGTTCCGTTATCCGCGCGGCAACGGGCTGGGCGTTGAGATTGCTGAGCGATTGGAGCCGTTGGAGATCGGCAAGGGCCGCATCGTGCTGGAAGGCAGCGGCGTCGCGCTATTGTCACTGGGCGCGTCTCTGGAAGACTGTCGCCAGGCGTCGAAAGCACTCGGCGCGCGGGGCGTCAGGCCGACCATTGCCGACGCGCGGTTCGCCAAACCGCTGGATACTGACCTGGTCGACCAGCTCGCCGCCAGCCACAGCGCGATCATCACGGTTGAGCATGGCGCGGAAGGCGGCTTCGGTGCCCGCGTCCTGACCCACCTTGCGGAAACCGGGCAGTTGGAAGACGGCCTGAAGGTGCGGCAAATGACGCTGCCCGACACGTTTATCAATCAGGACAGCCCGGCAGAGATGTACCGCGAAGCGGGCCTGAGCCCTGAAGCGATTGAGACGAAGGTGCTGGAACTGCTCGGCGTTGACGTCGTCGCATTTCGGCGCGCCTGAACGAGAAGAGATTTCAAGCCTCCAGCGGGGATATTTGAAAGACAAAGATGCAAGGCCGTCTTACCATCTTTGTTCAAAAAATATCCCCGCCAGAGACATTGAAAATTTGGGTCTAAGCCGCTTCTGTCACACCGAGTATGCTGGTCCGGTGCCGCGCCATGTAGATGCGCAGCCAAGGGGTGAACGCGTCTGGCGTCGCTTCAATTTCCGCATCAAGCTCTGCCAAAGTCACCCAGCGAACCGCTTCCACTTCATCCGGGTTCAGGTCGAAGACTGGGCGGCGCACGGGGCGGGCGCGGAAGATCTTGACGACTTCGTGTTCGATCAATGAACCTCCAACATCGGCGCGGTATTCCACTGTGTCGGCGAATTCAAGCGAAATGCCGGTCAGGCCGATTTCCTCAATCAGCCGCCGACGAGCGCAATCTTCCGCCGTCTCATCCCAGCCAGGATGGGTGCAGCAGGTGTTCGCCCACAAGCCGGGTGTATGGTATTTGCCCGCGGCCCGTTTCTGGATCAGCGTCTTGTCGCCATCCAATAGAAAGACCGAGATCGCCTTGTGGCGAAGGCCGCGCAGGTGCGCGTCCAGCTTTTCGACAGGGGTCAGACGGCCGTCGACCCAGGCGGGGATCATGATGGTCATGTCCACCTCGCCGGGCCGACAAGACCGCTGAGATGAGCGAGATTCTTGAACATGATCTTCAAATGGGCCAGCGGGCGGGAAGAGACAAGCTTCTTGTTCATGTAAGCCTCGAAAGTCAGCTTCTGCACATCGACATCATGACAGAGGGATACGAATCGTTCCCGCCGGTCGTCGGATTTATAATAGGCGTCCTGCATCGCGCCGAGCACTTTGAAAACGGTCTTGTGTTCTTTCATGAACGCCTTTCGCGCCAGCATCAGATCTGAGGCCTTGCCTGACACAAGGCAGGCTTGCGCCGCCTCGGCCGCGACCTGACCACCGACCATGGCGTAATAGATCCCCTCACCAGATGATGGCGCAACGACACCCGCCGCATCGCCTGCGAGCACAACATCCTTGCCGTTGTCCCAGCGATCAAGCGGCTTAAGGGGGATTGGAGCGCCCTCTTTCCTGATCGTTTTGCATCCTTCCAGGCCAGCATCAATGCGCAGCTGCGCTGTCGCCGATTTCAGGTCGGTGCCGTCGATCCCTGTGCCCATGCCCACGCTGGCCTGCGCGCCATGGGGGAAAATCCAGCCATAAAAGTCAGGTGAGATTTTACCGTCATAGATCACATCGCAGCGGTCAGGGTCGTAGTTGTCATTCGCGGCGGGCGCCTCGATGATTTCATGGTAGGCGATCACGTAGGGGATCTTGTCGCCGCCAGGCACCTCGCCGCGGGCCACGTTTGATCGGGCCCCGTCGGCGCCAATGATCAGTTTGGTTTCCAATACAATGTCGTTCTGGGTGGTCTTGTCGCGAAAGATCACCCGGGTGACGCCGTCTTCGCGCTCAATCCGTTTGAAACTGCCGGTAAACTGGTCTGCGCCTGCTTCCGCGGCCCGAACGCGAAGGAACTTGTCGAAATGTTCACGATCAACCATGCCGACATAGCCGTTCTCAATCGGAATATCGACGCTGCGCTGGGTCGGCGACACCATGCGCGCCGTTTGGATGCGAGCGACGATCTGGCTGTCCGGTATGGCGAAATCGTTGATCAGGCGCGGCGGCACGGCACCGCCGCAGGGCTTGATTCGGCCATCGCGGTCGATCAGCGCAACCTTGCGGCCGGCGCGGGCGAGATGTTCCGCTGCTGTCGCGCCTGACGGGCCTCCGCCCACGATCACTACGTCATATGTCATTGTCATTCTCCCGGTATCGCGGCGGTGGAAAGGGCGGGGTGCGCAGCGTCGATCACGCGCGCGGCCATTAGGGCGGCGGCCAGGAACAGCGCGCCTTCGAAAATAAACACGGCGCCAAAGGCGGCGGCGTCAGTTGTGAGAACGACGCGCAGCACGTCGACAGCGGCGGCGCCAAACAGCCCGCCAAACCCGGCAGCGACAGCCTGCGCCGCGCCCCATAGCCCCATGCGCGTGCCTTCGCGGCGATCACGCCCTTCGCCGGCCAGCGCCATCATCGATCCGATGGCGGCGACGGCGAAGACGCCATTGAAAAAACCGAGCGCAACGACCGCGGGGACCAGCGGCGCGCCTGCGCCAATCTCACCCATCGCGGCGATGACGCCCAGCGATCCGGCGGAGCCGATGCAGCCCAGCACAACCCAGGTGCGGAGTGAGCCAAATTTGAGACCAGTGGCGGCAATTCCAACCAGTGCCATGCCAACAAAGACGCCGCCATTTTGCGCGCCTGACAACGACGTGCTTTCACCGGGGGTGAACGCGAAGACGAGGCCGGCATAGGGTTCCAGGATCAATTCTTGCATGAAGTAGGCGGTCATTGAGAGGAACACGAAGATGGTGAAGCGGCGCGCGCGACCGTCGGCCCATACCTCTTTCAAACTATCCCAGAACGGGGGTGGGGCGGCTTCAGCCTCCCGCACGGCGAGGCCGCGTTCGATGCGCCAGACAGCGGCGCAGGTTACGAAGAATGCGATGGCCACGACGGTTGCGACAACGATCATCAGCCGTTCAGGCGAATAGGGGGCCAGCGCTTGGCCTGTCATCACGGCGGTAAAGGCGATGCCGAAGATCATCATCAGCCATGTGATCGTGGCCGCCGCCGCGCGCCGACGCGGGGCAGTGGCTGATGCGAGCAGCGCCAGCATGGATGTGCCTCCAGCGCCGACGCCGATACCAATCATCGTGTATCCCAAGAGCGATATGGCCAGCCCGCCCCAGAACGACACCGGGAATGTCAGAACCCCGACGGCGGCCAAAAGCGCGCCCA
>CBFHXH010000039.1:0-26893 GCA_965659735.1 uncultured Pikeienuella sp.
TTCATCCATTTCAGCATTGTCGGGCTTTTCAGCCGCTCGCGCAATTCACCCGCCGCCAGCGCGTAGATCAACGCATTGACCACAGCCAAGCCAGTGAAGGTGGCGATCATGATCGTCAGTTGGGGGGGCGATGGCAGGGCTGGATCGATGAACTGCGGTAGGAAGGCGATGAAAAAGACAATGCCCTTTGGGTTGGTTACCGTGACCAGAAACGCATGCATCGCCATCCTGGGGCCAGACGCCGCTGCGGCCTTTCCTCCCAAGTACTGCGCTTCGGCGGGCGCAGTAAACAGCTTGTACCCAAGCCAGACCAGATAGGCGCCGCCGATCAATTTTAGGATGGTGAAGGCGGTCGCTGACGCCGCCAACAGGGCACCAAGCCCGATGACCGACAGGGTGATCGCCGCCAGATCGCCAAAGAAGACGCCCGTCACTGTCCACAGCGCCGCGCTGCGCCCCGCGCCAATGGCGTATGAGACAACCAGAATGATCGTCGGTCCTGGGATTGCCAGCAAAACGGCAGATGCGGCGGTGAAGGCCAGCCATAGTTCGATTGTCATGGCTCCCACCCCTCAACTTCGGCGGCGGCAACCCACCAGCCCGGTTCTGATATTCGTAGACGATCCGCCGTGGTCAGGGCCAGCGCCTCGGTCGCATAAATACCGAAACACGTGGCGCCGGACCCGGACATTCGGGCGAACAGGCATTCGCGATCCCAGCTTAGCGCGCTAAGAACCCTGCCGATTTCGGGGCGTAGCTTGCGCGCTGGCGCTTCCAGGTCATTTCGGTGTGTCGACAACCAGCTGGTCAGATGCGCCAGATCGACAAAGCGAGCCGGCGGTTTGGCGCCCGCAGGGTTGGATTTGCGGTGGAGGGAGCCAAACACCTCGGCGGTTGAAAGCTGAGTCATTGGGTTGACCAAGACCATCCAGAACCTGGGAAAGGGCGGGGCGGGCGACAACCGTTCGCCTAGGCCGCCCGCCAATGCGGGCGTTTGGGTCAGGCACATGGGCGCATCGGCGCCCAACGAGAAGGCGATATCCGCCAGCGCATCATGCGGGGCGTCCGGCCACATCCGCGCCAGCAGGCGCAGAGCCGCGCCAGCGTCGGCGGATCCGCCGCCAATGCCCGACGCAATGGGCAGGTTTTTCTGCAGGTGCAGCGCCGCGCCAAGCCCGCCGCCCATGCGGTCGGAAAGCGCGGCTGCGGCGGCGAGCGTAAGATTATCCGCGCCCGTTCCCAACCCGTCGCCAAACGGGCCGTCGATCGACAAGCTCAGCCCAGTGGCGGGTTCAGCCGATACAACATCGCCGATCCGGGGAAACACCACTAGCATTTGTAGCAGGTGATATCCCTCGTGCGTCAGCCCGACGACATGGAGGAAGAGATTGACCTTGGCGCGGGCAAGTTCTGCCTGCGCGGCGCTATCAGCCGTCATCTTTCGCGGTGGCCTCGGGCGCGTCCGTTTTGGTGGCTTCTTCGGTCAACACAACGTCCAGGCCCACCTCCAGCTTGCGCTTGATGCGCTGCGCGTCCTTTTCTTCCGGGTCGAAGGACAGGGCGCGTTTCCACTGAAATTCAGCTTCCAACTTGCGACCCACGCGCCACAGAGCGTCGCCCAAATGGTCGTTGATCACGGGGTCGATGGGGCGGAATTCCACTGCCCGCTCCAGCTGGATCACCGCGTTTTCGAAGTCGCCAGTGAGGTAATATCCCCAGCCAAGGCTGTCTACGATGTAGCCGTCTTCGGGGCGTTGTTCGACCGCTTTGCGGACAAATTCCAAAGCCTCTTCGAAGTTTTGACCTTTGTCGAGCCAGCTATAGCCGAGGTAATTCAGAACCAGCGGCTGATCCGGCTTCAGCTCAAGCGCCTTGCGGAAATCGGCTTCGGCCAGTTCCCATTGGTCTGACCGCTCATAGCAGATGCCGCGCTCGTAAAAGGGCACCCAATTCTCCCGCCCCTTCGCCGCCATCAGCTTGATCGCGGCGTCATAGGCCACAGCGCCTTCTTCGAACCGTTTTAAGCGGCGCATCAGATCACCAAGCGCCAGATGCACGTCTACGGCTTCGGGTTCAAACCGGGCGAGCGCGGTTAGGGCCTCAACCGCCTTGTCGTTTTCTTCCAGACGATAAAGCGCTTCGGCGCGGCCAATCTGGGCTGATCGCGAAAGGGGACTGTCGGTCGCGATCGACTCATACGCCTTCACCGCCAGCTCATACTGTTCTTCGTTTTCCAGGATCTCCGCCGACAACAAGGCCGCATCGGCAAAGTTGGGCCGCAGGTATTCCGCCAAACGGGTGTAAAAAAGGCTCAGTCTCGCCTCGCCATCCTGGCTGAGCGCTGAGGCCAGCCCATACAACGCCTCCGCCGCGCCGTCGCTGGGCGTGATCACGGGCAGCGTTGGCGCGACGCCGGTCGCCAGGCCATTTACCTCATCCTCCAGCACCGCGTCGCTGACAGATACGCCGATGGCGGCATTATAGATTTCCTTCGCTTTCGCGTCTTCACCCTGCAAGCGTAGTACGGTGCCATAGGCCCGGGCCATCCGGCCCGTTGGTGCGCGCAGCTCACTGATTGCGGTTTCAAACGCTTCGGCTGCAGCGGGCAGATCGTTGTTGGCGGCTGCGATCAACCCCCGGTGATAGCCGCTAAAGATCCGGAAGATCGCCCGGTCGCCCAACGCGCCGAACGGGCCATCCGGTCCGTTGTCTACATCTTCGCCCAGCCCTTGTTTCGCCCATGCGTTCAACAGCGCGCCGACCAGCGGGTGAAATGCGTCCGGGTTGCCTTCCAGCCGTTCCTTGGCTTCAGCCAAACGGCCCGCGGCGAAGTCATCAATCGTCATCACCAGGTTCGACATCCGGTGATCAGCTTGGAATTCCGCCAGATGCTTCGCGAGCGGAATGGCCGCCTTCACGTGCCCAGCGGCGGTTTGGTAGATGACCGCTTGTTCCATCAAGGCAGGGTTGCGCGGGTCCCGCGCCAGCGCCTTGGCGAAATACGCCCCGGCCCGATCGACATTAGACTGAGCCGCCGCGTGGCGGCCTGCCAAATAGGCGCCCGAAAACCCGGGCAGAGACGCGGCTTCGACGCTGAAAGGGTCACCGCCGAGGTTGGCTGCGTTCAGCGTCTGGCCAGAGGCAGGCGCCGTCAGGCCGAGAATCACCGCAAGCGCGGCGCTCAAGGGGCGGAAAGGCGGAAATTGGATCAGTTTCATCCCCCGAATATAGGCGCGGCGGTTGCGAACGTCTCCACCTTTTGGGGATTTTTTTTGTCACGATACCTTTATATAATAGAGCGTTCACCTACCTATCATAGATCAAAGCTGAAGGGCCCATACGAGCCATGCAGAAAATATATCTTTATTTCGCAGGTGCGATACGCATATAAGGCTCGTCATGCTACACCAGTTGTAAGTTTTCGCAGGAGGAGCCAATGGCTCTTGACGATGATCTTTTGAGTTTCACGAATGAGCAGGGCCGCCGTGCGCGCAAGCTCTTCGCCGCTGTTGTTTTGGCCGCGCTGGACGACGCGATCAAAGACGAAAAAACCTATGGCCCGGGCAAGGGCGCCGAAGGCATTGCGCGCTGGGCGAATTCCCGCGACGGCATCGAGGTGTTGACCAATGCTGGAATCGAAGTGAATTCCCGCACGGTCGACGGCCTTGTCGCCTTCGTTAAGCGCGGTGTGCGCGTCTCGAATGCGCTGAGCCTCAAGGACGATTCGGAGAAGGTTGCGGCCTAATCCCCGCAGCTTTCCACTGAGAAGGGCGCCCATCGCGGTGCCCTTTTTCGTTGCATGGACCCATCGCGCTTAGCATTCTCTGAAAAACATCAGAGGAGACGCGCATGTCCTGGTCTATCCACCACGTCAATCTGCAAGCAAAGGACGTCCGCAAAACGGCGGCGTTTTATACCTCCATCCTTGGGATGAACGAGGGCGAATGGGTGTTGCCCAAATCCGCTGGCTACATCCCCGTGTCGCCCGACAGGTTAGCGCTGTTCGACGATCCCAGCCGGGACGGGCAGGCGGCGGGCCTGCACCTGATCAAGCCCGACCCGGATTTCGCCAAGAAGAACGGCTTTAACCTGAACCCGTCCGTTGGCGGGCACTTCGCCATTCAGGTCAGCGACATGAACGCCGTCATCCGGCGGCTGCAGGCGGCGAACATTCCCTATGATGACGCTGGGGAATTTGCGATTTCGGGCCTCTGGAACATCTATTTTCGTGATCCTGAGGGTAACCTGATCGAAGTGAATCAGCGGGTGTAGCCATGCCGAAATACGGACCATCGAAAAAGGAACACCAATTCCGCCTGGGCGTGTCCCTTTTGGGGCTCTGCATGGTGGCGGTCGGCCTATGGCGGATGGAAAAGATCGGGCCGGGCGCGTTCGACGCGCTGGGCCTCGGCGGCGCCTTTCTGCTGGGCTCGGCCGTCTGGTCGGGCTGGAAGCTCTTTAAACGCGACTTTGGGGAAGACTGATGGATATCGCCAAATTACCCTTCGATGCTGAGGAAATGCTGGCCGGATTGCGCCCCTGGGTGGAATGCGAAAGCCCCACTTACGACCCTGCCGCGGTCAATCGGATGATGGACCTGGCCAGCCGCGACCTCGCGATGATGGGCGCGGTGGTTGAACGCATTCCGGGCCGCATGGGCCTGGGCGACGTGGTGCGCGCGCGCTTTCCGCACCCCAGGGCGGACCAGCCGGGCATCCTGATCGTTGGGCATATGGACACAGTGCATCCCGTTGGAACGCTGGAAAAACTGCCCTTCCGGCGCGATGGCGCGCACTGCTATGGCCCGGGGATTTGCGACATGAAGGGGGGCAATTATCTGGCGTTGGAGGCGATCCGCCAGATCGCCCGCGCGGGCGCTGAAACTCCGCTGCCGATCACGGTGCTGTTCACCCCGGACGAAGAAATCGGCACGCCGTCGCAGCGCGATCTGATTGAGGCTGAAGCGGCCCGATCCCGCGCCGTGCTGGTGCCGGAGCCGGGGCGGCCTGAGGGCGGTGTCACATCGGGCCGCTACGCCATCGCGCGGTTCAACATCCGCACGATTGGCAAGCCCAGCCATTCCGGTGCCCGGCTGAAAGAAGGCCGCTCCGCCATCGCCGAAATGGCCCGCCGGGTGCTAGAGATTGAGGCGATGACCGGCCCTGATTGTACCTTTTCCTGCGGCGTCTTTCACGCGGGCCAATGGGTGAACTGCGTGTCGTCTGAGGCGGAGGCGGAGGTGCTGACCATGGCTAAACGGCAGGAGGATCTGGACGCGGGCGTTGAGAAAATACTGGCGATGGCCGAACCCGGCGTCTTTGAGGTTGAGCGCGGCGTGACCCGCCCGGTGTGGGAGCCGGACGCGGGGTGTATGGAGCTAGTCGCGCTGGCGGAGCGCATCCACGGGCAGGTCGGAATGCCCTTTCGCCACGAAAGTTCGGGCGGCGGATCGGACGGCAACTTCACCGGCGCGATGGGCGTCCAGACGCTGGATGGGCTGGGGGTCGACGGTGACAAGTTCCACACGTTGGAGGAACATATCGAGGTCGAAAGCCTGGCGCGGCGGGGAAAAGTGTTCGCAGGCATGCTGATGGGCATCGAATAGGGTTTCACGCGTGAAACCAGCGCCAAATGCCTGGAAAAGAGGGGAATTAGGGGGTCCTTAACCTTTTCACGCTGTGAAACCCGTGAAACCGCTTAATGATATTGGTCTGATTGATATCGACTGGAAGAACTATGATTTTGACAAACATATTTGGGCCGTCGAGAAGACAAGGCCGCGGATCACAATTGCTAGAGATGTGGAAGACGTAGATGAACTGGATGCGATTCTTAATCAGGCTGAAAGATTGAGTGCGTATGCTAGTAGGGTTTGCATAGTACCAAAGGACCTTAGGCTAATGGGAGTTATGGAAACCGTAATCCCAGCTAAGTTTCTATACGGGTATAGCGTGCCAACGAAATATGGAGGCACCCAAATACCGACTTCCGAGTTCTGAAGACCTGTGCATTTGCTGGGTGGTTTCCCAGATGTTCAGGCTTCGCTGAGAAGATCTCTGACTGTTTTCAGCGCCGATGTTAACCATTTCACCTTCGATGCCAAATTTGGTGACTACTTCAACGGGAAAACATTTGTAGAACATCCGGAGGGGGCTATGGTCGTTGTCTCGAAGATTCAGTTCGGAATATCACCGAGCTTTGGAAGACATTGGAATGAGCGAGAAGCCAGTACTGTCTCCTGATCCAAGAGATCCTGACCGCCGATCAGATTTCCTGATTGCAATGTATCAGGATTTAATGAGTCTATATTAATCGACACATCATGATAGTCTGGCAGTCTGTGGCTAATATTGCAGGCTCACTCGTATTCATATCGTTGACATCTGAAAATAAGATTGGTTTCGAATATTCCGGTTTTATTATATTCAATATAATATTTTGGCAAGCATGCGATATTATTGATGCAATATATTAATACAATAGGAATTTGGCAATGATTTCAAACATATAAAAGGTTTTAATTCAATTTAAGATATAAAATACGTCCACTATTAATTTGGTAAGCATCGTAAGGCAATAAGATGATTGGGCACATTCAATTTAAAAATAACCTAACGTGGAGTATATTTGGAATTACAATATTTTTATTTGTATCAGAGATTGTTAAATTTAAACTTTCTGGGGGCGGTTTTGGTTTCTCCCATTTGCTGCCTGTAGTAATTTTGGTAATTGGGGCGGCGGTGGTTATTCGGATTAGAAACAGAAACAATGCGGCCTATCGCGAGTTTCTCGAGCATTCACCCGGTATTGACGTTGATACGGCAAGTACAAAGTATGGTATTAGCCATCCCGCTGACTAACCATCCATCTTCAACGCGCTTATAAACGCCTCCTGCGGAATATCGACCTTCCCGAACTGGCGCATCTTTTTTTTACCAGCCTTCTGCTTGTCCAACAACTTCCGCTTGCGCGAGACGTCGCCGCCATAGCATTTCGCGGTCACATCCTTTCGCAGCGCTGACAGCGTCTCGCGGGCGATGATGCGCCCGCCGACGGCCGCCTGGATCGGCACTTTGAACATATGCTGTGGGATCAGCTCTTTCAGCTTTTCGCACATCGCCCGGCCCCGCATGTCCGCCCGGTCGCGGTGGACCATGGTGGAAAGGGCGTCGACAGGCTCCTCATTCACAAGGATCTGCATCTTCATCAGCGCGTCCTGCCGGTAGCCGTCCATCTGGTAATCAAAGCTCGCATAGCCTTTGGTCACGCTTTTCAGGCGGTCGTAAAAGTCGAACACAACCTCGTTCAGCGGCAGGTCATAGACGACCATGGCGCGCGAGCCGGCGTAGGTCAGGTCCAGCTGGATGCCGCGGCGGTCCTGGCAGAGCTTCAGGACATCGCCCAGATACTCGTCTGGCGTAAGGATCGTCGCCTTAATCCGCGGCTCTTCGATATGGTCGACCTTGACCATGTCGGGCATGTCGGCGGGGTTGTGAAGCTCCATCATCGAGCCGTCAGTCAGATAGACGTGGTAGATGACCGACGGGGCCGTGGTGATCAGCTCAATATCGTATTCACGTTCCAACCGGTCGCGGATCACTTCGAGGTGCAGCAGGCCGAGGAAGCCGCAGCGGAAGCCAAAGCCGAGGGCGGCGGAGGTTTCCATTTCGTGAGAGAAGCTCGCGTCATTCAGGGCCAGCTTCGAAATCGCGTCGCGCAGGTCCTCGAATTCGGCGCTGTCCACGGGGAAGAGGCCGCAGAACACGACAGGCTGCGAGGGTTTGAAGCCCGGCAGCGCGTCAGTCGTGCCCTTCTTTTCATGCGTGATCGTATCGCCAACCCGCGTGTCGCGCACCTGCTTGATGGAGGCGGTCAGAAAGCCCATCTCGCCGGGGCTAAGTTCTTTCACCTGCTCCATCTCCGGCCGGAAGACGCCAAGGCGGTCGACGGGATAATGCGCGCCCGTAGACATCATCTTGATCTTGTCGCCCTTCCTGATCACGCCGTCGATGACGCGGATTAGAACGACGACGCCGAGATAGGCGTCATACCAGCTGTCGACCAGCATCACCTTCAGCGGCGCGTCAGGGTCGCCCTGCGGCGCAGGCAGTCGATTGACGATGGCTTCCAGCACATCATCGACGCCGAGGCCAGTTTTGGCGGACATATGAACGGCTTCGGTCGCGTCGATGCCGATGACGTCCTCGATCTGCTCCGCAACTCGGTCGGGGTCGGCAGCGGGCAGGTCGATCTTGTTGAGGACGGGCACGATGTCGTGGTCCGCGTCGATCGCCTGATAGACGTTGGCGAGCGTCTGCGCCTCCACCCCTTGGCTGGCGTCGACGACCAGCAGCGATCCTTCGACGGCGCGCATCGACCGGCTCACCTCGTAAGCGAAATCGACATGTCCCGGCGTGTCGATCAGGTTCAGGATATAGGTGTCGCCGTCATTGGCGACATATTCCAGCCGAACGGTGTTGGCCTTGATTGTGATGCCGCGCTCTTTCTCCAGATCCATGCTGTCGAGCACCTGTTCGGACATCTCACGTTCCGAAAGGGCGCCAGTCGTCTGGATCAGCCGGTCAGCCAGCGTGGATTTGCCATGGTCGATATGCGCGACGATGGAGAAATTGCGGATTTTCGAGAGCTCGGTCATCTGCGGGATATGCGGGGTCGCGGGGCGGGCGTCAAGCGCCTTGCGCGTGGCTGATTGGCGGGGGACAAAGGCGCGATGGACCGTGAAGAGATGAACGCCGCGCTCTGCGCCCGGATTGGCGCGGCTTACCAGCCCCCGCTGGATGGGGCGGGTGGGGGTGAAGGCGCGTGGGACGACCGTGTGCGCCGGTTCGAAGTGCTAGGCGACGCCGCCCGCGGCGCGCAGCGGCTGGACTATCTGCATGTCCGGCGCAGCGGGAATTTTGGCAACAATTACATCCAGCTCTTCCACGCCCTAGCGGTGGCTCAGGCGCGGGGCGTCAAGCGGGTGCTGCACCGGTTTTCCCAGTTCGGCGCCCACCGGCCAGCCGCTGGGCCGCGGCTGGTGTCGCGCCGGTCGATGGCGCCGGACAAGCTGGGCGTTTCGGGCGCGTTCTTTGTGCGGAAGGGGATTGAGACGCTTCGCGATCTGCCTGCGGATCGGTTTTTGCGCATTTTAGACAGTTACCTGCGCCCGGCGCTGCAACTGGACATGCCCGCTGCCGATCAGGGTGCCGTTGCGCTGAACCTGCGGGGTGGCGCGGATGTGTTTGAGAATCGCAACCCCAACCCGCATTTCGGTCAGCCGCCGCTTAGCTTCTATCAGGCCGCCTTGGCCCGGATCGCCAAGACGCATGACGTCACCGCAATGAACATCGTCCATCAGGATCTGCGCAACCCGGTGTTGGAGCCGCTGACGGACTGGCTGCAAGGGTCGGGCGTGGACTGGCGGCTGACGACCGGCGACATGTTTGGCGACGCGCGCGCGCTGCTGGCGGTGGAATATATCGTGATGGGGTGGACGACGTCCACTGCGGCGCTGGCGCTGTTGTCGCGCAACTTGCGCACGGTCACCATCTCTCACCGCGCGCCGTTGCGAGCCAAGCTGCCTGCGGCAGCGCAGTAATTCAACGTTGTTGAAGACCAGACCGGTGAGTTCATCCCCGCCAATGGCGGGCGCAACATGCCTGATCAGCGCCGGTTGCTGACCGAATACCCGGCGGATGCGCTGACGATCAGCGACAAGTCCACGAAACGACGAAAGCTGGCCGAACGACTGGACGGATATCGCCTTCGCCGCCGGGCGCGGTTCAACCGCCTTCTCAGACGCTGAGCCGGGTGATCAGCGCGTCGGCGCCATCCTCAATCAGGTTGAGCACCATGTCGAAGCCGTCTTCGTAGTAGGGGTCGGGCACTTCGCGCAGGGGTTGGTCTGGGAGCAGGTCCAGGAACAGCTCCACCTCAGCTGTCGCGTCAGCCGGGCAGGCCCGCCGCAGGTTGGCCAGATTGCTGCGATCCATCGCAAGGATCAGATCGAAATCACGAAAATCCTGCGCGGTCACCTGCCGCGCGCGCTGATGGCTCAGGTCATAGCCCCTGTGCCGCGCTTCGGCTTGCGCGCGGTGGTCCGGCGTCTCCCCAACATGCCATGCGCCCGTGCCCGCGCTTTCGACGGTCACGGCTAGGTCCGCCGCCGCAGCGCGAGCGCGAAACACGCCCTCAGCCGTGGGTGATCGGCAGATGTTGCCGAGACAGACGAACAGAACGTGGGTCACCCGCCCTTACTTCAGGTAGGCAGTGTTTTCGTTTGGGATCCAGTCCAGTTCCCCGCCCGGCGGGGTCCATTCAGCCAAGAGGCACGCGGTGCCGACCCGCTGGAAATACAGCGCCTCAAGCGGGTACCATCCGGCGACGGGCACATCGACTTCGACCACGCCTGCGTTTTCGCAAGGATGACGGCCATCGAATTCCGAAACTTCCTGCCCGCCGATATGCACGCGCAGCCCGTCGTTTGAGATGAAGTCGAGCTGATAAACCCCGGCTTCGTCGAATTTCAGAAAGCCCGTGATCTTGGCGACGACCTGGATCGACTGTTTCGACGTCATGACGATGTCGCCTTCCTCGGTGTCGATATAGTCGAACCCGATCAGCGGCTCAGCTGGTTCGGCGTCCTTGGCGTAGTATTCCGCGTCGCGCAGTGTCTTGACGTCGGCGGGGTAGCCGTAGGCGACGGCCAAGCCTTCGGCTAGCGCTGACGGGTCTGGCTGTGGATCGACGGGCGCCAGCTTGATCGGGCTGGCGGCCGCGATGATTGCGGTGATTGTGGTGGCGCACGCAAAGACTGCGGCTGCGGAGAACGCGCGAATGGCTGACATGTAAAACTCCCTCCTGACCCCCTTGCGGGGCGGGTCCCCCGACCCGATGGGCAGAGGATAGCGGGGTTTTGTAGTGGTTTGAAGTGGGTTGGTGAGGAGCTGGGCGATAGGTCTGTTCCGGCCTGAATGCGCAGCGGTCTTGCAGAGTTCAGTTCAGGGCCCGCGCGATGATGAAAGGAAAAGAGCGCCGCTTGATCGCTGATGGGCGGGCGCCCACCCACAGATCGGCGCAATCAGGCTTTGAGAGCTATGATCGTAGACTTCATCGACAGTGCGCCGCCGTCTGCAATCAAGTCCTGAAGTTCGTCGCGACGTTCTTGCATGGCTCCGGAAAGGCCGAAGATGGCGACCAGACGCTAGATGATCCTATCGCCGTCCTGCAGTGGACCGACGGAGCCTGTGTCAGATTTGTTGAAGGGAATGATCGTACGATCAGAGTTGACGATCATACCGCTGCGGCAAACGTAATATTGCCAGGCCAGCGGGCCGTTGATGTCGCCCGCGCCGGGAATGACGTTGCCGCCATCTGTGGGATTGTCATCATACGAATAAACGCCGACTGGGCGGGGGCCGCCGTCCTGTCGCGACTCAGGGCGTGTGGTATCTGGGTAAACGACGGTTATGCTGTTCACGAACCCATTCAGGTCGCTTGCAACAGATAATTCCCCGCCATTGGGCGCCGGTTTCGAAGCCGCCGCCCGCATCGCTTCCTCCACCGTCACAACGCCGGCGGGGTCAATTTCCGTTTCATAATAGAAGCCAGTGATATCTATTTCTATGGTTATCGGTCTCTCCGATTTTGAAAAAAGAGTTGGGTTTTTGTTTCACAGGTAAAATTATTTGAGGTCTTTTGCGCACCAATGGATGCGCAGATGTGTAAATAAAATCTGATTCTGTCTGTGTAATCAGACACATGGTCTTGCAGTGATATGAGTTCAGCTGATGGCGCTGCGATATAAATCGGATGCGCCACGCACGTTGGAAACGGTTAGTGGCGTGTGAATGCCAGCGCGGTAAGCCCTTGAACGGTAGCGGTAAACGCGCACCATGGCGTTGGGAGTATTGCGAGGGATAAGCCCATGAAAATCGTCATCCTCACTGGCGCAGGCGTGTCTGCTGAAAGCGGGCTTGGCACGTTTCGGGACAAAGACGGCCTCTGGACCAAGGTGCGGTTGGAGGATGTAGCGACGCCCGAAGGGTTCGCACGCAACCCCGATCTTGTGCAGGACTTTTACAATCAGCGGCGGCGCAATTGTGTGGAAGCGGCGCCAAACGCCGCCCACTACGCCCTCGCGCGGATGGAAGAAGGGCTGAAGGGCGAGGTGCTAATCGTTACCCAGAATGTCGATGATTTGCATGAACGGGCCGGCAGCGGGAACCTGATCCACATGCATGGACAGCTTCTACAGTCGTTATGTGCTGCCTGCGGTGACCGCCAGCCGCTGACGGGCGACATGCCGACCACGCCTTGCACGCGATGTGGTGGGGGTCCGCTGCGCCCTGACGTCGTCTGGTTCGGCGAGATGCCCTATCAGATGGACCGGATCTGGGATGTGATGCGGGATGCGGACCTGTTTGTCTCGATGGGCACCTCAGGCAACGTCTATCCCGCCGCCGCCTTTGCGCAGGACGCGCGCCGTGCGGGCGTCGATACGTTGGAACTGAACCTGGAGCCTTCGGAAGGCGCATCAGATTTCATCGACGCCCGCTACGGCCCCGCGACAGAGATTGTCCCCGCGTGGGTCGATGAGGTGCTGGCAAATGCCGAAAAGGTTTAGGGCGGTTTTCGATCAAACTGATTCAGCTTGTTCGAAAACCAAGGCAGGAAGCGTCAGCGCAGCTTGCGCATTCCGATCAATCTGATGATCCAGATTGATCGGAAAACGCTCTATGCGGTTCGATCAGCGGCTTCTGACCATCACGTCCACGGGCACGCGTTGCCCTGATGCAAGCTCAAGCTCAATCAGCGTCACCTCGCCATCCTGAAACGGCCCTTTGGCCGAGGCGAGCGTGATATAGGCGTCATCCTCCGGCCGCAGCACGGTTGGGGCCGCCTTTGGCAGATGGGCGGTTTTGGATGCGTCGCAGCTGGCGCCCGCCTGGCACAATGTGGCGGCGCGGCCATCCTGGGCGGATACGCCAACAAGGGTTTTATCGCTGTTCTTGAGGTTCAGAAGATGGATGTGCAGGGCCAGCTCGGTGGGTCGGTCTTCGTCAAGCCAGCCAAATGCGCCCTCAACCGCAACACTGCGGACCATAGGGGCCGACACCATCCAGGCGCCGATCAGGGCGGTGAGGCAAGTCAGCGCTGTCGGGGCGCAAAGCAAACGTAACTGTGCTGCATGGGTCATAGCTGCGTCTCCCTAGGAAGACGCTAAGCCGATTCGCGACGTCGATCTACAACTTATGGGTGAGTTTCGCGCGATATGTTTCGCAGATTGTGCGTATCCCCGCCGCGAAGGGTCAATCCGCGGCGGGGTTGGATCGTCGAGGTTTAGTCCGAGGCGTTGGAATGGTCGGAATGATTGGAATGGCCGCTATGCGCACTGTGGCCCCCGCTTTCGGCGCGCGATTCACGCGCGACGACGGGGACTTCGACCACAATTTTACCTGCGGCTTCAAAAACCAGCGTCACAGGCACGGTGTCGCCTGCGGTCAGCGGGGCGTTTAGGCCCATCAGCATGACATGCACGCCGCCCGGCGCCATTTTCAGCGGGGCGTCTTCAGTAACGGGCAGCGGACCGTCGACCTGGCGCATTTTCATCACGCCGTTATCGCCTTTGATATGGGTGTGGATTTCAACCCGTTTGGCGGCGGAGGAGGCTGCGCCTATCAGGCGGTCGGCGGCCCCTTGGCTCATTACTGGGATATAGGCGGCGCCAGTCTTGGCGACCTTGGTGGTCTCAAAGGCGAAAGGGTTCATCGCCATCAGGCCGGATGCGGCTGCGGACAGGGATGTGGCCGCCGCGACGATGGCGGCGAGGATCAGGGATTTCATGATGTCGTGCTTTCGTTTGATCGTTTGCAAAGGCTTTCAGACGATCAGAACAGGCGGAGCGCGGGCGGATGGGACGCCGATCGGACGGTTGGGCACCGTTATCCGCGCCGCCGCAAGACACACCGGGCTGGACGCAGTTGAAGCAAGACTGGCGGCCTCACCAGACGGCAAGAATACCGCGCCGCCAAGGCAATCGTCACATTTCGGCAGCGCCTCAGCCGCCGTGATCGGTTTACCTTTGTCAAAGTCATAGGCGACGACCTGGTGCCCGCCGGTAACCGCGCAAAGCATCGCCTGACCGCCCGCAGCGATGGCTGGGGTCGGGCCGCCGAAGACGGCGAAGGCGATCAGCGCGATCAGGCGTATCAGGAACGAATTTCGCATGGTCCAGACATGACAACGGCGGCCACGATGGTCAATCCGTCAGGCCGCCGCATCAATGCGATGTGACTTGGTCGAAAGTCAGGGCCCGAAAGGCCCGTGCGACTTAGGCCGAGGCATGCGCCGCAGCGATGTCTTTCTTGACCTTCAGCGCGCGTGGCGAAAGCTCAGCGTCTTTCGCCTTTGCGAGGAACGCGTCAAGGCCGCCACGGTGGTCGACCGTGCGCAGCGCGTGGGCGGTGATCCGGAACCGGAACGAACGGCCAAGCGTTTCGGATTGAAGCGTCACCGGGTTCAGGTTCGGCAGATAGCGCCGACGGGTTTTGATGTTCGAGTGGCTGACGCGGTTGCCGGTCAGCACGCCTTTGCCAGAAAGTTCGCAGCGGCGGGACATGATGTATACCCTCGATTTTAACGACAAGCGCCACCCCGATGGACGGCGTTAGAATTCAGAGAGCACTCCTTAGGCGCGACTCGTATGGGGGTCAAGCCGCGAAGGCCCTGTTTTCTGTTACATCCACCACCTATTCCCGCGCTTGCGTTCCATCCTGCTGCCGATGCTGAGATGATCGCGCCGGATCAGAAGAATCAGGGCGATCATCGCGCCCAGGACGGCGAGGTCGATCACGGCGTTGCGATTGACGGGGAAACCCTTTTCGCTCAGCGCGAAGGGGTCAAAGAATTTCTCCCATCGCCGCGTGACCGTGAAGAAGTGCATCACCAGCAGCGCTAAGTAGCTGAAGATCCGAAACAGCCCCAGCGCAACCAGCACGCAGACCGTGATCTGAAACGCCGCCATGCCGTAGATCTGGGCGAAGCTGACGTCCACGCCGTCGAAATGGCGGGCGAGGTTCTGGTGCTGTTTCGGGGTGATGATCTTGTGCGCCGCCCAGAGAAAGATGAACCATGCCAGCCCGAGGCGCATGATCAGCAGCGCCGCGCCGTCTTTCCAGTCTTGTGAGTTCACGCTGTCGCCTCCGCCCTGCGGCCCCTGTCGCCCCCCTGGCCGAGGCCGCCTGAGCGGATGAAAAGCATCATGATAATCGCAAAGTTAAGTAAATTCCACGCGATCCCATTCAGGAACGCCGCCTCGTATGACCCGGTCAGGTCGTAGATCCAGCCTGACATCCAGCCGCCCAGCGCCATGCCGAAGACTGTCATCATCAGGATGGTCCCGACGCGGGCGCCGGCCTCTTTCGGGGGCATGTATTCGCGCACGATGACGGCGTAGCCGGGCACCAATCCCCCCTGGCTAAGCCCAAAGATCGTCGACACGATGTAGAGCGACACCAACCCGTCAAAGGGCAGGTACAGAAAAAGCGCGAGGCACTGCAGGACCGATCCGATCAACACCGTCGGCACGCCGCCCAACCAGTCGGACAGCATGCCTGAAAAGACCCGGCTGGCGACGCCGGCCATCAGCATCATCGCCAGCATTTCCGCCCCGACGGCGGGGCCATAGCCGAGGTCGACGCAGTAGGCGATGATGTGGACCTGCGGCATCGACATCGCCACGCAGCAGCCGAGGCCCGCGATGCAGAGCAGGATCTGCAGGGTGCGCGGGCTGAACCCGGATGTCTGCGTGCGGATCGAAGCGGCATGGGCAGCGGTCGCCATCGCGGCCTCGGGCGCTCGGCGGCGCAGCAGCATGGTCAGGGGCGGGACCAGCAGAATGATCGCGGCGGCCAGCGCATAGTAGACCCAGCGCCAACCATATCCTTCCAGCACCGGGGTCAGAACCAGCGGCCAGAACGCCCCGGCGACGTAGTTGCCGCTGGCGGCCAGCGCGACGGCGATGCCGCGTCGCTTCATGAACCAGTGCGAGACGTCGGCCGCCAGCGGTCCGAACCCGGCGGCGGAGCCAAAGCCGATCAGCATTTGCACCGCCGTCATGGTCCAGATCGACGGTGCAAAGGTCGCGGTATAGAACCCTGCAGCGGCGATGACGGCCGCTGCGCACTGGCAGATAACGACGCCGTAGCGGTCGATCATCCGCCCAAAGACAAGGTTGCCGAATGCGAACCCGATCATCGTGATGGTGAAGGGCAGTGACGCATCCCCCCGCCCGACGCCGTATTCGGCCTGCATCGCGGGCATGACCATCACGATCGCCCAAATCCCGACCGTCCCGATCGAGGCGATCAGAACGGATATCGCCAGCCGGAACCAAGAATAGGCGCTGTCGTGAATTGGGTGCGTTGTCATGGAGACACCGCTAGGGCGCGCGGACGGGCTTGTCCAAGGTTATTCCGTAATGCTGGCCATTCGCCCCGCAACTGGCCCCAAGGCCGTGGGGTCAGCCGCGCCGAAACAGGGGACTGGCGAAGGGTAGGGCGATCAGCGCCCAGCCCAGCACCCCCTGGCTGTGCGCGGGCAGGTTCTGCGGGCCGGAAAAGACCAGCATGCGCAGCGCCTCGCCGGGGCCGGGTGGGGGCCAGATAACCCATTGCAGCGGCAGGTCCGGGATGATCATGCGGTAATAAGTGTAGTAAATTTGCGGCGAGACCCAGACGAACAGCCACAAAAGCGTCAGCGCGCCCAGAATGTGCAGCCAGGGCGCGCGGTTCCGCAGGATCATCCCCGCCGCCAGCAATGTCAGCGCGGCCAGTGTGGCGCTGATGCCGACCAGACCCACACGTTTCCAGAACGACAAATCAAAGAAGGAATCCTGGCTGTAGATCAAGTCATGCGCCCTGCCTTGGCGCGCTGGCCCGCCTTGGGGGCGGATCAGCGCAGATCATTGCTTGATCGTGTCAGTTCAGCGGCGCGACCGCGAGAATGACGGTGAACTTTTCTCAGTAGATGTACAGCTCATCATATTTGTCAGTGTCGATCCCGGCTGGCACCTCAAAGGATGCGGCGCCTTTCTTCACACTCAGACGATTGCGGATCTTTGACCTCTTGGCGTAGCTTTCGACGCTGCCGAAGCCGATCTTGATGTCTGGCGGGTTCTTGTTCGGGTCGAACTGGTAGTTGTCGGCCAGAGACACGACAGTCTTGCCGCCTTCCTTGGTCACTTTAACGGTGCCGGATACGTTGTATCCCTTGCGGCCCGACAGGCTACCTTCGCGGGTTTTTGACCCTGCGAAAGAGGGCGCGGCGACAAGCGCAGCGCCTGTGGCGGCGAGCGTCAAGCCAGCGAAATGAAGGCGGGTGAGTGACTTGGGTATCCTCCGGTCCTTTGTTTCAGGGGTGGGCGGTGACCGCCCTCACCCGATGGAAAGCCATAAGGAGGCGTCTGCGCACAAGTTGAGACCGCGAATATGTCCGCACTCTCACGCCCATGTGTGAGTGTTTGAAAAAATTGCGCCGCTGCTTCGCCAAGTTTATCAATATTGATTGCGCTTTAGCAGATGTCTTCGTGTCCAATAGGTCCGAGGGGCACGCCGAGCAGAGCCGGTTTCATCCAGGTCCGCCGCTGGCCTTGGAGGAATCAAAGACAACCGTTTCGTCCATTTTGGCGCAAAGCCACAGCCGATAGCGGCTGATCCGCCCGTCGCGGAGATCAAAAAAGCTGAAGACCGTGCCTGTGATTTCGTGGCCCGTCGGCGTTCGGCCCATCCAGGGGCCGGTGTGGCGGCCGGTGAAGGACCACTGCGCCATCACCTGATCTTCGCCGCTGACGATCTTGTCGATGGTCATGCTGAGGTCGGTGACATTCTTGCGAATCCCTTTGACATGGGCGACCAACCCGTCGCGCCCGGGCGGGCCGCCGAACGCGGCGTTCGCTTCGTCCAGCATGTCCTCGTGCGCCAGAACCGGGATCAGTTCCAGCCGCCCCTTCAAACCAACCTCGGTCAGGTAGGTTTCCATCAGCTCGGTCGGGGTTCGGGCGATGTCGGCCATGGTCCGATCAGTCCAGCCCGGCCAGCGACCGGGTTTGCGCCCAGACGGCGTCTTCCAGCGGCACGGGGTCCATCTGCTGTTTGCCCTGACCCGGCATCCGCGCGCCTTCGTCCAGCGCGACGCCTTCCGCGACTTGTGCCAGTCGGTCAAAAAACGCGTCTGAGGCGCCGGGATCGATGATCATGTAATATTGGCCCAAGTCATGCCGCGGGCCTTCGGGCGCTTTCAACGGTTTGACATCACGGCTGACGACGCCGCCGGTCATGCCCGCGGCCAGCAATTCGGCCATCAGGCCAAATCCCCAGCCCTTGTATCCGCCCATAGAGACGAGCGATCCGCCAAGGGCGGCGGTCGGGTCGGTGGTGGGCTGGCCGTCCGCGTCGACCGCCCAGCCAAGCGGGATCGCCTCGCCCGCCGCTTTGGCCATGGTGATCTTGCCAAGCGCGACCGTCGTGGTCGACTGGTCGAACTGCATCGCGATCCCACCCTGACCATCGGGCGCGGAAAAGGCGATGGGGTTGGTGCCGATGACGCGCGTCTTGCCTCCCGGCGGGGCGACGATGGGGGACGCGTTGGTCAGGCCGAACCCGATCATGCCCGCGCGGGCGATCTGTTCGGTGAAGAACCCCAGCGATGTGCAGGTATGCGCATGGCCGACCGCTAGGCTGGCCACGCCATTGGCCTTGGCGGCCTCGATCGCAGCGGGCAGACCCTGGGCGAAGGCGGGTTGGGCGAAGCCGAATTTGGCGTCGACCACAACCGCGCCCGGGCGCGGGGTCGTCACCTCTGGCTCCACCACGCCGTTGACGCGGCCTGACGTCAGCTGAACGCAATAGCTTTCAAGATAGTAGAGCCCGCAAATCTTGTTGCCGACCGCTTCGGCCTTGCGCACGGCGTTTGCGACCTCAGCCGCGATCCAGGGGGCGGCGCCATGGCGTTCCAGCGCGGCGCGGGTGGTGGTTTCGATCTCGTTCAGTGATATTTCGGGCATTGGTTTCCTCGGGTTCATTCGGCGCTTTGTGGGCGCGCCGTTATTTGGATATCTTCGCGTCAGCCAGCGGTGAACAGCGCCAGCAATTCTTCTGCGGCGGCCTCGGGCGCGATTTCGCCTGCGGCCACCTTCTGCTGAAGCGCGCCCATCGCGGCGTTAACGGCGTCGTTGGCGCGAAAGCGTGACTTCAGCCCTTCGTCGATCTCAAAGCCCAGCCATTTCTGCGATTGTTCCGCGCGCCGCCGGCCGCGCCAGCCTTGGTCCCGCCGCCAGTCGTCAAGCGCAGAGAGGCGGTCCCAGGTTTCTTCCAGCCCTTCGCCTTCAACAGCTGAAACCGTAAGGGCGTCCGGGATATTTTCGGGATCCTGGGGGCGCGACCGCATCAGGCGCAGGGCGCTGCGATAGTCTGCGGCGGTGCGGATGGCGGTGGGCTTCAGGTCGCCATCGGCCTTGTTCACGACGATCAGGTCGGCAATCTCCATGATCCCGCGTTTGACCCCCTGCAATTCATCCCCGCCCGCCGGCGCGAGGAGGAGGAGGAACAGGTCCGTCATGTCGGCGACCATGGTTTCCGACTGGCCGACGCCGACGGTTTCGACCATCACGACGTCATAGCCCGCCGCTTCGCACAGGATGATTGCCTCGCGCGTGCGGCGCGCGACGCCGCCCAGCGCAGCGCGGCTGGGCGAGGGACGGATGAAGGCGTTCGGGTGGCGTGACAGGTATTCCATGCGGGTCTTGTCGCCCAGGATCGATCCGCCGGTGCGGGCGGATGACGGATCGACCGCCAGCACAGCAACCTTCAGTCCGCGTTCGACCAGCATCATGCCGAAGGCTTCGATGAAGGTGGATTTGCCGACGCCCGGCGTGCCGGAAAGGCCCAGGCGGATGGCGTTTCCCTGGCCATAAAGGTCGCCGATCAGTTCGCGCGCGGCGGCGCGGTGATCGGGGTGGGTCGATTCGATCAGCGTGATCGCGCGGGCCAGAGCGCGGCGTTCGCCCGCCATCAGCCGGGGTTTCAGATCAGTGATGTCCATGCCGCCTCATCCCGCCGTCGCTGGGGCGGTTTTGTCAGCATCCGGGCCGTTGGGCAAGATGGTCGGCGAGCAGGCCGTTTAGTTTGTTTGAGCGCAAAGCGCAGGCTACAAGGGCAGGCGTTTGCTATCCCTGTCAGTCCCGGTTGCGATCATGCTGCGCAGCGCCGGCAACCGGCGCAAGCCATGCCGCTTGCTTTTTGGTCCAGAGTTCATAATCCGGCGCGAACTGATTGGGCTGATCCAAGGTGCCAAGATGCGATTCAACCTCCTCCCCGTGCGGGCGAAAACCGATGATCCGCATTTTGGGCAGAAATGGCGGCCCCGGTAGGAGGCGGTTTCACCCCGGATCGACACGTCATCGGCGTGATAAATCGCAGCGGCGTAGAAGGCTGCGCCGTCATGCTTGCGGCAGTCTGCGCAGTGGCACATCCCGACCCGCAGCGGGGCACCGCGCGAAACCATTGTCATCTCGCCGCAAAGGCAACCGCCCGTGACCTGATCCATGTTGCGCCCCCTTGCCTGAAAATTGGGAGAGGATACAGACGCCGTTCGTGCGGTCTAGCAATCAGTCCTGGGCGGGCGCTGGCGCGGGCGGGAATGTGCCGTTCGATCCACGCCCGCATCGCGTCGCGGGTCGGGGTCTCGACCAGCCTGTACATGCAATACGATATGCCCAATGTCAGGATCAGGAAGATCGGGAAGGCGAATGTTGCGGGCCACATCACGCCTTCGATCCAGTACTTGACCACGGCCGCGCGCATCGGCTGGCAGGACAGAAAATGCGACATGTAGACGGAATAGCTGAGCGCGGCGAGAAGCCCGAACCAGCGATGGCTGAAAAATCGGCTAAGCGCACCCTGATTGTCCAGACACACCAGCACAAAGCCAAAGAACACGAACGGCGCCGCAAAGCTGACCACCCCCTGCGCGTTGGCGACGAAAAGGCAGATCAGAACCAGCGCCGTAATCTCGATGGCCGTGCCAGCCTTCACCTTCGCCTCGGACAACAACCGCGAGGCCCAGTCCATTGCGATCATGGAATGCAGAAGCGCGCCCATCATGAACCCGACAAATCTGCGACCAAAGGCGTTGTCATTGTAGAAATCCAGATCGCCGTTTTGGGTCGTTAGGTAAGCCAGAACCCCTGCGACGCTGAGCGCAAGGCAGGCCCGGCCCAGCCAGGTTTGCAAAATCCCGGCGAGGCAAATCAGCGCGAAAACGATGTAGAGGTAGAATTCGATCGAAATTGACCATGACGTTTCGTTCCAGGTCAGTTTTTCAAACTGGCCCAAGGCCTGCATCAGAACAAGATTGGCGGCGAAGCTTTCGCCCGACACCCGTTCCGCGCTGAAGGGCGGTGACCGCAGCGGCAATGCGCCAAACCCGTCGAGGATCAGCTTGAACGTCTCAAGGCCCAGAAAGGCGGCCAGCATGAATATGTGCACGGGGTATAGCCGCGCCAGACGCAGCACCACGAACCGGGCGGTGGACATGCCGTCGACAATGCGTTCGCGATAGACATAGGCCATGATAAAGCCTTACAAAAAAAGAAAAAATCGACGAACAGGTAGAAGTTGTCGATCATGGGATTATCGTGCCAGATCGTAAACTCGCACCAGTGGTAGATCGCCACGCTCAGCGCCGCGATCCCGCGGAACGCCTCCAGACTGTCAAGTTTGCGCATATTTACCCCGATCTGTGATCCGGTGATTTATGCGGCTGAGGGTTTAAGGCGGATTGAAACCGGGCCGGACTTTGTGCCGACGTTTTTCGGTAAATTCCTCGCGGTAAGGCGCCATGCGGTTAGCATTTTCACCGGATGGCAAAAGGCGATAAGCCTGTGGCCCATGATCAAACCGCTTGGATTGCCTGTTGAAGACGCGCTGCCACCCCTGTTGGTGGCGTTGGCGGACCATGGCGCCGCGGTTCTGACTGCGCCGCCGGGTGCGGGTAAGACAACGCTGGTCCCGCTCGCGCTGCTGGACGCGGACTGGGCGACAGGCCGTATACTGATGTTGGAGCCCCGGCGCCTTGCAGCCCGCGCGGCGGCTGAGCGGATGGCGGGGCTGCTGGGCGAAAAGGCGGGTGGGCGCGTCGGGTATCGCATCCGGGGCGAGGCGGTTACGTCGAGCGCCACGCGGATCGAGGTTGTGACCGAAGGCATCCTGACCCGGATGCTGCAATCCGACCCTGAACTGACCGGTGTGTCTGCAGTCATCTTCGATGAATTTCACGAACGATCACTGCATGCCGATCTGGGCCTCGCCCTGACGCTGGAGGCGCGCGGCGCCCTGCGCGAAGATTTGCGCCTTGTGGTCATGTCCGCGACGTTGGACGCCGAACCTGTCGCTGTGCTGATCGGCGATGCGCCGGTGGTGAATTCCGAGGGTCGCATGCACCATGTCGAAACCCGCTGGCTGGACAAACCACGTGGCAAGACCCGGCTGGAACAGGCCACAGCGACGCTCATCGCCGAGGCGCATAGAGCGGAGGAGGGTGATATCCTCGTCTTCCTACCCGGTGTGGGAGAGATTGAGCGCACGCGCGGCGCGCTGCGGCTAGGCGATCAGACGGATGTGCGCATTCTGCATGGCGGCCTCGCCTTCAAGGACCAGCGCGCGGCCCTGGCGGTGGCGGCGCCGGGGCGGCGCAAGGTGGTGCTGGCCACATCCATCGCCGAAACTTCGTTGACCGTCGAAGGCGTGCGCGTGGTGGTCGACGCCGGGCTGGCGCGCCGGGCGGGGTATGACCCGGGCGGAGCGATGTCGCGGCTGGTCACCGAAAAGGCCTCCCGCGCCGAAGCGGATCAGCGCCGGGGGCGCGCTGGGCGTCTGACGCCGGGCGTCTGCTATCGGCTGTGGACCAAGGGGGAAGAAGCGGGCCTGCCGCCCTTCGCCCCACCTGAAATCGCAGTGGCCGATCTGGCCCCGCTGGCGTTGGAACTGGCGAATTGGGGCGCGGACGCCGCCGACCTCGCCTTTCTTGATCCGCCGCCCGCCGCTGGTATGGCGGAGGCAGCCTCGCTGTTGGCCGCGCTGGGCGCATTGGATGCTGGCGGCCGGATCACGGCGCATGGCCGGCGGTTGGCGGCGGCGCCGACGCATCCGCGCCTCGCCCATATGATCCTGTCCGCGCCAGAGGCTCAGCGCGGGGTCGCCTGCGACCTGGCGGCCCTTTTGGAAGCGCGCGATCCCATGCGTGCCGCGGGGGCCGACATCGCCAAACGCATGGCGGCCCTGCGCGACCGGTCCGGCCCGCCCGCCCTGCGCCGGGTGGCGGAAGAAGGCGCGCGGCTGGCCAAGCGCATGAAAGTCTCCGGCGGCGGGCGCGCTGATTATGGCGAGTTAATCATCCGCGCCTATCCCGACCGCATCGCGATGCGCCGCAAAGGTGGCGAAGCGCGGTTCCTTCTTTCAGGCGGGCGCGGCGCCAAACTGGCGGCCGAGGACGCGCTGGCGGGTCACGCCCTGCTGGCCGTCGCGGATGTTGAGGGTGAAGCGAAAGAGGCGAGGATCCGCCTGGCCGCCCCCCTGTCGCGGGCGCAGGTGGAAGATCTTTATGGCGATCAGATGCGGTGGGAGGAAGTTTGCGAATGGTCCCGCCGCGACCGCCGCGTCGACGCCCGTCGCCGCCTGATGCTGGGCGCGTTGGCGTTGGAGGACAAGCCCTGGAAAGACGCGGCGGGCGAGGCGCTGGCCGCGGCGATGACCGACGGCTTGCGCGATCTGGGGCTGGAACGATTGCCTTGGTCGAAAGCCGCATGGCTGCTGGCGGCGCGGTCTGAATGGGCGCGCGCGCGCGGCGCTGATCTGGCGGACCTGTCTGAGGCTGGGCTGACGGCGCGGCTGGAAGACTGGCTGACACCGCATTTGATTGGCTGCCGGACACTGGATGACCTTGCGCAGATCAATCTAGTTGAGGTTCTGAAGGCTGAACTGGGATGGGAAGGGGTGCAAACGCTCGACCGCCTCGCCCCCGCTGCGATCACCGCGCCGACAGGGACAAAGTTGGCGGTGGATTATGACCGCGCGCAGCCGTCCATTGCGGTGAGATTGCAGGAACTGTTCGGCCTGGACCAGCATCCTGCCGTCGGTCCGGATCGCACGCCCTTGTTGATCGAACTCTTGTCGCCTGCAGGCCGGCCCGTCCAGACTACGGCGGACCTGCCGGGGTTCTGGCGCACATCCTATGCGGACGTGCGCAAGGACATGCGCGGCCGCTACCCCCGTCACCCATGGCCCGAAAACCCGTTGGAGGCGGAGGCGACGCGCCGGGTGAAACCGCGGGGGACGTGAGCCTTTAGTGTGGTTTGGTGCGTGGCTATTTTGCGCTGATCAGGTTGATGGAAGAAGAAGTTGCGCCAATCCTGTACGCGGATGGCGACATCGCTTTTCTCCGTGATCCGCGCCCTGAATTGATCAAAGCCGCGGCGACGCCAGGGGCGGCTGTTCTGTTCCAAAGTGACTTGCCGCTACGACCGGATTCCCAACACGACGAGGCGGGTTATCTGGTTCGAAACTCGGGTCAACGGCCCCATCACTGCACTGGGTTTTCGGTTTGGTCCTCTGCGCCCAGAACCAAGGAACTGTCCCGGCAGATCATTGCGCACCGCGATCTGAAAAAAGAAGACATGCACGAGCAGCTTACCCTTTATCACATGCCGCAGGACATGCTTCAGGATCTGGTGACGCTGCCGGCGGAATATTTCCCCAATGGGTCCCAATTCTTCGTGAGAGACGGGGCTTTCAAATTCCCGATGAAAGTAATCCAGCCTCGCCTGGCGAAAGCCTGCATCATTCATGCGAATTTCATCGTTGGCGTCGCATCGAAAACCAAAGCGCTAAAGGGGCTGGGGTTGTGGCGCCTGGGGTCGCCGCTTGTCATCATGTTCAAGTGGGCAGCGTTTCTTCGATCTTATCTAGTCCCTTTGCGATCAGCGTGGCGCGCAAGTCGTCAATTCCTGCGGTAAGAGCGGCGAGGTCGGCGCTGCGCCCGATCAGGGATGAACCCAGAACGCCGCGAAAGAACGGATAAGACCCGAAGCTGACATTCGGATGACGGGCGTCCACTTCGCCGAGTGGTCCCGCCATCTCACCCTCGGGCGCTTCGACCCGCAGCGTCCAACTGAGCAGGGGATCGCCGCCCCGAAGTGTTGGCAGAACCTCGGCCACCATGGCTTCGAACACTTTGGGCACACCCGCCATGACTTGGACATTGCGGATTTTGAAACCAGGCGCGCGGCTGACCGGGTTTGCAATCAGCGTCGCCGTATCGGGGATGCGGGCCATGCGCAGGCGCGCTTCGTTGATCTCGTCAGTGCCATAGTGATCGATCAGGATCGCGTGGGCGTCATCGCGTACGCCAATGTTGTCGCCAAACGCCTCGGCCACGCAGTCTGCGGTGATGTCGTCATGGGTCGGCCCGATGCCGCCCGAGGTGAAGACATAATCGTACTTGTCGCTCAGTGTTCTGACGGCGTCCACGATGTCGGCCTTGTCATCGGCCACGACCCGCATTTCGCGCAAGGCGACGCCTGCTTCGGTCAGCTCTTTCGCCAAATGCCATCCGTTCCCTTCGCGGGTGCGCCCTGACAGGATTTCATCGCCGATGACCAACATGGCGGCGGTGGGTTGGACCGAATTCTCAGATGACATGAGACCTCCTTGTCGAAACGCGCGGGCCGGGGTAGGCGAGGGGCCATGAACTTTGGCGCGCCCCTCCTGCCCGGCAGATTGATCCAGCGATATAAACGGTTTCTCGCCGACGTCGAGCTTGATGACGGGCGGAGCATCACGGCCCATTGCGCCAACCCTGGCGCGATGACCGGCATAGCGGAACCTGGCATGCGGGTGTGGGTGGAGCCGAATGACGACCCGAAGAAAAAGCTGAAATTCGCATGGAAGGTGGTCGAAGTCGCGGGTGGGCTCGCCGGCGTTGACACGGGCCTTCCCAACAAAGTGGTGGAAGAAGCGCTGCGCGCAGGTGCCATCCCGGCCTTTTCCGGCTATAATGATATCCGGCGCGAAGTGAAGTATGGTGCCGGCAGTCGCATCGATTTCCTGCTGACCGGGGCGGGGAGGCCGGATTGTTACCTTGAAGTGAAATGCGTGACCCTGCGTCGGGGCGACATGGCCGAATTTCCCGATACGAAAACGGTGCGTGGCGCCAAACACATGCATGAACTGGTGGATATGGCGCAGGCTGGCGCGCGGGTGGCGACGCTGTATCTTGCGCATCGGGCCGACTGCGCCGATATGCGGATTGCGGCGGATATCGATCCGGCCTATGCCGAAGCCTACGCGGACGCCTGCGCCGCGGGAATGGAAACCCACGCCTTCGCCGCTGATGTGACGCTGAACGGCGTGACTTTGGGCGCACAGATGACCTTCCATCCGCCCGGTGCGCCCTAAGGGCGCTTGCAACCTCGGAGTAACGTCTTTCTAATAGTGAGACCAAAGACCAAGGATGACCCACGTGGAGCAAACTCGCTCAGACCGCACGCCGGAAGGCATCAAACTGCACGCGTCCGAAGATTTCGACGGCATGCGCGCCGCTGGCCGTTTGGCCGCGAAAACGTTGGATATGATTGCGGAGCATGTCGAACCCGGCGTGACGACCGAGGCGCTTGATGATCTGATGCACGCCTTCATGACGGAACGCGGCGCGACGCCAGCGACGCTGGGCTATCGGGGCTATCCGAAATCAAGCTGCATCTCGTTGAACCACGTCGTTTGTCACGGCATTCCCGGCCCGAAAAAGCTGAAGGCGGGTGATATTCTTAATATCGACG
>CBFHXH010000040.1:0-26555 GCA_965659735.1 uncultured Pikeienuella sp.
TGAGAACAACGCCTCAGGTAAATAGAACCCCCGGTTGGTGAAAACGAATGCGCCGGTTTCTTCGTCCCTGAACGCGCGGGGCGCCGGCAGGGTTTCGTTGACAACGGCGGTGACAATAATGATCCAAAGCAGCGTTGGCACATTGCGAAACATTTCCACGTAGACCGTCATCAGCTTGGCGACGATCCAGTTTTTCGACAGCCGCGCGACACCGGCGAGAACCCCGATGATCGTGGCCGTGATACAACCGACGACCGCAAGGACGAGGGTGTTGAGAATGCCCATAACGGCCGCGCGGCCGTGGGAAGACTGCGAGTCATACTCTAACAGTCGCTGGTTCACGTCATAACCAGAGGTGGCGAACAGGAAGGAGAAATTGAAATCCTTGCCCAGCGCCTCAAGGTTCTGGATCGTATTGTTGATGAGCCAGGCGAACGCCAGCATCAGTGCGAACATCGCGATGACCTGAATTGTGGCGCCGCGATATCGCGTGTCGTAAATCAGCTGGGAAAGGCGAAACCCCTCTACCGGCGGATTTGTCCCTGTTGCGGACATAAATGACCCCCTCGCAGGTCTGTATTTCAGTTATTTGAAAGGCAAGAGCGCGCCACCGGTGTCCGGAGGCGCGCCCTCGTGTCGTTTGTCAAGTCACCCTGCGTTAAGTCAGATCAACGGAACGGCGGGGAATACAGCAGACCACCGTCGCGGTACGAAGCGTTCACGCCGCGTGCGAGGCCAATGGCGGTCGACGGACCGATATTACGCTCGTAGATTTCTGCGTAGTTGCCCTGAGAAACCAGTGCTTTCATCGCCCAGTCAGCGTCGAGGCCCAGCATTGCGCCAAGGCTGCCTTCGGTGCCCAGCAGACGCTTGACTTCAGGGTTGTTCGAAGAGGTCGACATCTCAGCTGCGTTCGCTGCGGTGACGCCCAGTTCTTCGGCGGTGATCAGCGCGTTCAGGGTCCAGCGGACGATGTCGCCCCACTGGTTGTCGCCGTGACGGACAAGCGGGCCGAGCGGCTCTTTCGAAACGATTTCAGGCAGAACGACGTGAGCCGAAGGATCTTCGAACGTGGCGCGCGTAGCGGCCAGGCCCGATGCGTCCGTCGTGTAGACATCGCAGGCGTTCGCCAGGTACTTCTGCTGAGCTTCTGCGTTGGTTTCGATCGGAACCGGCTCGTAGGACATGCCGTTCGCACGAAAGTAGTCAGCCAGATTCAGCTCGGTCGTGGTGCCGGTCTGGATGCAGATCGTAGCGCCGTCGAGTTCGGTCGCGGAAGACACGCCCAGCTCGGTTGGGACCATAAAGCCCTGACCGTCGTAGTAGTTGACGCCGACAAATTCAAAGCCGAGGTCGACATCGCGCGAGAAGGTCCATGTGGTGTTACGGGCCAGCATGTCGATTTCGCCCGAGGCCAGCGCGGTGAAGCGCGTCTTGCCAGTCGTTGGGACGAATTTGACAGCGGACGGGTCGCCCAGAACTGCAGCTGCGACAGCGCGGCAGACGGAAACGTCGAAGCCGTCCCAAACGCCATTGGCGTCAGGTGCTGCGAAACCGACCAGGCCGGTCGACACGCCACATTTCAGTTCGCCAGCCGCCTTGACGTCGTCCAGCGTGCCTGCCGAAGCAGCGCCTGCTGCAACGGCGGCTACGGCTGCCGCGCCCAGAAGATGAGTGGTTTTCATAAGGTAATCCTTTTCCCTGTGTTCCGCCCCTCCCTCGAGGCGGTGTTTACTTCGTTACAAAAGCGGCGCGAGCGCCTGCCTTGGCAATTAAGTCTGAAGAGACTGATCATCTGTACATTGGCGCGTCAAGGGCGGCCGCGTCGGCCCCGGCCTAGGGATCGTTGAGTATTTGGCGGGCCGATCGCCCATATGCGTCAGCATTACTGACTAAACCTAAGGTAAGCCATCTTTGAATTGCATGGCGCCCGCTATGCATTTGATCACTATACCAGCGTGTTGGGCTTTTCGTTGGCAGAACATGTTCAGCTTCGCCCCAAAGCGACAATAGATCACCTGCGGCCATCGACCATCCACGCCATCGAATATGTCAGCATTTATGTCATAAATTTTTTGATGAATTGCATATCGAATATTCATTATGCGCCGGACGAGCCGTCACATGACCAATGCAGAAGCGAATCATGGGGCGCAGCGGTTCAATGGCGATGCCTGAAAGGGCCAAACCGGCCTTCGACGGCTCAGAAGCCGAAGGTGTCCGTTAGGGTCTAACCCGCCGCTCAGCGCTCGCAGATGGCACTGAAGCGAGAACGCGCGCCCCTCACAACAAATTCATACGCCCTCATTCCACCTTAAGCAGAATTTGCAGTCCATCAAAGCTTGAAACCCAAGGGGCAGTAGAACATGTTGCAAGCGTCTGTGAGATTAGGGAGGCTTACATGCGGCTCACCGCAATGATTGGCGCGTTTGGACTAACGGCGATGTTTGGCGCCGGGGCTGAAGCCCAGTCGCTGGCTTGTGGCGGCGAATACACGATCAAGCGTGGAGACACGCTGCAGAAGGTTACGCGAATGGCGTATGGCGAAGGCCTCTCTTGGGGGTTTATCTACAACGCCAACAAAGCCGTTGTTGGGTCGAACCCTTCGCTGATCGAAGTCGGCATGAAAATCAAAGTGCCTTGCCGCACGGTACAGACCCCTGCCGCAACGCAGGCCGAGGTGCCTGCTGCTGCGCCGGCCACAACGGCTGCTTCAACAACGGCTACGGCTAATAGCGAGAGGGCCCCTACAAGCTCTACCGCAGCTTTGGTCGTTAACGATGGCCGGTCGCCTCTTCTACGTCTGGTAACCGCCAGCAACTACGCGCCATTTCACGATCAGAATGATGCCAATGGTGGAATGCTGACCGAAATGACGGCTGAGGCGTTGGCCACGGTGATGCCCACAGACGAATTTCGCGTCGACTTCATCAATGACTGGAGCTCTCATCTGGAGCCTCTGATTTCTGACCGCTCCTACGATTTGGCGCTCTCATGGTTTAAGCCAAACTGTTCGGTCATCGATAAGCTCGGAGAAGGTTCGCGTTTCCGTTGTGAGCGTCTTGTTTTCTCCGATCCACTATTCGAGCAGATTGTTTCTTATTTCACCAGATCTGGTGAAACGAGCGTTCCCTCGACCCACGCCGATCTTTTTGGTCGTACGGTTTGTCGACCTTCTGGCTATTCGATTTTCATGCTAGAAGAACGTGATCTCGTTGAGCCCAACATCACGATGGTGACGCCGCCGAACCCTACTGACTGCATGGAGATGTTGATAGAAGGCACAGCCGACGTAGTCGTAGTTGCCTCGACCGTCGCTGATGACGCCATTGCGACACTCAATATTTCTGAGCAAGTTGAAGAGCAGGCTCAGCTGGCATCGGTGATTACGCTCCACGCTGTTACGTCGGTGAACAACCCTCGGAAAGAGCAGCAGATGGCATTGCTTAATCAGGGCATCCAAAATATTCGCGAAAGCGGAAAATGGTTTGAGATTGTTCAACGCCATCTGATCGCGCACACAAGGAAGAAAGCTGCGAACTAATTCGGACATATTCGAACTAAACGAAGGCGGGCGCTTAGCCCGCCTTTCTTTGTTGCGGTCTGGCCAATGTGATCAATCGCCATGCATGTGAGAACTCTTTGGCTTTATAGGCGGCCTTCGACGTTGCTTCTTCATCGACGCCCCATTGTTCTTCTTGCCAGAGATTGTCCACCCGGCTGACCTGCCAGCCTGCATCAGGCGACAAGCGCCCCTCTGCGACGGCCAATCCAATAATCAATGATCCTGATAACGCCACCAGGTCGTAAAGACCGGTCAGTTCAAACGCAGAGAATTCGCGTACCGCCTCAGCCAGTGATCGCCGACCTTCCTCGGGCTGCAAAGCGTGCATGACACCAGTTGTCGTGATTAGACGGGCGTTGTACCGCGACAGTGCCCATTCAACCAGAGGATCCCAAGCGGCAGCCTGCCGCTCAATCAATCCCTCGGGGCCATCCGCGCGATAGCAGATCAGGTCAGTGCCGCCATACTCTGCCACGATCGAAGCCACTGCCTCGAATTCCCGTTCGGTCCTATCTAGGGCTGTGTTCACGGACTTGGTCACCGGCATTTTCGTCGGCGCGATTTCATCACCCTGCGCGTGCCATTCCGCCGCGGCCGCCTCCGCCAATGCAAGTGTCGGGGCGACAAAGGCGCGCTTTGCCGGGGTCTTGATCGGCTTGCCGTCCAGCGCCACGGTCCAGCCATCAGCCGTCGCCGCAACGGACGCGGATTTATAGAACCGCTTCATGGCGCGATTTCCAGCAAATCCGCCAGCGCGTCTGGCGCAGACACCATGCAATCATGCCCCGCCGCAATTTCGCGAACTGGCCAGCCATATCCCTTAACCCGGTCCCGTGCAGGGGATAGCGGCGCATAGATTGGCTTAGTGCAGACGATGTATTCCGATGGCAGGCTGGCGCCGGGCGGGCCTTCAATTTCCAACGGCGTGATGAAGGTCTGAAACGGATGCGGGCGCATCATGCGTTCCAGCCACGCGGCGTCGTCCGGGTCTGTGATCCCAATCGCCAGCGCGGGCGGCGGCGGCAGGCTCAGCTGGCCATCATGATCCTCGGCCATCTGCATCCGCAGCGCGATCACATCCGGCGGGTTGCGCGACAAGGGCGTCTCGCCACCCTCAATGACATTCGCATCCAGATAGACAAGCTGCGAAATGCGATCGCGCGCATGTTCCGCCGCGTATGAAATGGGCGAGCCGCCAAAGGAATGTCCGACCAGCACGACATCGGTCAGATCCTCAAATTCCAGATGGGCGATCAGATCCTGGCCAAAGGTGGTCAAGGTGATGTCACGGCTGAGCAAATGTGATCGTTCGCCGAGCCCCGTCATGGTTGGCGTCGTCACTTTGTGGCCGCGGGCGCGCAGCACCTCCGCCGCGCGGGACCAGCACCAGCCGCCATGCCAGGCGCCGTGAACCAGAACAAAGGTCGTCATTCGTCATCCTCAAACGGATCAGCGGCGGCTTCGTCATCGGTCCGCCAGCCCAGAAAATCCCAGCTGTTTTTCATATGTTCCGGCATGTCCGCCACCAGACGCAAGCGGCGCGACGGGTCCGCCGGATGCGGCAGAACGAGCGATCGCGCATGAAGGTGCAGTTTACGGCTGATCGAACCGCCAAGCTGCGACCCCCAGCCATCG
Organism: uncultured Pikeienuella sp.; assembly: GCA_965659735.1. Lineage (GTDB taxonomy): Bacteria > Pseudomonadota > Alphaproteobacteria > Rhodobacterales > Rhodobacteraceae > Pikeienuella. The sequence continues at coordinate 5,201 of CBFHXH010000040.1, forward strand.
CCTTCGTTGGTCTGACTGTTGCCGGCGTATTTGCCATCACCCACGATCGGGTGGCCAATCTCTGCCATATGCGCACGCAACTGATGCGTCCGGCCCGTCACCGGGCGCAGCGCAACCCAGGCCGCGCGCTGCGCCGCCGCCTCAATGACCGCATAATCCGTCGTGGCGCGCTTGGCGCCGTCTGTCGTGTCGACTTCATCGGGATGAATGCAGCGCATCTTTTCCGCGCCTTTGCCGCCCAGTTTGACGAGACCAAACCGAATGGTCGCGCGGCGCGGACGCGGGGCGCCGGCGACGGCCGCCCAGTATGTCTTCAACATCTCTCGACTTTGAAACGTCCGCGAAAGGCTTGCGGCGGCCGGGCCGGACCGGGCCAGCAGGATGAGACCAGACGTGTCCTTGTCGAGCCGGTGAACAAGTCGGGGCGCGTCATCCCGGTCGAACTTCAACGCCTCGGTCAGCGCATCAAGGTGCACCGTCTGCTTCGACCCGCCCTGCGTCGCCAGGCCGGGCGGCTTGTTGATCGCAATCAGATGATCGTCGCGATAGATCACCGCGCTCCGGATCATTGCGACATCCGCATCCAGTAGTGTGATGGAAGGCACCCGCGGCTCCGATTTTTCTGTCGGCAAAGGCGGCACGCGCACCGATTGTCCGGCCTCAACCCGGGTGGAGCTTTTGACGCGCCCGCCATCAACCCGCACTTCGCCCTTGCGACACATCTTTTCGATCCGTCCCTGCTGCAACTGGGGAAAGCGCTTGCGCAAAAACCGGTCGAGCCGTTGTTGACCTTCTTCGTCGCCAACGGTGATCATCTGTACGCTCATGTCATCGCCCGTCCGGCCCATAGCCCTAAAACCAACGCAAGGATCGATAGCCCAACCGATCCGCCAATATAGGTAGCAGCTGCGGCCACCCTGCCCTTTTCGATCAGGTACAAAGCGTCTAGCGAAAATGCCGAAAACGTCGTGAACCCGCCCAGAACCCCGGTCATTATAAACAGATAGACGCGATCCGCACCGGCCCGTTCCAGGATAACCGCCGCAGCGATCCCCATCAGCAATGACCCGATCACATTGACGAACAGCGTCCCAAACGGAAACCCGCCCCCCAGCAACCGCAAAGCCGCGCTGACGCTCAAATAGCGCAGAACCGCGCCAAGCGCGCCGCCAAGGGCGATGGTGATCAATGTGACTGGCATCGCCCCGCTTGAAAGCCTCAGCGCCCCGCTTGTCAAGTCAGGACCGTCAAACACGCCCCAAAGCGGAACTCAGCCGGCCGCGTGCCGCGCCTCTGCTTCTTTACATCGGCAGATGCGCAATCACCGCCGTCTCAGCCGCGTTCCGCCCGCTTTTTCGCGAACCATTCGACGCGCTTGGCGAGCTCACGCTCAAACCCACGTTCTTTTGGCAGGAAATAGACGCCACGCTTCATGTCATCGGGAAAGTAGTTCTGCCCAGAAAAGCCATCTTCCGCGTCGTGATCATAGGCATAACCAGCGCCAAACCCTTCGTCCTTCATGAACTGCGTCGGCGCATTGAGGATATGCTTGGGCGGGGGCTTGGATCCGGTTTCGCGCGCTGCGTTTCGCGCCGCTTTATAGGCCACGTAGAGCGCGTTCGATTTGGGGGCGAGCGCCAGGTAGACAATCGCCTGCGCAATCGCAAGCTCCCCTTCCGGCGAGCCGAGCTGTTCATAGACATCGCGCGCGGCGATCGCCTGCTTCACGGCCTCAGGTTCGGCCAGACCGATATCTTCAACCGCCATTCGCACGATCCGGCGGGCGAGATATCGGGGATCTTCACCGCCTTCCAGCATCCTCGCGAACCAATACAGCGCCGCGTCAGGGTCGGATCCGCGCACGGATTTATGCAAGGCCGAGATCAGGTTGTAATGTCCGTCGCCCGATTTGTCATAGATCGGCGCCCGGCGGGAAATGCGGGCGGCCATGGCCTGCGCATCCAGCGGTTCGTCGGTGACGCGGAACAACTGCTCCACCATGTTCAGCAAAGACCGCCCGTCGCCATCCGCAATTTCGGTCAGCGCTTCGCGCGCTTCAGGGGTTACGGGCAGCAGCCGACCTTCCAGCGCCTCAGCGCGGCCCAGCAGCCGTTCCAGCGCGCCCAGATCGAGCGCGCGCAGCGTCATCACCTGCGATCGGCTCAGCACAGCGGCGTTCAGTTCGAACGAGGGGTTTTCGGTGGTCGCGCCGACCAGAGTGATCACCCCCGCCTCCATATGCGGCAGAAACCCGTCCTGCTGGGCTTTGTTGAAGCGATGGATTTCGTCAACAAACAACAGGGTGCCACGCCCATTCTGGCGGCGGATCTTGGCGGCTTCAAAAACCTTCCTGAGATCCGCGACGCCGCTGAAAATGGCGCTAATCTGCTCAAACGCCAGGTTCGTCTCATGCGCCAGCAGGCGGGCGATGGTCGTTTTGCCGACGCCGGGCGGGCCCCAGAAAATCAGGCTGCTCAACTCCCCAGCTGCAATCATCGCTGTCAGGGGGCCGTCGGGACCAAGGATGTGATCCTGACCGACAACTTCGGCCAAAGTGGCGGGGCGCAGGCGATCAGCCAACGGACGCGGCCCGCCAGCGCCAGTTGGCGTCGATCCGCCGGGCGGCTCGGCCTGATCAAACAAGTCCGCCATCAGCGACGCTGCAAGGATGGCGGGATCGGGCGCAGCGGCACATCCGCCGTACGCGCTGATCCACGGCGCACATAATCGAACGCTGCTGATCCGCCCGTGCCTATGGTCGCCATGCGAAAGGCCAGTTCTTCCAAAGACGTGACAGACTGGCCTTCGAACGCGACAATTACATCACCAGACTTCATACCGGCGTCGCGCAGTGGGCTGAGGGGGTGCATGTCGGCGATCACGACGCCGTTGGGCGATGACAAGCCCAACCCTTCGGCAAGATCAGACGTCACATTCTGGCCGACAATGCCCAGCCACGGACGCTGCAGCGTGCGTTCCCCGGATAAGGCGAGATCAAGCGCTTGGCGCACCAGGTTGGCGGGGATCGCAAAGCCGATGCCGTTCGACCCGCCTGACCGCGACAGGATCGCCGTGTTCACCCCAACCAGCTTGCCGGACATATCCACCAGCGCCCCGCCCGAATTGCCAGGGTTCACCGGCGCGTCTGTCTGAATGAAATAACCGCCCACCTGGCCGCGTCGTCCCGGCCCCGACGACCGCGCCAACGCAGAAATGATGCCAGAGGTCACCGTCTGCCCGACGCCGAACGGGTTGCCAATGGCGAGCACCAGATCGCCAACCTCCAACGTTTCGCTATCCCTGAGGTCCAGAATTGGCAGGTCCGATGCGCCGCGGAGTTTCAAAAGCGCCAGATCAGACTGTTGATCCGCAAATACAAGATCGGCCTCGAATTCGTTCTTGTCATTCAGCACCACGCGAATTTCGTCCGCCCCGCCAACGACGTGATTGTTGGTGACGATATACCCATAGGTGGTAAGGATCACACCTGAACCCAGCGAGTTCTGCATCCGCCGCCCAGATCCAAGGCCACCAAATTCGCGAAAGAACCGCTCAAAGAACGGATCACCCGCAAAGGGGTTCTGACGTTGCACCGTCTTGCGCGTGAAGACGTTGACCACCGCTGGCGCCGCCCGCTTGACGACCGGCGAAAAGCTAAGCGTGATTTCGGATTGCGTCTTCGGCACCTGTTGGGCGGCGGCGGGCGTCAGCGCGGTCCAAAGCCCACCCATTAGGAGGCAGGCGAGGATGACGAGGTGCTTCATGCTGCGGTTTCCTCAGCTAGTTTCAGGTCAAGCGGCGGCGCGAAAACTTCGAATTCGCCCGGCACGCCTTTCAGGTTGAAATGGCCCATGGACCGCCAGTCGCCGTCCATGCCGCGAACAAACTTGCGGCTGGCCACGATCGGTTCACCTACCTCTTTGGTGGTGCCTTCAAGTCGCGCGGTTTCGTTAACAACCGCGCCAATCGCTGACCAGCTGTGCCGGGTTAGTGAGCCGATATTTCCGTATTCCAACGTGCCGGCATGCAACGCGATGCCCCAGCGGATCAGGTCGTGGCCTTCGTCGCGCCTGCGCTTGTTCCGATCCGTCAGCGCCTGTGTCGCGCGTTCGGCCGCGGCGAAGGCGGCGCGGCGGGCGCTCCGTTCACCAAGTTTTTCGATAGGGAAGATCGCTAAAGCGCCATCGCCCATGAAGGTCAACGGCTCGCCGCCCTCTTGTTCAACGACGCCCACAGTGCAGTCGAAGAAATCATTGATTGTCGCGATGAATTCATCGCGCGTCATATTTATCGACATCTCAGTCGATGCTCGGAGGTCCGACATCCACACAACGGCGGGGGTTGATGCAAAATCACCCCGCCGGATTTCGCCGCCAAGAACATGGGGCCCAGCTTCGTGCCCGATATAACAATCGGCAAGGTTCATGGCGACCTGACGCTGATCAGCCATCTTTACCATCATCGCCAGCGGCCGGATCAGCCATGCGAGCGTGGAGATTTCTTCATCCGTGAAGCCGCTTGGACGGTTCGTCGCGAACGAACAGGACATTCCGGCCGTGGTGTTATGCGAGGCGTCGTCTTCAGCGCCGCTAGTCGAATAAAAACTATCAAACATCTGGCCGAAGAGGATGTAGTCAGTCAGGCCTTCCGCAGCCAGCGTTTCGAGCACCGGAAAATCCAGCATCGCACCGTGGCCAGCCAAATGTCGGCGCAGCCGTTCAATCCGATTGGCCACGATGTGACGCACAGGGCTATGCAGCCATCCTTCATCACCGTCTACGCGATCATAGGAATAGTCCGTCAATTCAAGGCCCGACCCCAGGCGCCATGTCGCGCCAGCCCCATGGTTCAGGGGATGCAGGGTCGTATACGCGACCTGAGCGCGATCAATCTGCAAACCTTGTTGGCGGAGCCGTTCGATCATGCCCGCAAACGCATCGGGCGCGCTGGTGGTGCCAAGCGCGGTCTCCAACATCCATTCCGCTACATGGGTGGCGGCTGCAGTGGCGGCGATGGGGGGTGCGGCGTCCAAGAGCTTCTCCTGTTGCGATTGGAAAAATGGGTAGGAACAGATCAGGTCCCAATGCTATCGTCAGGAACCACCGAAACGAAACCCAAATCGTTCAATCTCTTCACCAAACATTTTTTCAACCAACCGTCTGCCAGTGTCATCAAAAGCCTCGGAATAGTGACGATCCACCGCTGTCGCAGCTTGAAAATGGATATAGTCAGCATTGGTCATACCAAGTCGATCTGTAATAATTTTCATCGCAACGGCGCGATCCTCAAACTTAAAAACCTCATCGACCAATAGCGCGCCGCTGGCATCGCTTACAAATTCCAAGGCGGACATTACAAAGCGCCGGTATCTGAACAGCTCAATATCCTAAACGCCGCTTTCGCGCACAAGCTTCACGTGTTCGAGTATTCATTCAGCGTCCATGACCTCAGCACAGGATAACGTTTCTGGATGAAGTGGTAGAAGGATAGCGACCTAGACCAAGGATTCCGTACGAAGGAAAAGGTGAACAAGGCATCCCAATCGCGTGCGCCAATCAGATCACGAACCTGCATCGCTGTCTGATGATGAGGGATCAGCGCTTTCTTGGTCAAACTACGATCGTCGACATCTAGCTTGCCATGGATGCTTCCAAAGTGTTCACCCAATTCAGCCCGTAGCGAAGTTGAACCCGTTCGTGGAACATCCACGAACCAAAAGCCAGTTTGCGAAATCCGTCGGCTCAAATATCGGCGCATTGGGGGCGAACGCTTCGCCATTTGCTTCAGATTACTGATCAATACCATCGCAAAATGCCCTCACTTACGTTGGCATCATAGGGGGATGATGATCCAAGCATCTAACGTGCACACAATACATGAAGCGCCGCAAACGACAAAAGGGCAGGCTTTTCAGCCTGCCCTTTGAACCAACTGGAAGCGGATTTTATTCAGCCTCGGCGATTTCGGCTTCTTCCGCTGCAACGCGGGCTTTGTCGCCTGCGCCTTTCGCGTCGACATTGCGATCAACCAGTTCAATGAGAGCCATCGGCGCCATATCGCCATAGCGGAAGCCTGCTTTCAAAACGCGACTGTAGCCGCCAGAGCGCTCAGCAAACCGTGGGCCGATCTCAGCGAAGAGCTTTTTGACGGCTTCTTCCTGCTTGATCGCCGCCAGCGCCTGACGACGGGCGTGCAGGTCGCCGCGCTTGCCCAGCGTGATCAACTTGTCGATGATGCGACGAAGCTCTTTCGCTTTCGGCAGCGTGGTTTTGATCTGTTCGTGAATGATCAGCGAGGCCGCCATGTTGGCGAACATTGCTTTGCGGTGCTCATGTGTCCGGTTGAGCTTCCGGTATCCGTGTCCGTGACGCATTGGTCATCTCCGTTAAATCATCCGGCTTGGCCGGTTTATACTTTGTCTGGTGGCCCTGCGTTGGGAACCACACTCCTTGGGGAAATCCATCCCTGGGTCTGCTTGGAGGGCCGCGGCCCCCCGGTCGAGTTCAGTTCTCAGCTCAGAACTGATCTTCGAATTTCTTAGCCAGATCTTCGATGTTGTCTGGCGGCCAATCAACGATGTCCATGCCCAGATGCAGCTGCATACCAGTAAGAACTTCCTTGATCTCGTTCAGCGACTTGCGGCCAAAATTCGGGGTGCGGAGCATCTCGGCTTCGGTTTTTTGGATGAGGTCGCCAATGTAGACAATATTGTCGTTCTTTAGGCAGTTTGCCGAACGGACAGACAATTCCAGTTCGTCGACTTTCTTGAGGAGGAGCGGATTGAACTCCAGTTCGTCAACCTCATCGGTTTTGACCTCGTCCTGCGGTTCATCGAAGTTAATGAACGTGCGCAGCTGATCCTGAAGAATGCGGGCCGCATACGCGATGGCGTCTTCCGGGGTCAGAGAACCGTCAGTCTCAACGTTCAGCGTCAGCTTGTCATAGTCCAGAACCTGACCTTCACGGGTCGGATCAACCTTGTAGCTGACTTTACGAACTGGGCTGAACAGGGCGTCGACCGGGATCAGGCCGATCGGCGCATCTTCCGGGCGGTTCTTGTCAGCGGCGACGAAGCCCTTGCCAGTGTCAACCGTCAGTTCGACGTGCAGCTCAGCTCCTTCGTCCAGCTGACAGATCAGGTGGTTCTTGTTGAGAATCTCAACGCCGGCGATCTCTTCGATGTCGCCTGCGGTGACCGCGCCAGGGCCCTTGCCGCGCAGCGTCAGGCGCTTGGGGCCTTCTACTTCCATCGCGACTGCGATGCCTTTGACGTTCAGGACGATGTCCGTAACGTCTTCGCGAACGCCAGCAACCGACGAGAATTCATGAAGGACCCCATCGATCTGGATCGACGTGATCGCCGCACCCTGCAAAGAGGACAGCAGCACGCGACGCAGGGCGTTGCCCAGTGTCAGGCCAAAGCCACGCTCAAGCGGTTCCGCAGTTGCGGTCGCCATACGTGACGGGTCGGCGCCGGGCGTGGTGTCCAGGCCGGTCGGTTTAATCAGCTCTTGCCAGTTTTTGTGGATCATTATGGTCCTCCATTCTTGCGCCCTTTTGGATCCGGGTCAGGGCGCGCCCGAGGAAATTCTTCTTGTTCTACGGCGAAGGGCCCGCACCGGAATGGGCAGGCCCGTCGGCTAATTCAGTCGCGTATTAGACGCGGCGACGCTTCGGCGGTCGGCAGCCATTGTGGGCGATCGGGGTCACGTCGCGGATGGACGATACCACGAAACCCTGCGCCTGAAGGGCGCGCAGCGCGCTTTCACGACCCGAGCCTGGCCCCTGCACTTCGACCTCCAGCGTTTTCACGCCGTGTTCCTGTGCTTTCTTGCCAGCGTCTTCAGCAGCGACCTGAGCGGCGTATGGGGTCGACTTGCGAGAACCCTTGAAGCCCATCGTGCCGGCGGACGACCACGAGATCACGTTGCCCTGGGCGTCCGTGATGGCGATCTTAGTGTTGTTGAACGACGAATTCACGTGGGCGACGCCCGCAGTGATGTTCTTCCGTTCTTTGCGCTTTGTGCGTACTTTTTCGCGTGCCATGAGCCTGCCCTCTTATTTCTTCTTGCCGGCGATTGCTTTCGCCGGGCCCTTGCGGGTGCGGGCGTTGGTGTGTGTGCGCTGACCGCGGACCGGAAGGCCGCGACGATGGCGCAGGCCACGGTAACAACCGAGGTCCATAAGGCGCTTCACGTTCAGCTGCTTTTCACGGCGAAGGTCGCCTTCGACCATGTGGTTGGCGTCGATATGCTCGCGGATCGACAGAACCTCTGCGTCCGAAAGTTCATTGACGCGGCGGGTCATGTCGATGCCAGTCGCCTCACAGATCGACTTGGCGGAAGTGTCGCCAATGCCGTGAATATAGGTAAGCGCAATGTGCACTCGTTTGTTCGTAGGAATGTTTACGCCAGCGATGCGCGCCACAGTCTTGCTCCGTTCCTAGGCCCTTCGGCCATATTGTCCCGTGCGGCTTGAACGCGATTCGCGTCGCACCGCTGAAAAGTCCTTGTCAATCAATGAACTAGGTCCATCAATAGATGCTTCTGCCGAAGGAAGCGCGGATTATATGTCTGCAATCTTCCCCGTCAACCCCAAGCAGGGCTGAGTTTTAGCCGTCCAGAGCGCCGTTCATGCGCCCTGCAACTTCGTCGATCTCACCCAAGCCATCTATCGTCTTCAGAAGGCCTTTGGCGTGGTAATAGCCGATCAGCGCCGATGTATCCCGGTAATAGTTGAAAAGCCGCGTGCGTATGCTTTCCTCATTATCATCCGGACGACGCTTGAAGCTGTCCTTGGCGCCGCAATTATCGCAGGTCTCAGCCTGCAACGGCGGCTTGTTCGTGTCGTGGTAGACTTCCCCGCAATTGCCGCAGGTAAAGCGGCCGGTCACACGGGCGACCAGCGCCTCGTCTTTGACTGTCATTGCAACGACGTTGTCCAGCGACAGGCCTTTCGAGGCGAGCATCTCGCCCAACGCGTCCGCCTGCCCCAGAGTGCGCGGAAAGCCGTCAAAGATCGCACCTGCGTCAGCTGCGCCGCTGTCCAGCTTTTCGGCAATCAGACCAATGACGATTTCGTCCGTAACCAGATCGCCGCGCGCCATGATGTCTTTGACCTTCTGGCCCATTTCAGACCCAGACGCCTGCGCTTCGCGCAGCATGTCACCAGTAGACAGTTGGACCATGCCGCGTTCGGCGACAAGCTTGTGGGCCTGCGTGCCCTTACCAGCGCCCGGAGGGCCGATCAGGATGATGTTCATGTACGTTTCCGTCCCGTTTTGCGGTTAGCCCGGGCTTTTGCCCTGTTTTTGCCGCCCCCGAGGCGGGATTTTTCGATCAGCCCCTCATACTGGTGCGCCAGAAGATGGCTCTGCACCTGGGTGATCGTGTCCATCGTGACCGAAACCACGATCAGGACCGATGTACCGCCAAAATAGAACGGTACGGAATAGTTGGATATCAGGAGCTCTGGCAGCACACAGATCGCAGCCAAGTAAGCGGCGCCGACCACTGTCAGACGCGTCAAAACGTAGTCGAGATATTCCGCTGTCCGTTTGCCCGGGCGGATACCAGGCACGAAGCCGCCCTGTTTCTTCAGATTGTCGGCAACGTCTTCCGGATTGAAGACAACAGCCGTGTAGAAGAAGCAGAAGAAAACGATCAGCGCGATAAAGATGATCAGGAAGCCGGGCTGGCCGCGGCCGATATAGGCCAGAACCACCTGCATCCATTCAGATCCGCCATCGCCAGAAAACCCTGCAATCGTCGTCGGCATCAGCAGCAAAGACGACGCGAAGATCGGCGGGATCACACCAGCGGTGTTAACCTTCAGCGGCAGGTGAGAGTTCTCACCACCGTACATTTTCTGGCCGACCTGACGCTTGGGATACTGAACGATGATCCTTCGCTGCGCGCGTTCGAGCGTCACCACGAAGGCGATCACAGCGATCGCGCCCAGAAGGATTGCGATGATTAGCCAGGCAGCCAGCTGGCCGGTACGGCCCAGTTCGAAGAACTGCGCCAAGGCGGTTGGCAGTTCAGCGATGATACCGACATAGATGATCAGCGAAATACCGTTACCGATGCCGCGCGCGGTGATCTGTTCACCCAGCCACATCAGGAACATGGTACCACCAACCAGCGTGATCATGGCCGACGCGATGAAGAATGGCCCCGGGTTCAGCGCAAGCCCCTGCCCCTGAAGCCCAACGGCGACGCCATAGGACTGAACGGTGGCCAGCAATACGGTGCCATAGCGGGTGTACTGGTTGATCTTCTTACGACCTGCTTCCCCATCCTTCTTCATCTGTTCCAACGATGGAACCATGGAGGTCATCAGTTGCATGATGATGGAGGCGGAAATGTAGGGCATGATCCCCAGCGAGAAGATCGCCATTCGGCTGACCGCACCGCCTGAGAACATGTTGAAGACGCCGAGAATGCCCGACTGGGTCTGCTCGATGAACTGCGCAAGGCGCAGCGTGTCGATGCCCGGCATCGGGATGTAAGTCCCGAGCCGGTAAATGATAAGGAGACCCAGCGCGAAGAAGATGCGCTGACGCAATTCCTTGGCCTGAGCGATAGAGCTCCAGCTAAAGTTCTGCGCGAGTTGTTCTGCGGCTGACGCCATGGGTCACCCCCGGTTCAAGGCGGATTATTCGGCGGCTGTCTTTGCCGCGCGGACTGCTTCGCGTCGCTTCGCAACGACATCTACGATATCGACCTTGCCGCCCGCCTTTTCAACCGCTTCCACGGCTGCTTTGGACGCGCCAGCAACTTCCAGCGTCAGCGACGCTTTCAGCTCGCCTTTCGCCAGCAGACGTACGCCGTCGAGAACGCGGCGCACAACACCTGTTGCAACCAGAACGTTTTCGTCGACCACACCATCAACCTTCAGCGCACCGCGATCAATCGCGTCCTGCAGGGTGTTGAGGTTGATGACTGCGAATTTCTGTGCATTCGGGTTGTTGAACCCACGCTTCGGCAAACGACGGTAGATTGGCATCTGACCGCCTTCAAAGCCCTTGATCGCCACGCCTGAGCGAGACTTCTGGCCTTTGATGCCGCGACCACCGGTTTTACCGACGCCGGAACCCGGGCCGCGACCGATGCGTTTGCGTTTCTTGGTTGCGCCGGGATTGTCGGCAAGTTCATGCAATTTCATGACGCTGTCTCCTTTTGCCGGACGCAGGGGGCGAAAGTCGCGTCAGCAACCCCCTGGCCACGGATGTTGTTCAGGTAATAAGGCGGGCCGAAGCCCGCCTCAAATCACTTAGCCGCGTTCTTCGACGATCTCGACGAGATGCGGGATCTTGTTGACCATGCCACGAACGGAAGGCGTGTCTTCCAGTTCGCGGGTCTTGTGCATCTTGTTCAGACCGAGGCCCACCAGCGTTGCACGCTGGTCGGCGGGGCGGCGGATCGGGCTACCGATCTGTTTGACGACGATGGTTTTAGCCATTCTTCAGTCCCTAAGCTTCGGCTGCGGCAGGTTCAGCTGCTGGTTCGTCACGACGGACGATGTCAGCAACTTTCTTGCCACGGCGCGATGCGACCATGCGGGGGCTGAATTCGTTACGCAGCCCGTCAAAGGTCGCCCGGATCATGTTGTACGGGTTCTGGGAACCGATCGACTTTGCGACCACGTCCTGAACACCCAACATCTCGAACACGGCGCGCATCGGACCACCGGCGATGATGCCCGTACCCTGAGGCGCGGTGCGCATTACAACCTTGCCGGCGCCGTGACGACCATGCACGTCGTGGTGCAACGTGCGGCCTTCACGCAGTGGCACGCGGATCATCTGACGCTTGGCGTCTTCAGTCGCCTTGCGGATCGCCTCAGGCACCTCACGGGCTTTGCCCGATCCGAACCCAACACGGCCCTTCTGGTCACCGACAACGACGAGAGCTGCAAAGCCGAAGCGTTTACCACCCTTCACCGTCTTTGAGACGCGGTTGATCGCGACAAGGCGATCAGCGAATTCCGGCTCTTCGTCACGATCCCGGCGGTTGCCCCGCCCGCGGCCGCGATTGTCGCCCCGGTTATCTTCTCTGGCCATTATCGCCTCCTAGAATTTCAGACCGCCTTCACGGGCGGCGTCAGCAAGCGACTTGACCTTCCCGTGAAAGAGGTAACCACCACGGTCGAAGACGACTTCTTCGACGCCAGCCGCTTTCGCGCGTTCGGCGATCAAGGCGCCGATCTTTGCAGCCGCCTCAATGTTGTTCTTGCCGACCACGCCCAGCTTTGCTTCGAGCGTCGAAGCTGCTGCGACCGTCACGCCGTTCACGTCGTCGATGACCTGAGCGGAGATGTTTTTCGAAGAACGGTTCACGCTGAGACGCATTTTGTCGTTCTGGTGTTTTTTCAAGCGGTTCCGGACGCGCATCCGGCGGCGCTGGAACAATGCCCGTTTGCTGTTCGCCATCTGTCTGGTCCTTACTTCTTCTTGCCTTCTTTGCGGAAGACGTACTCATCTTTGTAGCGGATTCCTTTACCCTTGTAGGGCTCCGGTTTCCGCCAGCGACGAATCTCTGCTGCAACCTGACCAACCTGCTGCTGATCAATGCCAGAGACCGAAAGTTCGGTCGGTTTCGCCGCGACGATCTCGATCCCGTCGGGGATCACGTATTCAACGTCGTGGCTGTAGCCAAGCGCCAGTTTCAAGGTTTTGCCCTGAACCTGGGCGCGGTAACCAACGCCCTGGATCTCAAGTTCTTTCTTGAAACCTTCCGACACGCCCGTGACGAGGTTCTGAACCTGAGTGCGGGTCATGCCCCACTGCTGACGTGACCGTTTGGACATGCCGCGTGGTTTTACCGAAATTTCCTGACCGTCAACCGAAAGATCGACGTCATCCGTAGCCGTGAATGTGCGGGCGCCTTTCGGCCCCTTCACTTCGATGGTCTGACCAGAGATGCTGGCGGACACGCCACCTGGCATTTCTACGGGCCGTTTGCCGATACGTGACATTCCAGCCTCCTCAGAACACGGTGCAGAGCACTTCGCCGCCAACATTGGCGGCGCGCGCCTGCGCGTCTGACATCACGCCGCGAGGCGTCGATACGATCGACACGCCGAGGCCGTTTTTCACGGTCGGAATGGCCGAAACGCCTGAGTACACACGGCGACCTGGGGTCGAGATGCGCTTGATCTCACGAATGGCGGGGGTACCTTCGTAATATTTCAGGCTGATTTCAAACTCTGGCTTGCCCGCTGCAGAAACTTTCGTTTCGTACGAACGGATGTAGCCTTCTTCGACCAGCACATCCAGAACCCAACCGCGGATCTTCGAGGCGGGGCTGTGGGTTGTTGACTTGCCGCGCATCAAAGCGTTGCGAATGCGGGTCAACATATCTCCGAGAGGATCGTTCATTTAATTTCCCTCCCTTACCAGCTGGACTTGACCATGCCCGGAATCTCACCCTTGGAGGCGAGATCGCGGAGCGCGATACGAGACATCTGCAGCTTGCGGTAATAGGCCTTCGGACGACCAGTAACCTTGCAACGGTTGTGCAGGCGCGTGGCTGAGGAGTTGCGGGGCAACTCAGCGAGCTTGAGGCGCGCTTTGAACCGCTCTTCCATCGAAAGTTCAGTGTTATCCGCGATCGCCTTCAGCGCAGCGCGCTTTTCGGCGTATTTTGCGACCAGCTTCTGACGCTTGGTCTCACGGGCGATCATGCTTTTCTTGGCCATGTCAGTTGTTCCCCGTCAGGTCAGAGAAGGGCATGTTGAACTTGGCCAACAGGCTCTTCGCTTCTGCGTCATTGCCAGCAGTGGTGCAGATGATGATGTCCATGCCCCAGATCTGATCGACTTTGTCGTACTCGATCTCGGGAAAGACGATGTGTTCTTTGATGCCCATGGCGTAGTTGCCGCGACCGTCAAAAGATTTGCCCGACACACCGCGGAAGTCACGGATGCGAGGCATTGCGACGGTAACCAGACGGTCGAAGAATTCATACATCCGATCGCCGCGCATGGTCACTTTACACCCAAGCGGCATCTCTTCGCGGACCTTGAAGCCGGCGATTGAGTTTTTCGCTTTGGTGACGACCGGCTGCTGGCCAGCGATCAGCGTCATGTCCGCAACAGCGGATTTGACCTTCTTGGTGTCTGCAACTGCTTCACCAACGCCCATGTTCAGGACAATCTTGTCCAGGCGCGGGATCATCATGTCGTTCTTGTAGCCGAACTCTTCCTTCATCGCGGCGCGGATGCTTTCCGCGTACAACATTTTCAGGCGCGGCTGGTAATCGGCGGCGTCAAGCATCGATCACTTCCCCCGATTTTTTGGCATAACGGACTTTCTGACCGTCGACCATTTTGAAACCGACGCGCGTTGCGCCGCCGTCTTTGGGGTCGACCATAGCCAGGTTCGACAGGTCAATGGACGCTTCCTTGGGGATGCGGCCGCCCTGTTCGGTCTGCGACTGGCGCGTGTGGCGGATCACCATGTTCACGCCCTGAACCAATGCGCGGTTCTCTTTTGGCATGACGGACAGGATCTCGCCTTCCTTGCCTTTATCTTTACCGGCAAGCACGACAACCTTGTCGCCCTTTTTCAGCTTAGCAGCCATCAGAGCACCTCCGGAGCCAGCGAGATGATTTTCATGAAGTTCTTCGCGCGAAGCTCACGAACAACCGGGCCAAAGATACGGGTACCGATCGGCTCGTTGTTGTTGTTCAGGATAACGGCGGCGTTGCCGTCGAAACGGATCGACGTGCCGTCTTCGCGGTGGACTTCTTTGGCGGTGCGAACGACGACGGCCTTGCGGACCTCGCCTTTTTTCACACGACCGCGTGGAATGGCCTCTTTTACAGAGACCACAATGATGTCGCCGACCGAAGCATATTTACGCTTGGAGCCGCCGAGCACCTTGATGCACTGCACCCGACGAGCGCCCGAGTTATCGGCGACCGACAGATTGGTCTGCATCTGGATCATGGTGGTTTCTCCCGACCTTCAGGGACTGATCCCCTGAGGTTTCGATGAACCGGTTGGTTGTGATCGGCGCTTACGCGTCAGTTACAACCTCCCAGCGTTTGTTCTTCGAGACAGGGGCGCATTCGCGGATGCGAACTGCGTCGCCTTTCTTGAAGGTGTTCTCTGGATCGTGAGCCCGGTATTTCTTGGACTTACGAATAGTCTTCTTCAGAACGGGGTGAGTGAAACGGCGTTCGACCGACACGGTAACCGTCTTGTCGTTTGCATCGCTGGTGACGTTGCCGGACAGGATACGTTTGGGCATCTCTTATTCTCCGCCAGCCGCTGCAGCGACTTTTTCGTTGAGGATCGTTTTGACGCGAGCAGCGTCGCGACGGGCCTTACGGAATTCTGATGTATTTTCCAGCTGACCGGTGGCCTGACGGAAGCGGAGGTTGAAACTCTCCTTCTTCAGTTTGCCAAGCTCTTCGCGGAGCTCATCCGGCGACTTATCGCGTAGATCTGCAGCTTTCATTGCTACATATTCCTTTTTCAACACTCACCGGGGCGCTCACGAAGGTCACGCCGGTTCCGGTGGAGAATTCGGTAGAGGAGCGCTCTATACGCCTGAGTCTTGTGGGTGGCAAGGGGTCTGGAAGGCCTTACGTCCGTTTTTATCCCTAATGCCAGTATATCAAGGATTTTCAGGTCGTATCACCTTCGCTACGTACAGGTTGCCCCGAAATATCGACGGCCACAATCCCAGCAACCAATCTAACGAAACAGCCTTCTGGACGGCTATCTGGCCGTATCACCTGCACTCACTTTCGATCAAGTAGTCGTTGGAAGTCGCCAAATCGCAGAGCCGCCCCGAAAGGATCCTTACATCTTGGGCCACCTCGCCGAATAGTCGATTAAAGTGATACGTCACCAGAACCTTCGGAGAGTTGAATGTCGCACGCCACTGCCAGCCTACCTCACAAACACCTACTCACGCTAAGCCTCGACGTCGACGCGATGAATGCAGTGCAGCTTGGCGAGACATCAATTGGGCGTCGCACAATTGCGACAATCAACGCGGTTCCTTTGACGGAGATCGAATGAAGGGGGGCGTTCTTTCGGAAGGTGTTGATTGGGCTCTTTTTCAGTCGAATAGATCGTTTCAAATTGATGTTCGCCTGACCCTGAGAACAGAAGACAAGGCGAATATCTACCTTAGTTACGAGGGTCGCTTTGCGGGAGATGCCGACGCGCTGAGCGATCTAGCTAAAGGCAAATATCTTTCGTCAGATCGTTATTCACTCGCGATCACACCCAGGTTTGAATGTGGAGATCCGAGATAGACATGGCTCAACACTGTGGTTGCCGTGGGCACAGTTAAGCCATCCGGCTTCAATCCAGTTTACACGCTTTTCGAAATCGGATGACCGGCAGCGCATAGATCCATCTACGTTTCTGCAAAAGAAAACACCCTGCAAAGTGAATTGCAGGGTGTCCAACTTGATTTAATTCTGGAGCTTGATGGCTTACCAGTCTTCGCGCTGAACGAAGCGGCACTTGACCGGCAGCTTCATGGCGGCGAGGCGCAGGGCCTCTTTCGCCACGGGCTCGGACACGCCATCAATTTCGAACATCACCCGGCCTGGCTTCACCTTGGCCGCCCAGTATTCGACAGAACCCTTACCTTTACCCATGCGGACTTCGGTAGGTTTCTGCGTGACAGGAACATCGGGGAAGATACGGATCCACACGCGGCCCTGACGTTTCATGTGACGCGTCATTGCACGACGTGCAGCTTCGATCTGCCGAGCGGTGATCCGCTCTGGCTGTGTCGCCTTCAGCCCAAAAGACCCGAAGTTCAAGTCAGAGCCACCTTTGGCTTCGCCCTTGATCCGGCCTTTGTGCTGTTTGCGGAACTTAGTACGTTTTGGAGACAGCATTTATCTATCCTCTACCCTCAGCCCGCTCAGTTACGAGCGGGGCGTGAGCCGCCCTCTTGCGCTTCGGCCTGACGGCGGTCATGCGCCTGCGGGTCATGTTCCATGATCTCGCCTTTGAAGATCCAGACCTTGATGCCGCAAATGCCGTACGCGGTGTGCGCTTCAGCATGAGCGTAATCGATGTCTGCGCGGAGCGTATGAAGCGGAACGCGCCCCTCACGATACCACTCGACCCGAGCAATTTCTGCGCCGCCAAGACGGCCGCCAGCATTGATACGGATGCCGAGGGCGCCCATACGCATGGCGTTCTGAACAGCGCGTTTCATGGCGCGCCGGAAAGCAACACGGCGTTCCAGCTGCTGCGCGATATTTTCGGCCAGCAACTGAGCGTCGACCTCGGGCTTGCGGATCTCAACGATGTTCAGGTGCAGCTCGCTATCGGTCAGTTTGGCAACCTCTTTACGAAGGCCTTCAATATCAGCGCCTTTTTTCCCGATAATCACGCCGGGACGCGCAGTATGGATCGTGACGCGGCACTTGCGGTGCGGACGTTCGATGACAACGCGGCTGACGCCTGCCTGCACGCACTTCTTCTTGATGAAAGCCCGGATCTTCAGGTCTTCATGCAGAAGGGGACCATATTCTTTGGTATTTGCATACCAACGGCTGTCCCAGGTGCGGTTGATGCCGAGCCGCAGCCCAATCGGATTGACTTTCTGACCCATTAGGCCTGCTCCTCAACCTGGCGAACTTTGATGGTGATCTGGCTGAACGGCTTCAAAAGTTTGCCGAACTTGCCGCGACCGCGAGGACGACCGCGTTTCAACACCAGGTTCTTGCCCACATACGCCTCGGCGACGATCAGTTCATCGACGTCCAGACCGTGGTTGTTTTCTGCGTTCGCAATCGCGCTCTGCAGCGTCTTCTTCACGTCGACCGCAACGCGGCGTTTCGAGAAGGTCAGATCAGCAAGCGCTTTGCCAACTGACTTGTTACGGATCAATCCGGCGACAAGGTTGAGCTTCTGCGGCGAGGTCTTCAGCATCTTGCTGATCGCCTGCGCCTCATTCTCAGCCACGCGACGGGGATTTTTCGACTTGCCCATCGATTATCTCCGCTTCGCTTTTTTATCGGCCGCATGGCCGTAATAGGTGCGGGTTGGCGAGAATTCGCCAAACTTGTGACCGATCATGTCTTCGGTGACATTCACGGGGATATGCTTCTGACCGTTGTAGACGCCAAACGTCAGACCAACGAACTGAGGCAGAATGGTCGACCGGCGCGACCAGATCTTGATGACCTGGTTTTTGCCAGCGGCCTGTGCTTTTTCGGCCTTCTTCAAGACGTAAGCGTCTACGAAGGGACCTTTCCATACGGAGCGTGACATCTAACAGCCCCTCCTTACCGTCTGCCCTTGCGGGCATGACGGCTCCGCAGGATGTATTTATCGGTCGACTTGTTCTTGCGGGTGCGTGCGCCTTTGGTCGGCTTACCCCATGGCGTCACCGGGTGACGACCACCGGATGTACGACCTTCACCACCACCATGAGGGTGATCAATCGGGTTCATCGCAACACCGCGAACCTGTGGCCGCTTGTTCATGTGCCGAATACGGCCAGCTTTACCTAGGTTCTGGTTCGAGTTGTCCGGGTTTGACACGGCGCCGATCGTAGCCATGCACTCCTGACGGACAGCGCGAAGTTCGCCCGAAGACAAACGCAGCTGAGCGTAGCCACCATCGCGACCAACGAACTGGGCATAGGTGCCAGCCGAACGTGCGATCTGACCGCCCTTACCCGGCTTCAATTCGATGTTGTGAACGATCGTGCCGATCGGCATGCCAGAGAACGGCATGGAATTGCCCGGCTTTACGTCGACCTTCGCACCAGACACGACAGTGTCGCCAACGCCAAGGCGCTGAGGTGCGATGATGTAATTCTGTTCGCCATCTTCATACTTGATGAGAGCGATGAACGCCGTCCGGTTAGGGTCATATTCAATCCGCTCAACCGTTGCAGGTTGGTCGAATTTCCGCCGTTTGAAGTCGACGATGCGATAGAGCCGCTTCACCCCGCCGCCCTGGCGACGCATGGTGATCCGTCCGGTGTTGTTCCGGCCGCCCTTTTTCGTCAAACCCTCGGTGAGGGCTTTGACGGGACGACCTTTATACAGCTCCGAACGGTCGATCAGAACCAGCCCGCGCTGGCCCGGCGTCGTCGGCTTGTACGATTTTAACGCCATAGTTTCTGTCTTCCGCTGCTGTTGATCTTAAAGACCGGTGGTCACGTCGATGGCGTTGCCATCTTCGAGAGTCACATAGGCCTTTTTGACATCATTTCGGCGACCAGGACGGCCGCGGAAACGTTTCACTTTACCCTTGGTAATCGACGTGTTGACCGCTTTGACCTTCACATTGAAGAGCGCTTCAACAGCCGATTTGATCTCAGGCTTGGATGCGTTCATCGCGACCTCAAAGACAACAGCGTTGGCGTCGGAGGCCATCGTCGCTTTCTCGGTGATGATCGGACGACGAACGACGTCGTACTGTTCTGGGGTGGCGCTCATTTCAAACGCTCCTCAAGGGCTGCGACACCCGCTTTGGTCAGCACCAGCTGATCGCGGCGAAGGATGTCATAGACGTTGGCGCCCTGGCATGGCAGCACATCAACGCCGTCAATGTTGCGTGCAGCGCGGGCGAAACCTTCGTTGACCTCGGCCCCGTCGATGACGAGCGCACGGTTCCAACCATGTTTTTTAAGCGCAGCGGCCAGGTCTTTGGTCTTGCCGCTGTCCAGCATCGCATCTTCGATGACAGTCAGCTCACCTGCGACCACCTTTGCCGACAGGGCGTGCTTCAGACCAAGCGCCCGCACCTTCTTTGGAAGGTCATGCGCGTGGCTGTGAGACAATGGGCCTTTTGTCGTGCCGCCACCGCGGAACTGCGAAACAGCCCGGTCACCGTGACGTGCGCCGCCGGTGCCCTTCTGACGATAGATCTTCTTCGTCGAGTAGGACTGCTCACCGCGGCGTTTGGTCTGATGCGTGCCAGCCTGACGTTTCGCCAGCTGCCAGCGCACAACCCGCTGCAGAAGATCTGCGCGTGGCTCGAGGCCAAAAACCTCATCCGAGAGATCAATCGAACCAGCTTTCGCGGCGTCGAGTTTAAGAACGTCGGTCTTCATTCTTCCGTTCCTTCCTCGGTCGCAGGCGCTTCAACAGGCGCTTCGGTCACTGCTGAACGAACAGCGGCAGGTGTCGGCAGACCTTCGGGCGCAGCCTTCTTCACCGCATCCTTGATCGTAACCCAGCCACCTTTTGATCCAGGCACAGCGCCTTTGATCATCAGCAGGCCGCGTTCCACGTCTGTTTTGACGACCTGCAGGTTCTGGGTGGTCACGCGGGCGGCGCCCATGTGGCCGGCCATCTTCTTACCTTTGAAGACTTTGCCCGGATCCTGACACTGTCCAGTTGAACCATGCGAACGGTGAGAGATAGAAACACCGTGCGATGCGCGAAGGCCACCGAAGTTGTGGCGTTTCATAGCACCAGCAAAGCCCTTACCGATCGACGTGCCGGCAACGTCGACATACTGACCTTCCAGATAATGGTCGGCAGTAATCTCGGCGCCAACCTCGATCAGGTTGTCAGCGGCAACGCGGAACTCAACGAGTTTGCGTTTCGGTTCGACCTTAGCAGCGGCGAAGTGGCCACGCATTGGCTTTGAGACGTTCTTCGCTTTCACCGAACCCGCACCGAGCTGGACGGCCGAGTAGCCGTCTTTGTCGGACGTTTTCTGTGCAACGACCTGAACATTGTCCATCTGAAGAACGGTCACAGGGATCTGCTTGCCGTCTTCCATGAACAGCCGGGTCATACCCAGCTTTTTAGCGATGACTCCAGAGCGCATCTGTCTCGCGCCTCCTTAGAGTTTGATTTCGACGTCGACGCCAGCAGCCAGGTCGAGCTTCATCAGCGCGTCCACGGTCTGCGGTGTCGGGTCCACGATGTCGAGAAGCCGCTTGTGCGTGCGGATTTCGAACTGTTCGCGTGATTTCTTATCAACGTGCGGGCCGCGAAGAACGGTGTATTTCTCGATCTTCGTCGGCAGCGGAATTGGGCCTCGGACGGCGGCGCCTGTGCGCTTGGCCGTGTCTACGATCTCCAATGTGCTGGAATCCAGCACGCGGTGATCGAAGGCTTTGAGCCGAATTCTGATGTTCTGACTTTGCATTGTCGCTCGTCCTTCAGGGACCAATTGAACTTCAGAACGAAACAGACGCGGCGGATGAACCGCCGCGCCCGCTTCGAATGATTACTCTACGATCGTACCGACGACGCCAGCACCGACGGTGCGGCCGCCTTCGCGGATGGCGAAGCGCAGGCGCTCTTCCATTGCGATCGGGGCGATCAGGGTGACTTCCATCTTCACGTTGTCGCCCGGCATCACCATTTCGGTGCCTGCTGGCAGTTCGCACGTGCCGGT
>CBFHXH010000041.1:0-26373 GCA_965659735.1 uncultured Pikeienuella sp.
GGTCACGAAGGTCATCACTACCAAGCCGGATATCTGCCATGTGATTGATTTCAACAAGGTTCTGATCTCAGTTCCATTGTCATCCTCTTGATTGCCTCTCGACGGTCATAGCCTTCGAAAGGCGATCTGCGTATCCGGTGAGTTGTAATACAATTTCCAGAAATATGATAATCCTCACATCTGATGATAAAAATCTACAAACGAGAACGCGCAGCTGAGTTTCGCGCGCGCCTGATTGAGGCGATTGAACGGGCCGGATCGAACCGCACCGCCCTGGCGCGCGACGCCGGCGTTGATCGGTCAACGATCGCGCAGCTTTTGTCCGATCAAGGCGCGCGGATGCCTGGCGGCAATCTGGTCGCTGACTGCGCGCAAGCCTTGGGCGTCAGCGCGGACTGGTTGCTGGGCCTGACTGACCGACCCGAGCGGCCCGGTGATGTGGTCGCGCAGGCGTTGGCGGTCGCCGATGCGGAACGGACCATGGCGGACGACCAGATCATGGAATGACACCGCGAGGCGGCAGGTTACAAGATCCGCCATGTGCGAGCGACATTGCCTGACGTTTTGAAGACCGAGGCGGTTTTGAAGTGGGAATATAAACGCGCGCTGACCCGCACGCCGGAACAGGCGATGACGGCGATGTACGAACGCTATGATTGGCTGCGCGAACAGATTTCCGACTATGAGATCGCCATGCCGATCAGTGAACTGGCCGCTTTCGCATCAGGTGCCGGGTATTATGCCGATCCGCCCGCTGAGGCGCGCCGCGAACAGCTTGAGGCCTTCGCGCAAGAGGCCGAGGATGGGTACCCGGCACTGCGCCTCCATCTGTTTGACAGCCGGCGGACCTTCAGCGCACCAGTGACAATCTTCGGCCCCATGCTCAGCGCGATTTATGTCGGGCATTTCTACTCGGCGATTCGGTCAAAGGACCGCGTGCGTTTGCTAACCCGCCATTTTGATCAGCTGATCCGTGAGGCTGTGGTCGAAGCGAAGGATTTCGCTGACCATGCCCGCGCCCTTTCTCGCGATATCTGACGCGCATCGGCGACGGAAGTTTCCGAACGGCGAAGCGCGATGGCGCCAGTGGTCGCGAAAACGCAATGCGCGGTCGCGAATTCGTTCCCGAAAGACATAGGAATCGTTAGTGTCCGCTAACTTCGGACCGTCTTTCGACGGTTTGGATTCTGACTAGGCGGAGGCGACCCATGTCGAACGAAATTAAATTCACCCTGGACGGCGAGGAAGTCATCGCCCAGCCGGGCCAAACGATCTGGGAAATCGCCAAGGACCGCGGCAACCGCATTCCGCATCTCTGCCACCGGAATGAACCAGGCTATCGGTCAGACGGCAACTGCCGCGCCTGCATGGTCGAGGTTGAAGGCGAACGCACGCTGGCCGCGTCCTGCGTCCGCGAGCCATCGAACGACATGGTCGTGCACACCACCGGCGAACGGTCGGAAAAGGCCCGCGCGATGGTGATGGAGCTGCTCGTCACCGACCAGCCCGACCGGGAAGAAGCGCACGACAAATCCTCCCACCTCTGGGACATGGCCGATGCGCAGGGCGTCGCCGACAGCCGCTTTCCAGCGGTGGAGGCGGATCGCATCCCGCTGCTGGACGACAGCCATGTCGCGATGAAGGTGAACCTAGACAGCTGCATTCACTGCAACCTCTGCGTCCGGGCCTGCCGCGAAGTGCAGGTCAACGATGTCATCGGCATGGGCGGCCGCGGCCGCGACGCCGAGGTCATCTTCGACATCATGGACCCGATAGGCGCGTCCACCTGCGTTGCGTGTGGCGAATGCGTTCAGGCCTGCCCGACCGGCGCCTTGATGCCCGCCACCGCGGTTGACGACCAACAGCGCGGCGACAGCAAGGACTTTGATGAAGAGGTTCAGTCCGTCTGCCCCTATTGCGGCGTCGGCTGCCAGCTGTCCTTCAAGATCAAGGACGGCAAGATCAAGCAGGTCGACGGCGCAGGCGGCCCGGCCAACGAAAACCGCCTCTGTGTCAAAGGCCGGTTTGGTTTCGACTATGTCGATCACCCACACCGCTTGACCAAACCCCTGATCCGCCGCAACGACGCGCCCGCCAAGGGGCTGAACGTCGACCCGTCGAACGTGCTGGAATATTTCCGCGAAGCGACCTGGGACGAGGCGCTGGACGCCGCCGCTGGCGGTCTGGGCAAGATCCGCGACGACATGGGCGGCGAAGGCGTCGCCGGGTTCGGATCAGCCAAGTGCTCGAATGAAGAGGCGTATCTTTTCCAGAAACTGATCCGTCAGGGCTTCGGCCACAACAACGTCGACCACTGCACCCGGCTTTGCCACGCATCCTCCGTCGCCGCGCTAATGGAAAACGTTGGATCAGGCGCCGTGACCGCGACGTTCAACGAGATTGAAAACGCCGACGTCGCCATCGTCATCGGCGCCAACCCGACCGAAAACCACCCGGTCGCCGCCACCTATTTCAAGCAGTTCGCCAAACGCGGCGGCAAGCTGATCGTTATGGACCCGCGCGGTCAGGGCCTGAAGCGCCATGCTTGGAAGATGCTGCAGTTCCGCCCAGGCGCGGACGTCGCCATGCTGAACGCAATCATGCATGTGATCGTGAAAGAGGGTCTGGCGGACGAACAGTACATCGCCGCCTACACCGAGAACTTTGAGTCGATGAAAGAGCATCTGGAAGGCTTCGCGCCCGAAAAGATGGCTGACCTTTGCGGCATCGACGCGGAAACGCTGCGCGAAGTTGCGCGCGCCTTTGCAGGCGCCAAGGCGGGCATGATCTTTTGGGGGATGGGCGTCAGCCAGCATATCCACGGCACCGACAATTCCCGCTGCCTGATCTCACTGGCCCTGATGACCGGCCAGGTGGGCCGTCCCGGCTCGGGCCTGCATCCCCTGCGTGGCCAGAACAACGTGCAGGGCGCGTCCGACGCCGGCCTGATCCCAATGTTCCTGCCCGATTATCAGCCGGTCGGCGATGATGGTGTGCGCAGCCTGTTTACCTCGATCTGGAACACAGAAGGCTGGAACCCGAATAAGGGTCTGACCGTAGTTGAGATCATGGACGCGACCCATGAGGGCAAGATCAAGGGCATGTACATTCTGGGCGAAAACCCGGCGATGTCGGACCCAGACGTGGAGCATGCCCGCGACGCGCTGGCCAAGCTGGATTGTCTTGTCGTGCAGGACATCTTCCTGACCGAAACGGCGAACTATGCCGACGTGATCCTGCCAGCCTCCGCCTGGGCGGAAAAAACCGGCACGGTCACCAACACCAACCGTCAGGTTCAGATGGGCCGACCGGCCGTGTCCTCTCCGGGTGAAGCGCGCGAAGACTGGGCGATCACGGTCGATCTGGCGCAGCGGCTGGGTCTGGATTGGACCTACACCCACCCGCGTGAGATTTTCGCCGAAATGAAGCAGGGCATGAAGTCGCTCGACAACATCACGTGGGACCGTCTCGAAAACCAGAACGTCGTCACCTACCCGTCGCTCAGCCCCGAAGATCCCGGCCAGCCGATCGTCTTTGGCGACGGCTTCCCCCGCCCCGAAGGTCGCGCGCGGTTCACACCTGCATCAATCATCGCGCCAGCCGAGGTGCCGGATGACGACTTCCCGATGATCCTGACCACAGGCCGTCAGCTGGAACATTGGCACACAGGCTCCATGACCCGCCGCGCCACTGTGCTGGATGGGTTGGAGCCTGAGGCGAACGCATCGCTCCACCCTAAAACGCTGCGCCGTCTGAGCGTTGCGCCGGGCGATATGATCACGGTTGAAACCCGCCGCGGCGCGATCCGCATTATGGCGCGAGCCGACAGGGCGGTCAGTGAAGACATGATCTTTGTCCCCTTCGCCTATGTCGAAGCGGCGGCGAACACGCTGACGAACCCACAGCTTGACCCTTATGGCAAGATCCCGGAATTCAAATTCTCCGCCTGCCGAGTGGCGAAAGCGGATGAGGCGATTGCGGCTGAGTAAGCTCTGAAAATCCGTTTGCGACGCCCAGCGCGTCGCAAGCGGGACTCCCAAAATCGACCGATGTTGCGTCGCACAAAGACGCGCACTGGCAGCCCGAATCGCGCAACTTCTCCCCAATCCAATCAGGGGAACGACGATGGCGTTTGCGGTTGCTTCGCTGAATAACGATGCGCTTAAAGGCAATTTGCTGTGCTTCGCTGCAATGGTGGCGTGGGCGGCGGGCTTTCCAGCGGTCGAACCACTTCTGGACAATTGGGGCGTACTGGCGCTGATCGCAGCGCGCATGGCTGTCGGCGCGGCGCTGTTGCTGGTCGTGCTGTGGATGGTCGAAGGCGGCGGCGCCCTGCACAACGGCCACTGGAATACAGGCATGGTTGCGGGCGCGTTCGGGTTTGGGTTGGGGGCGAGCCTCCTCCTCCTCGGGCAGGCGATGTCTGACCCTGTGACGACCGCCATCGTTGCCGCGATGTCGCCCGTGGCGGGCGCGGTCTATGAATTTCTGTTTGACAAACGTCGCGCATCGCTGCGCCTGATCGCAGGTGTTGTCCTGTCGATCATCGGCGGCCTGATCGCTGTCGGCCCCGCATTGTTCGCGGGCGAGGCTGGCCTGGGCGCGCTGGTCTGCCTTGCCTCGGTCTTCGTCTTTGTCTGGGGCACGCGCGCATCAAACCAGAAAATGCCCGGTGACACCGCATTGGCGAGGGCCACCATCACCTCTGTTGGTGCGGCCACTTTCTGCGCCATCGCCTGGGCGGGCGCGTCTTTACTTGGCATGGGCACAGCGCAGGCAGGCGCCTTTGGCCAGATGGAGATCGCCAATTTCCTCGTCTGGACGATCCTCGCCTTTGTGATCAGTCAGACGCTGTGGCTATGGAGCGCCGGGACATTGGGCGTTCTGGTTGCGTCACTGCAGATGAACGCGGTGCCGTTTTACGTTATGATCGCCGGCGTGCTGGCGTTAGGCGCTGAATGGTCATGGGCGCAGGCGGTTGGGGCGGCGATTGTCGGTCTGGGTGTGATCGTTGCGCAGGCGCCGCTGAGATTTCGGCGCAAGATGGTGCACTGAGCTGCGTTGCCAGCTTCCTTGTGCTGGATAAATACACACCAACTGACGTTAGGCGCTTCTTAACGGGCGAACAATGCGCTTAGAATGATCCCCATGAACGGAGGATCAGATGTAACGCCGCCTCGCCGCCATTCTTGCCACGGATATCACCGGCTCAGAAAGACTTATGGAGGCCGATGAAGAAGGCGCACTGGAATGTATCCGCGCTCTTCAGGACGAGGTGATTGGCCCGCTGGTCGCCGCGCAGGATGGCAGCGTGGTGAAATATCTGGGCGACGGCGCGCTCGCCGAATTTCCTTCGGTCGTGAACGCGGTGCAAGCCGCCATAGAAATCCTCAGCGCAAACAAGGACCGTGAAGTCAGTCAACTGGATGACACGCGCATTCGCCTGCGGATCGGGGTCAATCTGGGCGACATCATCGCCGAGGATGATGATATCTATGGCGAAGGGGTAAACATCGCTGAGCGGTTGGGGGCATTGGCCGATCCTGATGGCCTTTGCATATCCGGCATCGCCTTTCAGGGCCTGGGCGCAGCCCACGCAGGGGAATTCAGCGACAGCGGCGCGTATCACGTCAAGAACGTTGAAAAACCCGTTCGCGTCTATTGCTGGCGCGTTCAGGGCGGCGCGGAAGGCGAACGCGTTCGCGAAGTGAAGTCCACAATCGCAATCTTGCCTTTTGCGCATTCTAGTCCGGATTTCACGGATCTGGCTTAAGGCCTGACCGAAGATATTGCGGTCGCGATCGGCAGCGTTGGGCAATTGACCGTGATCGAAGAAGACAAGGCGATGGAGCCGCCGCGATATCGCCTTTCCGGCGGCGTGCGAGGGTCGGGCGACTGGGTGCGCGTGCAGGCCAAGTTGGTGGATCAGTTCACCGGCGTACGGGTGTGGGCGGAACGGTTCGATCGCACCGGCGGCGACCACTTTGAAATTCAGGACGATCTTGCGCAGACGATCGTCATCGACGTCTACACGACGCTGAGCGCTGGCGCATATACGAACAGGTGGAATCAGGGGACACACAATTTCAGCGCCTGGCGGATCAGCGCCACCGCCTTCCACGAGTTTCAGAAATATTCCCCAGATGCGATGGAGGCGTGCGTGCGCCTCTGGACAAAGGCGCAGGAACTTGACCCCAACTTCCCAACGCCGCGCATCGCCGGTTCCTATTGCAGGGCGCGGATCGCGCTGTGGTCGCCTGAACGCAACGACGAACTGCTGTCCATCGCAGAAACGGATTACGAATTCGCGATGCAGATCACCGACCATGACGATAGTCGCCCGCAGTCGTTGCTACGCGCCATCTGCATCGCACGCGGCGACTGGGAAGGCGCAGTCGAAGCCACCGAAATGGGGCAGGTGCTGGAACCAGGTCCGGCGAATGGCACCCTCGCTTACGCCCTGATGATGGCTGATCGAAATGAAGAGGCCCTGATCACGGTGCGCAAGGCGATGGAGGCGATCCCAAATTACCCAGGCTGGTATTCCATCATCAAGATCCTGACTTGCTATTTCACCGATGAGCTGGAGGAAGCGCGGCAAGAAGCGGAAAAGATGTCTCGCCTGCAACCGGATTTTTACACCGCCCCACCCTTGCTGGCCGCCCTGAACATCGAATTGGGCACGCATCAGGCTGAGCACGATGTCGCCAAACGGGTCACGACGCGCGACGCCCGGTTCGACACCAGGCAACTAGTCACCTCATTCGGTCTGAAGAACAGCGGCAACGCAAAACGGGTGGCAGCAGCCTTGGCGAAGGCAGGCCTGTGACCGTCCGTCAGGCGACAAAATTCAGTGGGTATTGATCCTGATCAAGGCGAATGATGTCCCGGTCGGCCATGGTTTCTTTGTAACAGCATAGGAGAATTGATCATGACCCACACCCCCCATGAGCTGGCCGAAGAATTCCTGGACAAAGCCGAACAGATTCATCAGCTGAAAACCTCGGACGCCCATTTTCGGCGGCTCTTCGGTCATTACCACATCGTGAACCGCGCCATTCACAGGGCCGAAACGCAGGTAGAGCCGGTTGAAAACATTGTTGAGACAACGATGCGCAAGGAACGGTCGGTTCTGAAGGATCAGATCGCGGCTATGCTTGGGTGATTTTCGGGGTCTCTGCGCGGCGCTGACGTCGTGCAGGGCTTGCTGCGGATCGCGCATCCCGTCTATTGACGCTAAGTCGCCCTGCCCCACTGGGCGAGCGGCGCGGGTCATCTACAGGGATAATTCACATGCGCGTTCTGATCACCGGCGGCGGCGGCTTTCTGGGAACCAAATTGGCGTCGGCGCTTGCCAAAAAGGGTGCGCTGAATGGGCGTGAGCTGACCCATGTCGTACAGTCCGACATTTTCGCGCCAGACCCTGTCGCAGCCTCCTACAAAACCGAAGGCATCGCGCTGGATGTGTCCGACAAGAATGAAGTGAACGCCGCTTTCGCCGAACCTTTTGACGTGATCTTCCACCTCGCCGCCATTGTATCTGGCCAGGCTGAGCTGGAATTTGATCTGGGCTTGAACATCAACCTCTTCGGCTCGCTCAACCTGTTCGAGGCGGCGCGCCATGGCGGAAACAAGCCGATCTTTGTCTACACGTCCTCCTGCGCGGCCTATGGCGGCGAATGGGGGGAAGAAATTACCGATTTCACCTTCCTGAACCCGCAGACCAGCTATGGCGCGCAGAAAGCAGCAGGCGAATTGCTGCTGACCGACTATTCGCGCAAAGGGTTCCTCGATGGGCGGGGTCTGCGTCTGCCTTCGGTCACTGTCCGCCCCGGCAAACCTAACGCCGCCGCGTCATCATTCATGTCGTCGATCTTCCGCGAACCATTGCAGGGCGACACTGCCAACTGCCCTGTAAGCGAGGACTACCGCGTCTGGAATTCCGCCCCCCGCACAGTCGTCGCCAACCTCGTCCACGCCGCCGCGGTGCCAGAAGACGCGTGGGGCATGAACCGCTGTCTCGCCATCCCCGGCCAGTCCGTCCGCGTCGGCGACATGGTGCAGGCGATGACGAATGTTGCGGGGTCAAACGCCGCCGGGCTGATCACGTGGAACGAAGATCCGTTCATCCAGAAGATCTGCGAAGGCTGGCCGCAGGACATGAAGACCGACAAGGCCATCCGCCTTGGGTTTCATCAGGACAAGGGGTTTGAGGACAACATCCGCTGGTTTCTTGAAGACGACATCCAACTGCAATCCCAACGATCTGGGAAACCAGATTGATGGAAATGCTTGATTATCGACGTCAACGCCTGTCTTGGCATCCAACCAGACTGTTCCAGTCTGATTTGAAGCCGCTTTAGGTGAACAAGCCGCTTAAGGGGAAAGAGGATCGCGGCAATCTGGCTATCCTGCTGACCTGCGTCACGTTCCTGTTCTTCACCGGTATCGACACATCCGCCAAGTGGCTGATCACGGCGGGCATGGCTGTGCCCGTGATCGTCTTATTCCGCTATGCTGGGCATCTGTTGTTCACAATTGCATCTTCCGCCTGGCAGCGCGATTGGAGCGTTTGGCGGATGGAGAGGCCCGGCCTGACATTGCTGCGCGGGTTGCTGCTGGTGGCGTCAACCTCATTGAACTTCCTCTCGCTTCAGTACCTGCCGTTGACGGTCACGGTTTCGATCTTCTTCACCATGCCGCTCATGACGACGGCCATTGCGGCCATCTTCCTAAAGGAAAAGGTCGGTGTGAGAAGGTGGAGCGCCATCGCTGTCGGCTTCGCCGGCGTCCTGATCATCACTCAGCCATGGAGCGCGTCTTTCCATTGGGCCATGCTGGTGTCGTTTTTCGTAACCTTCATGGCGACAATCTACAATATCCTGACCCGCGTTCTTGCGGGACAGGAAAGCGCCGGGACCATGCAGTTCTATGCCGCCGCGCTGCCCTGCATTTTGCTGGCGCCCTGGGCGTTTTCGGAATGGACCTGGCCAAGCGGCGCGCTGAACTGGACGGCTTGCCTTGTCATCGGGTTCTTTGGCTTTGCAGGCCACCAAATCTGGGTCCTGGCGCTGCGCTTTGGCGAGGCGTCAGCGCTGGCCCCATTCGGTTATGTTCAGATCATCTACATGACAGCGGCCAGCTGGTTGATCTTTAACCAACCGCCGGGTGCCTGGACGCTGATCGGCGCGACAATCGTGGTGGCGAGCGGCATGTATGTCTGGGTGCGGGAACAGGCGTTGCAGATCCAAAAAACGCATCGGGCGCCTTAAGGATCGGGGATCTTTACCAGACGCTGCGACCCGTCACCGGGACAGCGCCATCCAAGTTCAGTCGCGTGCAATTCCAACCGGGGCGACGCGGCCAGCGCGTCGCCCTCGGCGTAAAACGGATCGCCGATGATCGGATGGCCAAGGCTGAGCATGTGGACCCGCAATTGGTGGCTGCGCCCGGTTTCCGGTTTCAGGCGGACCAGCGAGGTTTTGGTATCGCGGCGCACGACTTGCCAATGCGTGACGGCCTTTTTGCCTGTCTCATGGCAGACCTTCTGCAGCGGGCGACGGGGCCAGTCAGCGATCAGCGGCAGATCAATGACCCCTTCGTCAGCGTCAGGCCCACCCCAGATGATCGCCATGTAGGTCTTTGTAATTTCGCGCTGTTCGAACTGCTTTGACAGATCCCGCTGCCCAGCCTTGGACCGGGCGAGGATGATCAGGCCCGACGTGTCCATATCCAACCGGTGCACAATATGGGCCGAGCGCAGCCAAGCCTTCGCACGCGCTTCCACACAGTCGTCCAGATCCGGGGTTTTGCCAGGCACCGATAACAGGCCGGATGGCTTGTCGATGACCAGAACCTCGTCATCCATGTAAGCGATTGGCAGATAGGGCGCGTGGGGTGAGCGATAAGCCCTCATCCGCCCGCATCACCCAAATGGGTTTCGCCGCGTTTCTTCGCCAACTCGATCTGTTTCTGGCGTTGGCGAAATCGGCTGCGATCAGCCTCGGTATATTCGTTCACGCAATGCGGGCACTGGACGCCGGGAATGTAAAGGTCAGAGGCTTTGTCATCCTCTGAAATCGGTCTGCGGCAGGCGTGGCACAGATCGTAGGGGCCCTGCTTTAGCCCGTGGCCAACCGACACGCGACCATCAAAGACAAAGCATTCGCCATCCCAAGTGCTTTCCTCGGGCGGCGTATGTTCCAGATATTTCAGGATGCCGCCTTTCAGGTGAAACACTTCGTCCACCCCTTCGCTCAGAAGGTAAGACGACGCCTTTTCGCAGCGAATGCCGCCCGTGCAGTACATTGCGACGCGCTTGCCCTCGTAGGTGTCCTTGTTCGCCTTCCACCAGTCAGGAAATTCGCGAAAGCTGGTCGTGCCGGGGTCGATGGCACCTTTAAACTGACCGATCCCCACTTCGTAATCATTGCGGGTGTCGATCAGGATCACGTCATCCTGTTCGATCAGATCATTCCAATCCTCGGGAGCCACATAAGTTCCAACCTGCGAGGTCGGGTCGACACCAGGCTGGCCCAGCGTGACGATTTCCTTTTTCAACCGAACCTTGAGGCGCAAAAACGGCTGGTCCGCCGCTTCGCTTTCCTTCCATTCCAACCCCTCACAGCCCGGAAGGGCGCGGAGACAGGCAAGCGCGGCGTCGATCCCATCGCGCGTACCGGCGATGGTGCAGTTCACGCCTTCGGTCGCGAGCAGGATCGTACCTTTGACGCCGGCACCATGGCAGGCGGCCTCAACCCCCGGCCTCAGGGCAGCGGGGTCTTCGAAACGGGTGAAGTGATATAGCGCGGCGACTGTGAACATGGGCCGGGTGTATATTCCAGCGAAACGGCGCTGTCATCGGCTGATCGGCAGTGATACGCAGCCGTCATGGGCCAAATCATGGGCATTGACTGGATTTACTGGCTGGCGCCGCTTGTCTTTCTGGGCGCAGGCACGGTGAAAGGGGCGATCGGCATTGGGTTGCCGACGACGGTCATTTCCATCCTCAGCCAGTTTGTCGACCCGCGTATCGCCATCGCGTTGGGCATCATGCCGATGCTGATATCGAACATCTGGCAGATGTACCGCGAGGGAAACGGGGCGGCGACGATCCGCCGGTTCCGGCCGTTTGGCGCGGCGCTGTTCATCAGCCTGTTTCTGTCCAGCCTGTTCGCAGCGGATTTTCAGGCGGAAACGCTGATGATCGTCACCGGCGTTTCCATTGTGATCTTCGCCGCGACCAGCCTGATCAAACTGCCGCCGCCGTTGCCCCCAAAATGGCAAACGCCCGCAATGATTGCGGCTGGGGTGGCTGGCGGTGTTATGGGGGGCCTGACGGGTCTGTGGTCACCGCCTTTGGTGATTCTGCTGCTGGCGCTACGACTGGATAAGGCCGACTATGTGCGCGCCTTTGGATTTCTTCTGGTCATAGGCGCAATCCCCCTGCTTGGCGGATACCTCGTCAATGGCTTGATGACGTGGGAACTGTTTGTGATTTCGCTGATCATGGTCATCCCCACCTTGATGGGCTTTGCGGTGGGCGAACGCGTGCGGCGCAGTATGGACACCGCACGCTATCAGAAAGCCGTCCTGGTCTTTTTCCTGCTGATGGGTCTGAACCTGATCCGAAAGGTCTGGTTCGGATAGCGCGACAAGAGGAAGAGCCCCTGCCGCAAAGACTTAAGCGAAGATGAAATCTTCAACCCCAAGCGACACGTTGCCCGCGCTATGCACCGTCAGCGTCTCGGCAGAGCCATCATCCATGTAGTCGACCGCCCAGTGGTCAGCGGCTGTTTGCGTCAACGTCAGATCATCAATGCACGCGACACCGTTGATGCCGGCAAAGACCAATGTGTCGAGCCCATCTTCGAAGTCGGTGACGTAGTCAGACCCACCGTGATCGAGGAAGACGAACACGTTTGACCCGGCGCCGCCTTCCAGGTAATCCCAATGATCGCCGCCGTCTGAAGATTGTCGCCACCTTCGCCATAGAGCCGGTTATTCATGTCGCCACCGGTCAGCGTATCGCCATGTTCTGAGCCATAGATCCGCTCTACACTCACATAAGTATCGCCTTCAGCCAGCCCGAATTGACCAGTTCCACTGATCAGGTTGACGAACACGCCAACCTCGCTAGCGGCGAAGTAGAGGTTATCGACCCCATCGCCACCGTCAATCAGATCGGCACCTTCGTCCGCATACAGCCGGTCGTCCGCCGCGCCGCCATAAAGACTGTCATCACCGGCGTCGTCATACATAACATCGCGGTGCGCTTCGCCATAGATCTGGTCATCGCCATCATTGCCGCGCAGGTAATCTTCACCTGTACCGCAGCGACGCTGTCTTCGCCATCATTGCCGTAAAGCCGATCAAAATCATCAGAACCGACGATCCAATCGTCATAATGCGTACCCTTGATGCGCTCGATCGCGGCGTAACTGTCAGAGGCTGCGTCGCTCGACCAACCAATGCCCAGCTTCAGATTCAACGCCACGGCTTCGGATGAAAATTCAAAATTCACCGTGTCGATGTCAGCGCCACCATCATAGTGGTCACCGCCCGATACAGCGAAGAAGCGGTCCTTACCGCCATCGCAATACATGAAGTCATCACCTGAATCGTCCTTGAACGTATCGTCGCCCGCACCGCCATGAACCTCGTCATGGCCCGCGTCGCCGGTCAGGTGATCATGTCCACCGCCGCCATAGATGGTGTCATTGCCATCATGGCCGTACATGTGTTCCCGCTCTGCGGAGCCGATGAAGACGTCGTTGTAAGACGACCCATAAATCCGCTCCATACTATTGGTGACATCGCCATCTGCCGTCCCGCCGACCCCAAGGCCGGTGGAGAAGTCAAAGCTGATCGCCTCAAACGCATCCATGTAGCAAAGGACGTCCTGCCCGGCGCCGCCAAAAATCAGGTCTCCGCCTGCGCCGCTGGTCACCCAGTCATCGCCATCCCCGCCATAGATCGTATCGGTGCCACCATAAGCATTGTAGCGGTCTTTGCCGACAGAACCGGTCATCACCTCACCGTTTTCGGTGCCGTATTGGCCTATAACGGAATCGATGATCGTCGCGCCATCCTTGGTGAAATCGTAGAAATAGGTCTGCGTTCCGCCCATGCCGTCAGAGGCGGAAATTTCCAACACATATGACGTTGCGTAGAATGTTTCATAATTGATCGGGTGTCCGTCCTTCACCCTGATCTCGCTGCCAACAATTTCGAATTTGTCGGCGTGTTCGCCCACGATCGAGGTGGTGACACCCGCCGCCAAAGTCACCGCGCCGATGACTACGCCTTCCAAAGTTGTATGCTCAACGACATCGTCAGTGATGACGATGCTGGTAATCAGCTCAGTCATCACTTGCCCCACAAAACGCCGATAGAATATCCAGCGATTGTTATTGACCACAGATCAACGCCGGATGGCTCCAACCGGCAGCGGGGTGATAGCAAGCTAGGCCGACAGAATGTGCAGTATAATACTTAAAGATGTGCCTTTATTGGCGTTAACCATGCCGTGCTCAGGCCCGGTGAAAGCGCGTTCCACTTTTGCAAAGAGACGTTCAAAATGCGCAGACCAGCAGGGGTGCAAAGACTTTAGGGCAGCCCGGTGTTTTGCATGGGCTTTTTAAGGCGCAGATAAGCAGGTGATCTTGCCAATTTGAAACGACGCCTGAGTTTCTTTCGATGAAACTGGGTGTCTCACATCCAAAATGCTCCCATTACCTACCGACTGAAAAAATGTGGGCCGCCCAGACTGGGCGGCCCTCCAACGGATTTTTCTAGCGCGCAGCTTAAGCCGCTTTGACCGATAGGTTGTCACCAAATGGGCGAATCTGCTTACCGCCCAAGGCCTTCCTGCACCTGATCCAGCGCCAGGGTGATCTTGTCGAACATTTCGTCCGTCAGCGCCTTGTCGAAGATGAAGGGCGGGCAAAGAACGATGGACTGGCCTAGGGGGCGACAAATCAGGCCGTTATCCAAACAGGCGTTCGCCAAGCGTTCAGATACAGAAAGCGAGCCATCGAAAGGTTCTTTCGTGGATTTGTCTGACACAACCTCCAACGCGCCCATCAGGCCAACGCCGCGCGCCTCACCCACCATCGGGTGCGCTTCGAATTCCTTGAGGCGTCGCATGAAATAGGGGGAAATCGCCTGACAGTTTTCCAGTAGCCCCTCGTTCATGATGATATCGATCGCCTTCAGGCCGACAGCGCACGCGACAGGGTGGCCAGATGCGGTAAAGCCATGGGGGAATTCTTCGATCTTCTCGGACGCAGACTGCATCCGTTCCGCCATCGCGTCACCCAGGATCACGGCGCCCAGCGGCATGTAGCCCCCGGTCAGGCATTTGGAGGATATGATGGCGTCAGGTTGGATGTCGTACGTCTCAGACCCCCACAGCTGACCTGTTCGACCGAAGCCGCAGATCACCTCGTCAGCAATCATCGGGATGTCGTACTTGCGCAGGATCGGGCGGATCGCCTGGAAATACCCGTCTGAAGGTGGGATCACGCCGCCGGCGCCCATGACAGGTTCCGCAAAGAACCCGGCGATGGTTTCAGGGCCTTCGGTGACAATCATCTCTTCCAGATTGGCGGCCAAGCGGGTGGTAAACTCAGCCTCGCTTTCGCCTTCCAGGCCAAAGCGCCAGTAGTGTGGACAATCGGCATGCAGGAACCCGTCCAGCGGCAGGCCGAACCATGAGTTATATGGCTTGCCCGTCATCGAGGCGGAAACCGCCGTTACACCGTGATAGGCGTTGATGCGGGTGATGATCTTACGGCGCTGCGGCGTGCCTTCGACCTGGCTCATCATCCACAGCATCTTGACCATGGTGTCGTTGGCTTCTGACCCTGAATTGGTGAAGAACACCCGACCCGTAGCAAACGGCGACACCTCAACCAGCTTTTCCGAAAGCTCAACCGCCGTGTCGGCCATACGGCCAAAAAAGGCGTGATAGCCCGGGAACTTGCGGGTCTGTTCGACCATCGCGTCCTGCAGACCTGTGTGATCAAACCCGGCGACCATGTTCCAAAGGCCCGAGTTTGCATCCAGCCATGAATGGCCATGAACGTCAAAGACGCGGGCGCCTTCACCGTGAGTCAGAATGATCGGGCCGCGCTCCTGCATCGTCGGCAGATCGGTAAAGCCCGCCATAACCGTCGCCATTGCGCGGCCTTCCCATGAATTCGGTGCGTACTGAGTTATCATCCCAAACCTCCAACAAGCGTTTTCGCGACGCTACGCCTGCGCCGCGTGGGTGTCCATGGGTCCGGTGACGCAGCGCCCGCACACCAAAGTTTGCATTCTTGCAATTGATCACATACGGCGGTGGGATCATGGTGCACGATGCCTCAACTGCGTAACGGAGCATGTATGGCGCGTTTTTCTGCCAATCT
The DNA here is from genome assembly GCA_965659735.1 of uncultured Pikeienuella sp. GTDB lineage: Bacteria > Pseudomonadota > Alphaproteobacteria > Rhodobacterales > Rhodobacteraceae > Pikeienuella. The sequence goes on from CBFHXH010000041.1 coordinate 15,414, forward strand.
TGGCTTTCTCTGGACGGACCTGTCCCTGCCTGACGCGATCAGACGCGCCAACGCGGCGGGATTCGAAGCAGTGGAATGCCATTTCCCCTATGAGGTCGACGAAGCGGAGGTGAACGCGGCGCTGGACGAAACCGGCCTGCCGATGCTGGGCCTGAATACGATCCGCGGCGATGTCGCGGCGGGTGATTTTGGCCTGTCCGCCCTGAAAGGGCGTGAGGATGAAGCCCGCGCCGCCATCACCCAGGCCATCGATTATGGTCACGCGATTGGCTGCAAGAATGTGCATGTCATGGCGGGCAAGGGCGGCGATGAACGCACTTTCCTTTCCAACCTCGCCTTTGCGGCGTATAAGGCGCGCGATGTCGGCATGGGCGTTCTGATTGAACCCATCAACCAGCGCGACGCCGAAGATTATTTCCTGTGCGAAGTCGAACAGGCCGCCGACCATGTTGAGGTGATCGGCGCCCCGAATGTGAAGATCATGTTCGACTGCTACCATGTCCAGATCATGCAGGGCGACCTGATGAAACGGCTGGAAGCCCATCTGCCGGCGATCGGCCATATCCAGATCGCCGCCGCCCCCAGCCGGGCCGAGCCGGACGAGGGCGAGATTTCTTACGAACGGCTTATTCCCGCCATCGACGCCATGGGCTATGACGGCTTCATCGGGGCGGAATACCGCCCTCGCACAACAACGGATGAAGGACTGGTGTGGATGACCGCGTTCTCGTCCTGAAAAGGTTGTTTTCTGACCAAACTGAAACAGTCCGGACAGACAACAAATTAGGAACCGTCAGCGAAAGTTGCGCCTTCCAATCAATCTGACAAATCAGATTGATCAGAACCCGCGCTAGGAGAGAACAATGTCCGAAGATATTCTGATTATGCGCCCGCTGTCCCCTCTTGGGCTGGACGCGGCGGAAAAGTTGGGAACCGTCCACAATTATTACGGCGCTAATGACAAAGAGGCGCTGTTGGCAAGGGTCGCCGACAAGATCGGCTATGTCGCTACAGACGCAGGCGTAGGCTTTACGATGGCGATGGCTGACCGGATACCGAACCTGAAATTCGTTTCCAACTATGGCGTCGGCTATGACGGCATTCCAATCGCGGAACTTCTGGAACGCGGCATTCCGGTGACCAACACACCTGGTGTGCTGAATGACGCTGTGGCTGAATTGGCTGTCGGCATGATGCTGGCGCTCGCCCGCCGCATCCCAGTCATCGACGCAGGTGTGCGCGCTGGCGAATGGACCAAGTCAGAGATTATGCTGACCGGGCAGGTCGCAGGATCACGCGCCGGGATCATCGGCCTTGGCCGCATCGGCGCCGAGATTGCCGCCCGATTGCTGCCGATGAAGGTTGACGTCAGCTATCATGGGCGGTCGGAAAAGCCCGACGCGCCTTACACCTATTACGCCGACCTGACCGAGATGGCGAAAAACGTCGACTGGCTGATCTGCATCACCCCCGGCGGCGCAGGCACCAAGCATATCGTGAACAAAGAGGTGCTTGAGGCGCTTGGCCCAGACGGCGCTGTCGTCAACGTCGCCCGCGGGTCGGTGATTGACGAACAGGCGCTGGTCGCCGCGCTGAAATCTGGCGCCGTTGGCGGCGCGGCGCTGGATGTGTTTGAGGCTGAGCCAAACCCGTTGCCAGACCTGATGACCATGGACAACGTCGTGCTTCAGGCCCACCAGGGCAGCGCAACAGTGGCGACCCGCACCGCAATGGCGCAGCTGGTGTTGGACAATATTGCTGACTTCATGGCTGGCCGCCCACTGAAAACTCAGGTCTTGCCATAGGCAATCCCGGCGCACCGTTACGGGGGTGCGCTGCCGTCGGAAGATGTGGCGGATTTGGGTGAGAGGCTGCAGCGACCCGAAACAAAACTCGTTGCGGCTGCTTCCTTCCGGACCTGACCGGGTTGGCGAGACGTCCGCCCGCGCAACCTCTCGAGTCGGTATATAGGCGGTTCGCGCCTGCGTCACAATAAAGCGTTTTACATAAACATTGAGGCATTTCGCTCCGTCAACGCATTTACTAGCGTAAATGCTGCCTGACGAAGCAAAACGCCACAGTGATTCACCGTAAACGCAAAACGCTACAGGGTTGGGTTTTGATCAGCGCCGCCCCCAAAGCCGTGTTGCGATGGCGACGATAGAGGAGAGAGCCATGACCAAATCCCGCGTACAGCCGTTTCAAGACCTCAGCTTTAGTCCGCGTTTCGAATACGGCGATCAGGCCAGCGCCGCACCGATCTGCGGGGCGGATGACCTGGTTGAGCTTGGTGCCGGGTTTGGCCGCATGACGAACGCCCGCTTTCCCTGGACCATCAAGTATGACGAGGTTCTGCTTGTCGTCGAAGGCGAACTGACCGTTCACACCGCCGAAGGTGCGCTCAAAGCCGGGCCAAAGGACACGATCTTTCTGCCCAAAGGCACTGCGTTGGAATACGAGGCGGAAGATGCGTTGATCTTCTACGCAATCCATCCCGCCAACTGGGCGGGATCATGAAGCACATCAAGGTCTTTCCCAAGCCTGACAGCGGCAACGGGTGGGAAAACACCCTGTCCGCCCGCGCCCCGGCGGCGGCGCTTGCAACCGATGTGACCGCAGACTGGCTGGTGATTGGCGCGGGGTACGCGGGGCTTGGCGCTGCGCGTCGCCTCGGTGAAAATCGCCCGGATGAAAAGATCATAGTGATCGACGCCTGCGAAATCGCAACGGGCGCTTCAGCCCGCAATTCCGGCTTTGTCATCGACATCCCGCACAATGTCGGCGGTGATGATGGTGGGATTGCAGAAGTGCAGCGCGCGCTTCGCCTAGCGCGCAGCGCAACGGAATGGCTGGCTAATATCGTAAAGACGCACCAGATCGAATGTCAATGGTCGCCCAAAGGCCAGTACATGGCGGCCTCTTCGTCTGAGGGCGAAGCGGCGCTGGACGAATTCACCAACGGGCTCGACCTGATTGAAGAACCCTATGAAACCCATGGTGGCGACCTGAAACCACTGGTCGGGTCGTCGTACTATTCGCGCATCGTCCACACGCCTGGCACGGTTCTGATGCAGCCCGCAGCGCTGGTGCGCGGGCTGGCGGCGACCCTGCCCGAAAATGTCACCGTTTACGAAAACACACCCGCCACCGCGATCGATTATGGCCCACCGGTGGTGGCCGAAACGCCGGGTGGGCGGATCAGGGCGAAAAATGTCATCATCTGCGTGAACGGCTATGCGCAGCAATTTGGTCTGTATCAGGGGCAGATCTTTCCGATCATGCTGTTCTGTTCAATGACCAGACAGTTTTCAGAGGCGGAACACGCCAGCCTCGGCTGTGCGACAGACTGGGGCCTTGTGCCCATCAAGGCGTTCGCGGCGCCGACAATCCGCTACACACAGGACCGTCGTCTGACGATGCGATCGAAGTTCACTTACCACCGATCAATGCAGGCGACGGCAGGAGAATATCAGCGGGCTGTCAGGCTGCAGGCGCAGCAGTTGCGCGACAGGTTCCCTGAACTGCCATCGGATATCATCGAACATACCTGGTCAGGCGTCATTACGATGTCGCAGAATCACGCGCCAGGATTTGGCCAGCATGCGCCCAATGTCTGGACGGCGGTGTGCCAGAACGGCGTCGGCGTCACTAAAGGGTCGATGTCAGGGATACTGGCGGCCGACATGGCGACGGGCCGCGACAATCCCCTGATCGCGGATATGGAGGCGTTAGGCCAACCCAGCCGCCTTCTCCCCCGGCCCTTTGTCGATCTTGGCGTCGCCACCATGTTGAAACGGTTCGCCTGGAAGGACCGCGCCGAAACCTGAGCAAGCAGACGAGAATTCGGTCGATCGGAATTTTCGTTAACGCCAAAGTCGTCGTGCATATGTCGACATGCGAACACAACCATGCGAGTCTTTGGCAATGTTTCGTTGCTTTCTATCTAGTTCGGCTTGTCTTGCTTTAGCCTCCCTTTCGGGCGGCGCATTTGCGCAGGACAGCGCCGCGCATTCCTTCTGCCGGATGAGCTGGGCAAGCCAGCCAGCCGCGATGGATCAGTGCGTGAACTCGCAAATTGCAGGCGCCCAATCGGTCGTGCGCTGGCTCGACTGGGCGAAGCGCAGCAACGATCCGGCGGCCGTTTTCATCCTGACGACCTTCGAAGACTGCCGCCTGCGGTGGAGCCCCGATTATGAGCGGATTGACGCCTGCCTGAAATCAGGGTCGCCTCTTTCACCACCATCTAAGTAGCAGGTGTCAGCCAAAGGCGATCTCTTCAATGATAGGCGCATCGCCCGATGGGCGGATGATCGTCGGATCGGCCACCAACCGGTTAGTCACGCGAAGCGCCAAGTCTTCATCTGCGATCATACTGCCGCACAGGTTTGCGGCATGGATGGGACCGCACCATACCGCCTGATGTCCCCGCAATGGCGCCGGATCATCCTGCGCGATGCCGGCCAGCATAAGGGGCGACAGCATCGCGAGGCCATCTATGATCGGAAACGCCTTTTCCCGGTGGAGCGTTCGAAAAAGGTCCGGTCCAAGGCGGCGTGGATGCGGCGGGCTTCGGAACGCCATGGCCGCCGCGACGGACGCATCCAGACAGCGACCGAGGTCAGCTGATCCCCTTTGGAACGACAGGCCGCAATTATTCACAGTTTCTACCGCGCGGAACCCTTCCTTCAGTCCGCGGGTGATCCAGACCTCTCGCCCAACTCCTTCGCCATTTATTTGAAACGATGGATCAAAGATCAGGATGTCTGCATCCAGCCAGATGACGCGCGACCAGCCTCCGTTCAACAGATCCCGCATCCAGAACAGGCGGCCCAAATCGGTAAGCGGCAGCAAAACACCAGCACACCTGTGTCGTACAGCGTCAGGGATCAGGTCGAACAATTCTTCGCCCAGCAGCCGATAGGCATAGCCCTGCGCCGCAGCCCAGGTCGCCACACTGTCGGCGCAAGCCTCACGCCAGACCGGCCATGGCCTTGGTTTGTAAGACTGCAGCACAAGAACGTCGTTCACCATCTTGCCTTCCCGCGCACATCGCGCCAACAAGGACGCATGGCCAAGCTCTACTTCAACTACTCGACCATGAACGCGGGCAAGTCGACCGTGCTTTTGCAAGCCTCGCACAACTATATCGAGCGTGGCATGCGAACCATGTTGCTGACCGCCCAGCTTGATAACCGAGTTGGCGTCGGCAAGATCGGATCGCGGATCGGGCTCGACGCCGAGGCCGACACATTTTCGCCGGGCCAGAACTTGTTCGACGCTGTGGAGCAGCGCAACGCCATCGGTAGGCTCGCCTGTGTACTGGTGGACGAAGCCCAATTCTTGGAAGAAGAACAGGTCTGGCAGCTGGCGCGCGTCGCTGATGATCTTGGTATTCCGGTGATGTGCTATGGTCTTCGGACCGACTTTCAGGGCCAGCTTTTCCCGGGCTCTGCAGTCCTGCTGGCTGTTGCGGATAATCTGCGAGAGGTCCGCACAATTTGCTGGTGCGGTAGCAAGGCGACGATGGTCGTCCGCCTCGGCGCGGATGGCGATGTGCAGGAAGAAGGCGATCAGATCGCCATTGGCGACGACATCTACATCTCGCTCTGCCGCAAGCATTGGCGGGAACGCAGGTCGAGCGAACGCTAGGCAGACCCGGCGGCGTGGTTTGACCGCCAAACGCCCGGAAAAGAAACGGGCGGCTACCCACCCGACGGGTCATTCAGCACCTTAAATCAGCTATTTCGGTTAAAATTCACGCCTTTCAGCCTGAAATTTCGGGCCGGCGGGTCAGATGAAACATGTACACAAATCGAAACGCTATGTTACCTTCTCTTCAAAAGGTCTTGGGGGAGGTGAACGCGATGATCCGAAAGCTCTTGCAAGTTTGTCTTGTGGCGCTGATCAGCTTTGCGTCCCTCACCGCGCCGCAAACCGCAACCGCCCAAATGACAACCGCGGAACGCAAAACTGCGTTGGCGTTGGAATTTCAACGCCTGCGATCCGCTCAACACCCTGCCGCCGCCACCGTGGCGGAACAGGAGATTTGGCGACTGTGGTTCATCGGCCCGGATGAAACGGTCACCGAACAGCTGAACGCTGCAACCGCATCGCTCCGCGACGGCGACTTTGAGGTTGCGGAAGAACTGCTGACCGAGCTGATCCTGAAAGCCCCAAACCACGCAGAGATCTGGAACCAGCGCGCATTCGCTCGGTTCCTGCAGATGCGGTTCGAAGACAGTCTTCGCGATATTGAACGTGTTCTGGTGCTGGAACCGCGCCATTTCGGCGCCCTCGCAGGACGCGCGCGGATAGAGGCGCAGCTTGGCCGCCAAGCGGAGGCGTCCCGCACAATGGGCCTTGTTGGCGCGATTCATCCCTGGATGGCGCGTATGGCCCCAATCCCGGCCGACCCGCCGCCGCCCGCGCCAATCCAGCAACAGGAGCTCTGATCGTCAGAGATATTTTGCCGCCTCTTTGCGAGCGAACGCCTTGATACGAAGACCGTTCTGTTCCAGAAAGGCGTGGACACGATCGGGGTCACGTTTTGACAGATCGCGCAGCCACCATGCGATGGATTTCTGGATGAACCATTCATGGTCGTCAGCATACCGTTCCGCCCAGCCCAATATACGCTCACGCGCCTCACGTTCATGCGGCTTTGGATGGTTTTGCTTGGCCCAGGGCAGCGTAAAAACCATAGCTGCGCGGCGGACCCAAAAATTCGGAGCTGATGTCCACGCCTCTAGCTGATCCAACCGGGATGGATCGGCGTCCAACCGCCGTCCGCCCGCCCCAGCCGCGTGATCAGCAATAGCCCAGGCGTCGAATTGAGGGACCCATGATGCGATCAGCCGCCAGACTGGCTCATCATCCTTGATCCGTGCCTGGGTCAGCAGTTTCGCCGCAGCAATTCGCGCCTCATGGATATCACTGCGCCACAAGCCATCGGCCAGATCAATGCGCGCGGTCAGGTCGATGTCCCCCCGCCACTCACGCGCCAAGCCATCAACAACGGGGTTGCGCACGCCCAGATATTCGCGCGGCGCCTTGTGATAGGCGGCTGCGCCTTTGGCGTCTGCTTGATCACCGACTGCGCGTAACGCCGCCAGCGCGTCGTCAGGCTTCAAGGTTCTGCTGCGCCAGCTTGATCCGCATCCGACCGGTGCCTTCTTTGCGGATACCCAGAAGACGGCCGTTTTCAAGACGATACTCGACAATCACGTTTTTATAGAGCAGCCGCAGCGCGCCTTCCTTGGTGATGTAACCCTTACGGCGAAAGGCTGTCGCCTCGCGGCCCCATTCCGGAAAAGGCGCATGGGCGGAAATCACATCGACCTTGCCGTCAGGTTCAATCGACAGGACATAAAGGTCATGGCACCACTTGCCTTCCCAGGCGCCGCCGCCCCATTTTCCAAGGAAACCATGCCATTCGACAGGCACATCATTGGATGGTTGGGTGACATTCGCCGGGGTGAACAGGTCAACCGTGTAACAGCCAGCATCTACGGTCTTGTCATACGGATTGACGTTAGCTGCTTTTCTGCTGGGCGCGCAGGCTGAAACCAAAGCCCCCGTTATGGCAAGGGCCAAGATTAACTTCACTCGCACATCATTCTCCTGTCGGTCGTCCGCTCTGGACGGTGTATCCCCAACCTGCGGGCAGTCTACTCCACCGTGACTGATTTGGCGAGATTTCTTGGCTGATCCACGTCAGTCCCCTTCGCCAACGCCGCGTAATAGGCGAGCTGCTGAGCTGGGACTGCATAGATGACCGGCGCAATAAACGGATCAACGGTGGGCATGACGACTTTGGCCCAGGCGTCATCGCCCGCCAACATCGCACCCTTGGTGTCAGTGATCAGAGCAACCTTGGCACCGCGCGCCATGACTTCCTGCATGTTCGAAATGGTCTTTTCAAACACGGCGTCGGTCGGGGCCATGACTACGACGGGAACATCGTCGTCGATCAGCGCGATTGGACCATGCTTCATCTCGCCCGAGGCGTAGCCTTCGGCATGAATATAGCTGAGTTCCTTCAGCTTCAGCGCGCCTTCCAACGCCAGCGGATACATAGAACCGCGCCCAAGGTAGAGGACGTCGCGCGCCTTGGCGATGTCCTGCGCAAGCGCATCCACATCAGGGTCAAGCGCCAAGGCTTCGGCCAGCAGACGCGGCACCTGTTGGAGGAGCGCGACCAGCTGGGCTTCCTCGGCCGCGTCAATCGTGCCGCGCTGACGACCCGCAAGGATCGCAAGCGTCGCCAGCGTGATCAGCTGACACGTGAACGCCTTGGTTGAGGCGACGCCAATCTCTGTGCCCGCGCGGATCGGCAAGACCACGTCCGAGGCCCGCGCGATAGAGCTTTCGGCCACATTCACCACCGCGATCACTGATTTCACATGGGCGGCGGCATAGTTCAGCGCTGCCAGCGTATCGGCTGTTTCGCCCGACTGGCTGACGAATACAGCGGCGCTATTGTTCGACAGGGGTGGCTCACGGTACCTAAATTCGGACGCGATATCGATTTCGACCGGGATGCGCGCGATGCTTTCGAACCAGTATTTCGCAACGTGGCATGCATAGTAGGCGGTGCCGCAGCCGACCAGCGTGATCCGGTCCATTTCGGCGAAGTTCAGAACTTCTGCTGGAGAGATCACTTTGCCCGCGCCCGCATCGACATAGGCGGATACGGCATACCCAGCGACCATCGGCTGTTCATGGATTTCCTTTGCCATGAAATGGCGATGTTCGCCCTTGTCAACCAGCACGCTGTCTACCGAAACCGTGCGGATCCGCCGGTCTGTGGCGGCGCCGGTTTCATCGTAAATCTGCACGCCCTCGCGGCGAACGACGGCCCAGTCGCCTTCCTCAAGATATGAAATGCGATTGGTCAATGGTGCGAGCGCCAGCGCGTCTGACCCGACAAACATCTCACCCGCGCCATACCCGATGGCCAGCGGCGATCCACGACGGGCAGCGACGATCAGATCTTCTTCGCCTTCGAACAGAAAGCACAACGCAAAGGCGCCGGTCAGACGTGACAGGGTGGTGGCGGCGGCGTCTTCCGGGGACAGGCCCTGTCCCATCATGTGTGCACAAAGCTGCGCAATGGTTTCGGTGTCTGTATCAGTCTGGAAATTGCGACCCGCACCCGAGAGTTCGGCGCGCAGCTCCCGGTAATTTTCGATGATGCCGTTATGCACGACAGCAACCTTGCCCGCTTGATGCGGATGGGCATTCACATGGGTCGGCGCGCCGTGGGTGGCCCAGCGGGTGTGGCCAATGCCGATCTTGCCTGCGATGGGTTCCTTTTCCAGCAGCTCAGCCAACTGGTTCAGCTTGCCAACCGCGCGGCGGCGTCCCAGTTCGCCGTCATGGCAGGTGGCGACACCGGCGCTGTCATAGCCGCGATATTCCAGACGTTTCAGCGCTTCGACAAGCAGGGGCGCAGCCTCGCGCCGCCCAACGATCCCGATAATCCCGCACATATCAGATGGCCCCTTTCTTTTTCTGCCCGGACGCTTTCATCTGACGTAACTTGGCCATCAATCGGGCGCCAAGTCCGGGTTTTTCCTGTTTTTCTGGGCGGGAAAGCGCAAGGGCGCCCTCCTCCACTTTTCCTGTGATGATTGACCCACCAGCGATGTAGGCGCCCGAGCCAATCTCAACCGGTGCGATCAAGGTGGTGTTTGACCCGACAAAGGCACCTTCGCCCAGCGTGCTTGTGTACTTGAACACGCCATCATAATTCGCGGTGATCACGCCCGCGCCGATGTTCGATCCATCACCTACCGTTGCGTCGCCGACATAGGCGAGGTGGTTCGCCTTGGCGCCAGCGCCGAAGGCCGCGTTCTTCACCTCGACAAAGTTGCCAATACGCGCGCCTTCGCCGATGTCAGCGCCGGGACGGAGGCGGGCTGACGGCCCGATCACGGCGCCCGATCGCACGATGCAGCCTTCCAGATGGGAATGTGCGCGGATCGTAACGTCGTCGTGTATAACGACCTTGGAACCAAAGAAGACATTCGGTTCAACCAACACATCGCGGCCCAGAACCGTATCGTGGCTGAACCAGACGGTTTCGGGCGCGATCAGGGTAGCGCCGCCAGTCATCGCGGCGGCCCGCGCAGTGGATTGAAACGCAGCCTCAGCTGCGGCGAGGTCAGCGCGGGAATTCACACCCATCGTCTCAGCCTCGCTACATTCGACGGCAGCACAGGTCAGGCCGCGGGCGGTCGCGATTTCGACGATGTCGGTCAGATAGTATTCGCCTTTGGCGTTGTCGTTTCCAACTTCCTTCAACAACGACAGCAAGACCTGAGCGTCTGCCCAAACGACGCCGGAATTACAGAAGGTAATCGCCAGTTCTTCTGGGATCGCCTCTTTCGCCTCGACAATCCGGTTAAGCACGCCGTGTTCGACAAGCAGTCGCCCGTATCCGCCAGGCTCCGCCGCATGAAAACCAAGGATCACGACGTCTGCATCCGACGCCTGCATCCGCTGCAACGTCGCCTCGCTGATGAAAGGCGTGTCAGCATAAAGAACAAAAACACCACCCGATGCGGCGGACAGCGCAGGCTCCGCCGCAAGAACGCCGTGCGCGGTGCCAAGGCGTTCCGCCTGGGTGTGGATGATCACATCCAGATGCGCCTTTTGTGCAGCCGCAGCCACCTCATCCGCACCAGAGCCGACGACGACCGCCAGATGATCAGCCACTGTCAACGCCGACGCGATTGTGTGGGCGAGCAGGCTACGCCCAGCGACGTCATGCAATGGTTTCGGACGCGCGGATTGCATCCGCGTGCCTTCACCAGCGGCGAGTATGATCGCCAGATTATTGTCAGAAACACCCATCGCTGCGCTTTTACAGCCCCAAGGGTGGTTAAGAAAGCGTGATTTAGAACGTTATCCGTCTGGGCTGAAACTGACAGGTAAGATAACGCAAAAACTCGAAATG